>JASHPJ010000132.1 GCA_030038195.1 Acidobacteriaceae bacterium
TACGATACTAGGCCGTATCGACATATAGGCTTGGCAAGAAAGGCCGGAAATCGGGCGTAGTACGCGGGGAATGACGGAAAGCAACCGCAGATCCTTCGACTCCGCAGGTGCAAAAAATCGCACCTGCTTCGCTCAGGATGACAAGCCCTTTATTTTCTGCTCGCTTATATGTCGATATGGTCCGTCGCTACATCCGCGATGCCGATCGGCTCCGCGCCAACGCGTCGTCGCGCCTGGGCCTGTGATTCAAATCACGACGCTGACGGCCGGGAAAAGAGCGTTATCGGCCCTCAGACCTCGCCTAGCCCGAAAACTGTCCCAAATTCAAACAATGCACGGCAAGTCTCATGAACCTCGTGCGAAGCCCGTGCACCACACCAACCGCAACGCAGGCCGCCGCGCTCATCGCCCGGCGGCCTAATCGTTTCAATGGCTATTCCGGAAATTCCGGATCCGCACGAACTCACATGCCCTGCCGACTGACCCGCTCAGCAGGCTGGAAGACTCGCAATTGTCAGACGAAAGGAGTGGTTCATGAACTTCACCGTCAGTTTCGCAAATCCATTCATGATGACGGCCTACACCGGCGCTGCCCTGGCGATCGGGTGGGCCATCGGCGCTCACTGGGGCCACAGCATGACCGCGGTCTGGATGATGATCGCCGCCGCGATCCTGTTCTACCTGCACGACGTGGCGATCGGGCTCGTGCTGGCGATGGCCTTCGCGAGGGCGTCGAGATCGGGCCGGTAGTGGCCGCACCGGGATGAGCGTGCCCAGCGTGGAGCTGGGCATCCACACCGATCCTCGTGATCGCCGGATCCGTTAGCCGGCGACCCATCCAATTCGACCCCGGCAAATCAAACCACATCAAGGCTGCTGCGCCCCTCGCGCCGCAGCCTTCTTGTTTTGAGGAGACAAATGATCTTGGATATCGATTCCTATCTTGCCGAGGTCGCCGAGAACCGGCAGCGCGCGCAGTCCGCAGCCAGGGATGGCAATGCTGTTGCGTCCGACCGCGGCGATCTTCCGCCCGCTCTCGATCTCATCCTACAAAAGGGCGGCCTCATCCAACCACAACTCGCGCGCTCGCCTTTTGCGCCGACCGCGGCGCGTGTCGGCGTGCCCTCTCGGGAACCTGCGCAGATCGAATACTGGTGGCGCTCCTATGGCAACGAGGCTAACTGGCTGCTCGATCCTTGCGCGTCGGGCATCGTTGCGCTTGAGTTCAGCGTATACATAACGCCCTACAAACTCTTCTGTCGCCCCGGCGAATACCAAGTGTTCGAGCGCACCCTGCACTTCAGGGCGCCAACGAGAGCTTTCGCGCTCTTCTCGATTCCGCCCGGCCGCAGCATGTCGCGGGGCTGGTACAACGGCGTTCACTGGCAGTCGCCTGTCCTCATTCCACCCTCGCGAGTACCTTCTGGACCGAAGGAACAAGAGTTCGAACTCAGCTACGTGGATCCCTCCGCGCCACTGCTTCCTGCGTTCGAAACCCTCCTCAGGCCGCCGGTACAGCCTTATTGAACAGAGCTGCTCGCCAATCCCTCTTCCTTCTCTCATTCGTGAGGACATTATGACTGTAGTTCGTTGCATCTCCTGCGGGCTGCGGCAGTGGGTTCCTGTCTCTGGCCATTGCCGAAAATGCCAAGCCAAACTGGGATTCTCATTGATTGAGGTCCCCCTGTGCGTTCACGCAGACACTTCAGATCACCGTCAAAGTCCAGCGCTGAAGGTTGGACCGACACTTAGAGCGATGCGCCTTCGGCAAGGCAGGAGTCAGGCCAGCGTTTCTTCAAAAGCTCGGGTGCCGCGAAGCAGCTTGAGCCGCTTTGAGTCCGATGCGTGCGCACCAAGTCTCTCCACACTAGCCAGGATCCTGACGGCCTTAGGTGCCGAGTGTCTTTACATCCGCCTCGGAAAGGGTCCGCCAAATCAACGATAGAGAGCACGGTTGAAAACCCTGACACGGGAAGCCGGCGGAGAGTACATGCTTCCCGGCTCCAACCCGTGACAAGGCCGATCCATGAGGAGCGCGTGCTTCAACATCTTCTTCACGTAGGCAGGCTACGTGCGGAATTCGAAACACTGCATCGATAATTCGCCGCGGTCGCTCAAACGTTTCGTGCCAACATCGGTATTGGATCGGTGATGTAAGGCGCCGGTCGCGGAAAGGAACGTTGGATGGCCATGATGGATTCCGGGTGGAAGGTTCGCGAAGCAGGAGAGGAAGAAGAGTGCTTCGCTTCTGCACTTCAGCTTCGATTGGCTGCTGGTGTTGTCAACAGACTGATCGAACGGAACGGCGGCTGCGCCGCCGACTTTCTGGATGACGACTCGCTCGACACACAAGTTGAGCAAGACGAGTATCTGGATCCTGAGTTATGGGATCCTGACGCGGACCCCGTCCCAGACATGGCAGCTGAGATCGCAGAGAACATCTTCGAGTGCTTGTAGCAGACGGGTTCCCATTTTCTCATAGCCGCGGCGTTCCTCTGCGATATGTCCGTCTGAGCGCCTAGGACCTGATTCATCTCACTCCGATTACGGTGCCCTTGGCCGATAGTTTCAAAGATTGAGTACCATCGAAGATTTCTTCCGAGGCCCTGCAGATTTTGCGCGGGACGCATTTTGTTTGATTTTGCTTTCCGGTATCGTCAGGGTGGATGCCAGGAAAGCAGCACATTTCGGGTGGCTCAAGCGGGCCTTCAGCGCGGGCAAAGAGCCGCAAATCGCGTGGCTCGAACAGCAGGTCCCCGGAAAAATCTGGGAGAACAGAGTGCAAGGACCGGAGACGCAAACCGAGCTGCGGCACCGGTAAGTTACAGGGGCCGGACTGCCAGAGCTGCAGACGATTCGAGCCGCAGGAACTGGAACCCTTCGTCGGACCGGAGGTCGTGGCAGAGTTCCTCGATATCGATCCGGAGACAGCGGTGCGCTATGCACGCCTGGGGTACCTTCCAGCTCATCCGCTGCACGTTATTGGAAAGCGCATGTACTGGAGGTTTCTGCTTTCGGAAGTGCGGGCAGCCATGCTGTCACGAACGAACACCTACAGCGCGCAGGGCCAAGGTCAGCGAGGACCTGGACAAATCTATATCTAAACGCGGGTCTGCGGAAAGGGGCTTCGCTCAATTGGCTATTGATAGTGGCAAGCTTTGCGTAATTAGGAACGGCAGTGGAGATCCTTGCTATGTCTTCAGGTTCTGGGAGATCTTACCCGATGGCACAAGGATTCGCCGCAAGAAAGAAGTAGGCAAGGTCGACTCCATGTCCCGTGAAAGAGCGGCAGAGATTGTCGCTCCCTGGCTTCTGGCTGTAGAGGCAAAACGGCCCGGGCCCCTGGAGGTCGTCACCATGGGAGACCTGATTGCCCACTTCCGCGAGGTCGAACTCTGGGGAACGCCCGAGCTGGATGAGAGTGTGGATGAATCCCAAGAGGGAGACGAGGAGGAATCAGACCAGGAGGAGGATGATGAAGACGAGAACGATGATGAGGATGACAATGAAGACGAGGATGGGGACGAGGACGACGATCTTGAACCTGATGAACGTGCATGGTCGACTCGCACAAGATACGAAAGCGTCTTAAGGTCCTGGATTGAGCCCCGCTGGTCAAAGGTTCCACTTGCACATATCGTCGCCGGCCAGGTCGAAAAATGGCTTCATTCGCTCAAAAAGAAACCGCGGAAGAGGCAAGAGCAGCCGCAGGCGGCCGTCCAGTCGAGTACACAGAGAAAGAAGAAGAAAAAAGAGAAACGCAAGCGGCTGGCGCCCGGAACCAAAGCCAAAATTCGCAATCTGATGAGCGTGCTCTTCAATCATGCGATCCGCTGGGAACTTTACACCAAGAACCCGATCAGCGGGCCGGGACGCAAGGCCGGAGTGCGCCAGAGCGGGAAACGCAAAAAATCACCTGCCGTTCTAACCGTGGCGGAGATGCGTCTGATTCTTTCCAAGCTGTCCATTCGTGAGCGGGCCCTTATTTCGACCGACATGATCACCGGAATTCGTCGCGGCGAACTCGCTGGCTTGAAATGGAAGGACGTAGACTTCAAACGTCTTGTGCTGAGAATCCGCCGCTCAGTGGTCGATCAGGTTACCGGCCGATGCAAGACCGAAGTCTCCGCTAAGCCGGTGCCGATTGATAACTACACTGCTAAGGACCTTTTGGCTTGGTATCGTGTTACGCGTTACAGGCTTCCTGAGGATTGGGTATTTGCTACTGACAGCGCTCGAGCGGGTGAGAAACGCGGCAAGCAGCCGCTCTGGCTCTCGAAGGTCATGCAGTATCACATCCAACCGCTCGTTGAGCGATTGGGGATCAGGAAACGGGTATCATGGCACACATTTCGTCACACGTTTACAACGCTTCTTACTGCGAATAACGAAAACCTGAAGGTGGTTCAGGAGCTTCTGCGACAGGCCAGCTCGAAGATCACTCTGGACACCTACTCGCAGGCGCAGATGGGGGACGAGCGGCGTGCGCAAAAGCGCATCGCCACAAAACTGCACCGGCCTGCAACGAGGAAAAAGAAGCCAGTGCGCAGACAATCGAAGCGCCCTGCGCGGCAGAGAAAACTGATTACAAAAGCTGCCTAGGGCAAAGTAGCCCTGAGGTGGTCGCGGCGGCAGCCGTGACGAATCAACCGGCGGCTCGCTAAGACACCTGAGTGGATACCGGAAAGGCTGCGTTGAACTGCGTCTATTTTTCCGCCTGCTGTCAGATTGACTGGGGCGCGCGGCTTAGGGATTTCAAGATCTGCTTTGGTTCGTTGGTCAGGCTCACATCTGTTTAGAGCCGAGTGGCAGATGGAATTGCATTCAAGCGCGCGCGTCCGGGGCAGGAGTCGAGGAGTTCAATCAGAATTTGGTCGGAGTTGCGAACGCCAGACCAGGTACCCGGATATTTGGGATAGCCCTCACCCTCGTAGGGCATCAGGTGGAAGCTCACTTGTCCCGTTGGCGTATCAATAAAGAGGACCTTCTTCTGCGCACCGTCTGATCCGACGCCGTATACCCATCTGCCGCGCCGGGCCAAATGTAGAAGAATGCGCATCAGGCGTTTCTTGAAAGGCGCAATAATGCGACGCAAAACACCTTTCCGATTACAATAACCAGAGCCTGCAGACCAAAGTCGATAGAACTCCCTGATGTAGTCGCCGTTGATTCTCCCGTGCCGATCAGCAAAATCTACGTATTCCAAAACTTCGACAACCTCAAATGTGCGCCAACCATCCGATAGCGGATGCCGGAACCCTATGCGGCGGAGTCCGCCCCTGACAGATTCGGCTAACCTCTCGAGTTCTAACTGTTCCGCTTCGAACTTCGCCGCTTTTGCTTTGTCTTTCGCTTCCCATTCCTCGCATAATTTCGCAAGGCTTGCTTCAGCTGCGACTTGGCTAGCCTCCCGGCTGGCTAAGAGTTCTGCGATCCGGAGGTTCAGATCCTCGATTGGAACCGCCAGGTACTTTGCCACCGCCTTGCGCCACGCAGGAGACTTTTCCGCCTCCAAGATCTGAGGCAGGCTATACTCATATTCCTCGTAATCCCCATAGCGGCCATGGCGGAAGTGCCTATGCTCGACAATCAGAAATTTTTCCACGCGTCCGCCGGTCCATCCCGGCCGACGACACACCTCGGTTTTATTCATTTACAAGGTCTCGGTATTAAAGATCGCGTAAACGCCAACATCAAAGGCTTGATATCGGCAAATCTTGCTCAAACGTGAGCGTTGTTTCACGACGCAACTGGTCGCATTGGGTGCAGCAGTCCTTACTTAGATATTTAGGGAAGAGATGAGAATGAGATGGCGGCCCTTATGTTTTAGGTCGCTACACATCTTAATCGACAATTCGCTATGTTGACACGACCCCATCGGGGCCGCGAGCTTCTCAGGGTGTGTACCCCATCGCCACAGGTTGCACCTGACATTTACCAATCAGATCTCGTCCAACTGTAGTCAGAGTCCGATTGTTGGACAGATTCGCTTCAAATTCTGCTACCGCGAGTTCGTCATACCAGGCATCGGTTGTGATGTAATACCGTCTGACCTTCGCCCACGCCATGTGGAGATTCTCCTGAAGCAGGAGGTTATTCAATGCAGTCATACTGCTGATTCTCCAAAAGATGACTCAACGGCGATTCTGTCTATTCTAGATCGTAGTTTTGGTTACGCGTCGGGGCGCAGACGCAATTGCTCGATATCGCGTAGCTCTTAGCTGGGATTGAAGCAGCGTCCCAAGCTTCTCAACGGCACTTAGGCGCATTTCCGAATCTCAAAAACGCTTCCGAATGGTCATCAAGTCCGGGCACACTAGCAGAACACGAGAGGTTTTCAATGGTGAGTTGATTGCCATTGCTTAGCCGTTTTGGCGCGTTTTTGAATATGGATTGAGGGCGAGGGTCTGATGGCGGGTTGAATAACGAGTTTAACTCGCGGGATGCAAGTTCGGTCGCGCCCGTAAACCTCGGCGCGCGCCTTCGCTCTGGCGAACGCCGCCACTGCTGTGTTCAAGCGGGCGTGCGCATTCGCGCATTTCCAAGAGCCTAGACAAGTCTGCAATCCAACTCGTGAATTCTCCGAAGGCGAGGCTCGATGAGCAAGAGGAAGAGCGCACCGTCCATAGGAACAAACGGACTTCGAAAGTTGCCTATAGGCAAGTGGTCCCGAGGTGGTCCCAGGAATTGGGTGTTAATTTTTAAGTTGTTTGTTTTGTTGGCGTCCCCGACGGGATTTGAACCCGTGTTATCGCCGTGAAAGGGCGGTGTCCTAGGCCGGGCTAGACGACGGGGACAAGCTTTAAATAGGTAGACAGGGCCTGCGATGGCCATGTCCTCTCTTTAGAGGCTATCAACTCGCAAAATGGGTGTCAAAAAACGGCTGGCCGGGCTCGCCGGTGGCAGCGGGTTGGAGCATGTCGAAGGGTCTGCGTTCACTGAAGAGACAATCTCGCGGACGGTCCTGCCGGGAAAATCGTCGATCTCTACTTTGAACAGCGAAACCAGAGTGGATGAATCTCGGAGCCACTGCCCTGCAGTTGACGCGACCACCAGGGAAGGGAGCGCAATCTTGCCCGTCTCCCAAGCAGGCACATTCACCCTGATTTTATCCTAAATCATATTTATTTTGTATAGTTTAGGGAAGCTCTGAATAAGGGGTCGATGCAGAAAAACCATCCCTCAGGGGCTGAAGCCCCGCTGATTCGAGGCTGGTTATGGCACGACTCAAGTAAAGATTATCCACTTGACGAAGGGTTGCGTGGAGGTGCCCAATGACACCAAAGCCGATCCGTCACAAGAAAAGACGGATTCCTGTATGGAGGGAATCTGTGACACTTTGCATAGCCGCTGCTTGCCAGTCCAAGGGAAAGCCTCGGATCGTCGTCTCTTCCGATTGGAGAGTTGAGAATCCATCATTCAGTGCAGAAATACAAGACAAGCTCTATTGGGTGCAAGATGAATGGGCGGTATTGATTGCCGGCACCGTGTCTAGCGCCATTGAATTGGTCAACACCTATGCTCGGTATTTCACTGCCTTCAAGGGCAAGAACATAGAACTCACAAATACCAACATTGTCGATCATGTAAGACGCCCCCTCATTCTACAAAAGAATAAAGTGGCTAACGCCTACGTTGGGAAACTTCTAGGAATTACCTACAAGGAATTCCTCGCTACAGGAAAGGAACGATTGCCTGAGAAAAAGTTTGCCGACATCGTTTCCAACATTGAAGATTTAGAACTGGATTGTCAATTGATACTTTGCACTTTCTTAGACGGAGAAGCGCAAATTTTTAAGGTAGATGGTGATTGTTCAATAGAAGTGTGCGAACAGTTTGCAGCCATAGGAAGTGGTTGTGACATTGCTGAGTCTGTTCTCTTTCAACGGGAGCATGAGGGAGATTTGCCAATAGGCCATGCACTTTATGCCGTCTATGAGGCCGCTAGGTTAGGGTCAAAGGCTCCAGGTGTAGGAAATCAACACGCACTTTCGGTTTTGTTGCCCCCCAAGAGAGGCGGGGAAATTGCCTATTGCCGCGTAAGCGAAAAAGGATTCAAGTTCCTAGATAGAAAATTTCGACAGTATGGCCCAAAGCAATTCTATCGGCTTGGGCTTCCTCCAGGAACACTGGATAATCCCATCGAATGATGAAAGGACCTCGGAAGGAGAAATATGAACTGGAAATTCATGATTGCTGGCGTATTCGGCCTGCTTGCAGGCTTGTCAATTGCCCCGTTTGAACATAGGGCAGTTATTGCCTCTGTCGCACCCACAAACGCCCACTTTCAAATGCAGGATGCGACAGTAGATGAACCGAACGGACAGGGACAAGATGCCCCGACACGCGAAGTTTTCCTGCTGGATACAGAAAGCGGAAAAGTATGGAAATTTCAGGGATTGGTTTGGGGAAAGGACAAAGACGGAACAACGAAAGTGTTCAGCGAACCGAGATTCATCGCTATCGGCGTAGAGGCTCCCAAATAAACTCTCTCCATCATGCTGTCAGATTCTCAAACGTCAAAGGATCAGCGGTGACCATGTGGCGCAACGTGTCAACGAAGAGGTCTTTGGAATGGCGCCGGTTGAACCGGAATTCCATTTCTTCCAGGTAGGATTCAAGATGTTTTGCCGAGATTTTGTGCCACGAACCAATGAGGCCTCGCTTGAGCAGAGAGAACGCGGACTCAATGGTGTTGGTATACACATCTCCGTCCACGTAGACCTTGGCTTTGTGCTTGATAGTCTTGTGGCGGTCGGTTTTGTCCAGCATCTTCATGGCCGCAGGATAAGCGTTGTATTCATCGGTCACGATCACGTCTACATCTTCACTCACGTTCTCTCTGATGTACTGTGCCAGCGTTCCACTCTTTGCATCCGCAGCATGGAAGAAACGAGTCTCGCCGCCACGTTGCCTGATGCCGACCACGATCTGCTTTGTGCTGCGCCCATGCCCAGGTTTGTCTTGGAAACCGCGCTGCCTGCCGCCAATGTAGGTTTCATCGACCTCTACCGTCCCGTAGAGCATTGGTTTGTCTGCATTCGCCATTGCCGCACGGATACGATGGCACAGATACCACGCCGTCTTGTAAGAACCCTTATTCTGTCCCCAGAGCGTCCGTTTGAGTTGCATGGCGCTCATGCCTTTCTTGGCCTCAGCAATCAGCATCACAGCCAGAAACCATATCGGCAGCGGCAGGTGGGAATCGTGGAAGATTGTTCCGGCGGTGACGGTGAACTGGTACTCGCATCCAACGCACTCGAAGCGGGCATAATCAGCCATGCGAGATACACGCCGATCCTTGCAGCGCGGGCAGGTAACGCCTTCCGGCCAGCGAAGCCTCTCCAGAAGCTCGCGGCAACGATCATCGGTCGAAAACTGTGTCGTCAATTCAGGGAGTGTCATGCCTAAACCTCTCAAAGAGAAATCGCCGCTCCAGAAGGTCCCCACTCGCAAGCTGGTTGCAAGCATCAAGCGGGATTTGCGCGCCATGATGCCCGCTGCGCCCGCTGAGAAACCGATGAAAGGAAATGGCAAACGATCAGCATGAAAATATATTGCCATAATCGTTACCCTTTGTCAAGTGAATAATTGTGACTCAAGTCGTGCCCTTTTAGAACAGAGGCTTAATCACAGCGTCCTTAGAGATATACATCGCGCTCACGGCTGCTTCCCGGAGCAGGATTCCGAGAGGTTTGATCCGGGAGTTGACGGATTGCCCACGCGCAGAGATTTTGGGGTGGGGCAGGCCTGCTTGCCGGGCAAAGGCCGAAACCGTTGTGCTGCTTGGAGTTACGGAGTACTGCAACAGGCGAATCCCCGGCGCGGCGGCCATGGCCGGCGCCCGGAACTGCAGATGGTCATAAGACGTATAAAAATCTTGCAGGTAGCTGGTGGCAGCGAAAACTTTTTGCCCAGGGAGAAGGACTCGCGGCGGGCTGGGTGCGGAATATTTGCGTCGCGAGGCCGGCCGCCGGCGTCTGATAGCCAAGAGTTTTGCGCAAAGATCGTCCGCAGGTGAGTGCGGAGGGTTCCCCGTACCGGGTGGCAGGTTGAAGAGACACGGTGGTGAAGCCGCACAAGCTGCCTAATCTGGCAACATTCATCCATATATCCTTCACGTGAAAGCGCCGGGGGCCAATCGCCCGGCCAAAGGAAGAGTCGAGTGACCAAACGCGCGCTGAAACGCACCTACGCCACAAGTTGTTTGATACTCGCGGGCCTGGCCGCGACCGGATGCCAGAAGAAGCCCGTTGCAGCGGCCGGCGGCGGCATGCAGGCCCTGCCTGTGCAGACGGTCTCAGTCGCCATGGCGCCGGTGCCGCAGAGCAGCGATTATGTGGCTACCATCAAATCCCGGCGCTCGGCCACGATCATGCCGCAGGTCAGCGGCATCCTGACCGAGATTCGCGTCAAGTCCGGCGACCTTGTGAAGGCCGGCCAGGAGCTGATGGTGATCGATCCGCGGCAACAGCAGGCAACGGTCGACTCGCAGCGCGCCACCGAGCAGCAGAAGAAGGCTGTCTACGACTACAACACCATCGAGCTCGATCGCCAGCGCAAGCTGTTCGAGGCCGGGGTCACCAGCCGCGATGCCTTTGACCAGGCGCAGCAGGCTTACCAGAACTCGAAGGCTGATTACGAGTCGGCGGTCGAGTCGCGCAAGACGCAGGAGCAACTGCTGGGCTACTACACGGTCCGCGCGCCGTTTGACGGCATCGTGGGCGATATCCCGGTGCATGTGGGCGACTACGTTTCGCAACTGGCGTCGCCGGCCACGGTGCTGACCACGGTGGATGAGAACAAGAACCTCGAGGCCTACATCTACGTGCCCACGGAGCGCGCCGCCGCGGTGAAGATGGGCCTTGGCGTGGATCTGCTCGACAACTCTGGCAACCTGCTTGAAAAGTCCAGGATCGATTTCATTTCGCCGCAGGTGGACAGCGATCTGCAGGGGATTCTGGTGAAGGCTCCGGTGGACTCGAAATCTGGCCTGCGCAATGCGCAGCTTATCAAGGCGCGCATCGTGTGGAGCGCCGCGCCCATGGCCGTTGTTCCCGTGCTGGCTGTCTCCCGGCTGGGCGGGCAGGCCTTCGTCTACGTGGCTGAAGACCAGGGCGGAAAGTACCTGGCCCGGCAGCGTTTGATCACTGTGGGTGACACCGTGGGCAATGATTACGCGGTGGAAAGCGGCTTGAAGAACGGAGATAAGGTCATTGTCTCAGGCACGCAGTTTCTCATGGATGGCGCGCCCGTCATGCCGCTGCCGCCTGCAGCCGCGGCGGCCGGTCAAGCCTCAGCCAATGGTGCTCCGGGAGCGGGAATCTAAGAACAATTTCATCCGACCGTCAGCCTTCACAAGCTGCACGAGAAGAACTGCGAGGGATTCGTGGTTGATTTTTTCATACACCGGCCGGTGTTTGCGACTGTCTGTGCTCTGCTGATCATTCTTGCCGGCGCGGTATGCATTCCCACACTGCCGGTTTCACTGTATCCGCAGCTTGCGCCCCCGCAGGTTACCGTGACCAGCAATTACGTGGGTGCCAACGCGCGCGTGGTCGAATCGGCGGTCACCATCCCGCTGGAAGAGCAGATCAACGGCGTGGAGGGCATGCGCTACATCCAGTCGACCAGCTCGAACGACGGAACCAGCACCATCACCACCACCTTCCGCACCGGCTACGACCTGAATATTGCTGCGGTGGACGTACAAAACCGCGTGGCCTCGGCGCAGGGCCGCCTGCCGCAGGAAGTCAAGAACACCGGTGTCACCATCACCAAGGCGAACTCGAATTTCGTCTTCGCCGCTGCATTCATCTCGCCCGGCGGGCGCTACTCTGACCTGTTCATCAGCAACTACGTCGACGTCTACGTAAAGGACGCGCTCAAGCGTATTCCGGGCGTGGGCGATGCGCTCATCTTCGGCGAGCGCAAGTATGCCATGCGCATCTGGCTTGACACCGACAAGCTGGCCGCGCGCAATCTCACTGCCACCGACGTGGTGAATGCGCTCTCCGAGCAGAACGTCGAAATTCCGGCTGGCCAGGTGGGGCAGCCGCCCTCCGATCCACAGCAGAAGTACCAGATCACGGTGAGCGTGGTAGGCCGGCTTTCCGATCCGGCGCAGTTCAACAACATTGTCATCAAGAACGATTCTTCGGGTATTGTCCAGTTGAAAGACGTGGGCCACGCCGAGCTGGGCGCCGAAACGTACTCGGCCGACCTGCGCTTTAACGGCCAGGACGCCATCGGCATAGGCGTGCAGCAGTTGAGCAACGCCAATGCGCTGCAGGTGGACCGCGACGCGAAGGCGGCGCTGGACGAGCTGTCCAAGTCGTTCCCGCCGGGCCTCACCTACGTGATTCCCTTCGACACCACGACCGTGGTGGGCGACTCGATCAGGGAAGTCGTGACCACGCTGGGCGCGGCCATCGTCATCGTGATCGCGGTCATCTTTCTCTTCCTGCTCGACTGGCGCGCCACCATCATTCCGGCCGTTACCATTCCGGTGTCGCTTGTCGGCACCTTTGCCTTCATCAAGATCTTTGACTTCTCTATCAACGCGCTCACCATGTTCGGCATCACGCTGGCCACGGGTCTCGTCGTCGATGACGCGATCGTAGTCATCGAAAACGTGCAGCGGCACATTGCCGCCGAACACTGCGATCCGCACAAGGCCACCTCGGACGCCATGCGCGAGGTAACCAGCGCGGTCATCGCCACGTCGCTGGTGCTCATCTCGGTGTTCGTGCCGGTGTCGTTCTTTCCGGGCACCACCGGCATTCTGTACCGGCAGTTTTCGCTCACCATCGCGTTCTCCATCGCCATCTCGGCATTCAACGCACTTACGCTCTCGCCGGCCCTGGCGGCGCTGTTTCTGCGCGGTGAAGAAGAACGCCCGCATCAACTGGATTTTCTCCGTATCCGGCCCATCTCGCGCACCTTTGCCGGCTTCATTCACGGAGCGGACGCGGCCATCGGCTGGATGGCCAGAACCTACGCGAAGATCATCCATCGCGCGCTGCGCCTGAGCTACCTGCTGCTGGTGGTGTTTGTGGCCGGGCTTGCAGCCACGGTGTACATGTATCAGCACGTGCCTACGGCCTTCCTGCCCTCTGAAGACCAGAGCTACCTGATGTGCATTGTGCAGACGCCGCCGGGCGCCTCGCTGAGTTACACCAGCGCAGTGGCAGAGCGAGCCACGGAGCTTATCCGGCGCAACAAGGATGTCTACGGAACCTTTGCCGTAATGGGATTCAGCCTGAGCGGCGGCAGCTCCTCCAACTTCGGCGTCATCTTCGTCCCGCTCAAATCGCAGGATGAGCGCAAGAAAGAAGGGTCGGGTCACACCGCTGCGGAGATTCAGGCCAAGCTTGCGCCGCAGCTCTTCGGAGTGCCCGGGGGCCTGGTGGTGCTGGTTGAGCCGCCGGCCGTGCAGGGACTTGGCACCTACGGCGGTTTTGCCTTCGAGCTGCAAGACCTGGGACGGAATACGCTGGGCGATCTGGATCGCGTGGCGCACCAGATTGTGGCTGCAAGCATGGCGTCGGACAAGATCACCAACCTGTACACCAGCTTCACCTCGAATGATCCGCAGTTGCTGGTGTCGATCGATCGCGAGAAGGCGAAGACCATGAACGTCTCGCTGGATCAGATCAGCTCCACGCTGAGCGTGTTCATGGGCTCGGAGTACGTGAACGACTTCGACTTCAACAACCGCTCGTATCGCGTGTACGTGCAGGCTGACCAGAAGGACCGCATGACGCCGGCCGATCTGCGCCGGTTCTATGTGCGCTCGGGCTCGGGACAGATGATCTCGCTCGACAACCTGGTCGCCATCGAGCAGTCGTCAGGGCCGCAGGTCATCAACCACTACAACCTTTTCCGCTCGGCTGAGATTGACGGGCAGCCGAAGCCCGGCGTCAGCTCCGGCGACGCGCTGAAGGCCATGGAGCAACTGGCCAAGAAGAACATGATGCAGGGCATGAGCTACGAGTGGACGGGACTCTCGCTCGAAGAGATCGAGTCCAGCGGCAAGGCGATCATCATCTTCGGCCTTGGCATTCTCGTCGTCTACCTCACGCTCTCGGCGCAATACGAGAGCTTTGCGCTGCCGTTCATCATTCTGCTCGCGGTGCCCATGGCCGTTCTGGGTGCGCTGGGACTGGTGGCGCTGCGCGGCTTTGCAGATGACGTCTACTGTCAGATCGGCCTTGTGATGCTCATCGGCCTCTCGGCAAAGAACTCGATTCTGATTGTCGAGTTTGCCGAGCAGTTGCGCCGCCAGGGGCGCTCGATCACGGAAGCCGCGATTGAAGCGGCAGAGCTGCGCCTGCGTCCGATTCTCATGACCTCGTTCGCGTTCATTCTCGGCGTGCTTCCGCTGGTCTTCGCCACCGGCGCAGGCGCGCTGGGACGGCGCTCGGTGGGAACCACGATCGTGGGCGGCATGCTGCTCTCCACCATCCTCAACCTGATCTTCATCCCCGTGCTCTACGTCATCCTCAGCACGCTCTTGGCGCGCTTTGCCCGCAAGCGGCCGGTCCCCGAAGGCTGCTGACGCGCTTCGCCGCGCTCACGCTTCCGTACCCCACCCTCTCGTCCGCCACGGCGAATGAAAGGGTGGGATGCTTCACTGCTTGTCGCGGTGCGCAATCACATAATCCTTGATTCGGTCGTAAACCTCGCTTGTCACCACGCCGCGATCCAGCAGATCCTGCTTGGTGCGATAGGGCCGGAATCGCACGATGCGCTGCGCCCACGTCTGGGTCATGCCGGGAACCTTGATTAATTCATCGACAGTTGCATGATTGACGTCGACGCGCGCTTCCGGCGGCGGCGTTGCGCGCGTCTTGTAGGCCGGCTGCTGCGTTATGGCAAGCGGCAAGAGCACAAAGGCGGCGGCCAGCGCTACTAGAATCCATCGCATACGCACCGTTCCATTCTGCGTCGGGCGCTGCACGGCTGCAACAAAAACATTTGACACCCGCCGGGGTTTGCCCTTAGCTTGGTAATGGATGCAGAGCCGCCGCCATCATCGGCATCACCACCATCATGGACACTCCATGCCGGCGGACTGCCATGGCCTGAGCTAATCGGCCAGAGAGATCGGGAAACACACACCAGCCCCGCCGGCGACCAGCGCCAGCGGGTTTTTTAGTGCCACAAATCTCAATCAAGGATTAAAACCGTGGAGCGGATCGACTTTGACAAAATGGACGGGCTCGTCCCCGGCATCGTGCAGGACGCGCGCACCGGCGAAGTGTTGATGCTGGGATTTCTGAATCCCACAAGCTATGCAAAAACCCTCGAAACCGGCTTTGTCACCTTCTGGAGCCGCACCCGCCAGAAGCTGTGGATGAAGGGCGAAACCAGCGGCAACCGCCTGCGCGTGGTTTCCGCCTCCACCGACTGCGACAACGACACGCTGCTCTTCCGCGTGGAAGTAGAAGGCGACGGCCTGGTTTGCCACGAAGGCACGGTGAGCCGCTTCACGCGTCCCGTCACGCTCAACACCCAAATGGATGCGCAGAAAGCGGAGGCCGCCCGTGGCTGACAAACTTCGTCTCGGCATTCCCAAGGGTAGCCTGCAGGACGCCACCATCGCGCTCTTCAAGCGCGCCGGGTGGAACATCTATGCCGACGGCCGCTCCTATTTTCCTTCCATCGACGACAAAGAGATCGAGTGCATGCTCATCCGCGCGCAGGAGATGGCGCGCTACGTGGATCACGGTGTGCTCGACGCCGGCCTCACCGGCATTGACTGGGTGGTGGAGAGTGGCCTTGACGTGCCCAGCGTAACCACGCTCACCTATGCCAAGCAGAGCCGCCGCAAGGTGCGCTGGGTTCTTGCCGTGCCTGAGTCGAGCGATTTTGAAAAGGCCGAAGACCTTGAAGGCAAGATCATCGCCACCGAGCTCGTGGAAGTGAGCAAGCGCTACTTTGCTGCCAAGGGCGTGAACGTCAAAGTCGAGTTCAGTTGGGGCGCGACCGAGGTCAAGCCGCCCATGCTCGCCGATGCGATTGTCGAAGTGACCGAGACGGGCAGCTCGCTTAAGGCCAATCATCTCAAAATTATCGACACCGTAATGGAAAGCGAGACGCACCTGATCGCCAGCAAGCCGGCGCTTGCCGACAAGTGGAAGCGCCAGAAGCTCGACCAGCTTGCCACCATGCTGCGCGGCGCCATCGACGCGCAGTCACAGGTGGGCCTGATGCTCAACGTCAAGCGCGACGATCTTGCCGCCGTCCTTGCCGTGCTGCCGGCGCTCAATTCGCCCACCGTCTCGCAGTTGAGCGACTCGGAGTGGGTCGCGGTGAACACCATTGTGGACGAGAGCACTGCGCGCGATGTGATTCCGCGGCTGAAAGCAGCGTGCGCCGCCGGCATCGTGGAGTACCCGCTGAACAAAGTCGTATTGTAGCGTCGGACTCCAGTCCGGTCCGCACAGCAGGAATTCGGACTCCGCGCCAGCAATAGCAAACGGAAAGAAACGATCGATGAAGCTGATCCGCACCAAAGAACGAGGCGCACAAGCCGCAGCCGCAACGCTGGCCGTGCTCGAGCAGCGCAGCAGCGCTTCGCTCGACCGCGTGCTGCCCGCCGTTACGCGCATCGTGGCTGATGTGCGCGAGCAAGGCGACCGCGCGCTGCTCCGCTACGCAACAAAATTCGATAGACTCCCGAGCCCGCAGTCCCTGCGCGTCACACGAGAAGAGATGGCCGAAGCATGGAACGGCCTAGACTCCGCGCTGCGCGACGCTCTCTCTACTGCCGCGAAGCAGATTCGCAGATTCGCCGAGCGCCAGTTGCCGCGCTCGTGGAATTTTTCTCCAGTTGCAGGCCTGACTACGGGCCAGCTTGTCCGGCCGCTCGGCTCAGTAGGCTGCTACGTTCCCAGCGGCCGTCACCCGCTGCCCTCCACGCTGCTCATGACCGCCATTCCAGCGCAGGTTGCGGGCGTGGCGCGCATCGTGGTTGTCTCGCCCAAGCCGGCGCCGGAGACACTGGCTGCCGCTCACCTGCTTGGTGTCACCGAGTTCTATCGGCTTGGCGGCGCACACGCCATTGCCGCGCTGGCCTACGGCACCGCGACGCTTGCACGCGTCGATAAAATCGTCGGCCCTGGCAATCTCTACGTCACCGCTGCCAAAAAGCTCGTTGCATTCGACTGCGCCATCGACATGCTCGCCGGCCCCACGGAGATCGTGGTCGCCAGCGAGCGAGGAAACGCAAGCGACATTGCATCCGACCTGGTCGCGCAGGCCGAGCACGATCCTGAAGCGCTCGCCATCTTCGTCACCACGCGCGAAGAGCTGGCCAGGGCAGTCATTGCCGAAGCAAAGCAGCGCAGCCGCACAAATCCCACCGCGCGCGAAGCTCTCGCTCGCAACGGCGTGGTAATCGTCGCATCGAGCGCCGATGAAGCGCGCGACCTCACCAATCGCCTGGCCCCCGAGCACCTGACGGTGGATACAACGCGCGATCTTGATTGGGTCGCCAACGCCGGCTCGGTCTTCGTGGGCCGCTGGTCTTCGCAGCCCATGGGCGACTACATCTCCGGCCCTAACCACACGCTGCCCACCGGCGGCATGGCGCGCGTGCGCGGCGGCCTGAGCGTGAACGACTTCGTCAAGCTGATTACCGTGCAGGAATATGCGCAGCAGGGCCTGCGCGCGCTGGGCTCGAAGGCTGCGCGGCTCGCAGAGGCTGAAGGCCTCACCGGCCACGCTGAAGCGATTCGCGCGCGTTCGAACGCGAGGAGGTCCCGTGCCTGAAGCAACTGCAACTCTTTCGCCCGCACCGCGCGCGCGCGTCCAGGCCATGAAGGAGTATCACCCTCCGCTTGGCGGCCGCGATGCGCTGCGTCTGGACTTCAACGAGAACACGCTGGCCTGCTCGCCGAAGGTGCGTGAGGTCCTTGCGCAAATCTCCGCTGGATCGCTCACGCGTTATCCCGAGCGCGAGCCGGTCGAAGCCATCGTTGCCGATCATCTCTGCCTCGTTCCCGAAATGGTCGCGTTGACAAACGGCGTGGATGAGGCTATTCACGTGCTCTTCGAAACGTTTCTCGAAGCCGGCGACGAGCTCCTTCTGCCCGTGCCCACATACACCATGTACGAGGTCTACGCCTCGGCGACGGATGCGCATGTAGTCACCGTGCAGGCAGCGGACGATCTGCAATTTCCCTTCGAGCGGCTGCTCGCGGCCGTCACGCTGAAGACCAAGATCATCGCCATCGCCAACCCCAACAGCCCTTCGGGCTCAGTAGCTACGCGCGCACAGATTCTTCAGCTTGCCAGGAGCGCGCCGCATGCCGTGATCCTCGTGGATGAAGCGTACTTTCACTTCCACGGCGAAACCATCATCGATCTCATCGGCGCGGTGCCTAATCTCGTTGTCGCGCGCACCTTCTCCAAGGCCTACGGGCTCGCCGGGCTGCGGCTTGGCCTGCTGGCCGGCCCGGCCAGAATGATGCGCTGGGTGCGGCGCATGCTTTCGCCGTACAGCGTGAATTCCATTGCGCTCGCCTGTCTGCCGCCCGCGCTTGAAGACACGGCTTATCTCGACTGGTACGTGAGCGAAGTTCTGGCTGCGCGCGCCGAGTTTGAAGCCGCGCTCGATGCCGCAAGGGTACGCCGCTGGCCCAGCCGCGCCAACTTTATTCTGGTAGAGATTGGCGCGCAGCATGCGGAGTTTGTTCGCCTCATGCGCAAAGCAGGTGTGCTGGTACGCGATCGCTCCAGCGATCCAGGCTGTGACGGCCGCGTGCGCATCACCATCGGCACGCGCGAGCAGATGCGCCATGCTGGGACGGCGCTCAACCAGACACTCGCCGCGCTGCGCGCGGAAAGCGAGGCAAGATGACCGTCAGGAAGACGAAAGCAACTCCAGGAAAAAGGCGCTCCGCAACTGTCGTGCGCCACACGGCGGAGACACGCATCGATCTGACTCTCACCATCGAAGGCCAGGGCCGCTACCAAGTCTCCACAGGCATTCGATTCTTTGATCACATGCTGGAGCTGTTCACGCGCCATGGAGCATTCGATCTCGACCTCAAGTGCGACGGCGACCTCGATGTCGACCAGCATCACACCGTGGAAGACGTGGGCATTGCGCTGGGCGAAGCCTTCGATCGCGCGCTCGGTGACAAGCGCGGTATTTTGCGCGCCGGCTACTTCGTCATGCCCATGGACGAGACGCTGGTCATCGCCGCCGTCGATCTCAGTGGCCGGCCCGCATACGCCGTGGACACAAAAGTGCGGAAGCACCTGGTCGGCGATCTGCAAAC
This sequence comes from Acidobacteriaceae bacterium, assembly GCA_030038195.1. Classification (GTDB taxonomy): domain Bacteria; phylum Acidobacteriota; class Terriglobia; order Terriglobales; family Acidobacteriaceae; genus Telmatobacter. The sequence continues at coordinate 19,293 of JASHPJ010000132.1, forward strand.
CGAGCTGGTTACGGATTTCTTTGATGGCTTCGCACGCGGCGCACGCGCCAACGTTCATGTGAGGACCATGTACGGCCGCTCCAATCATCACAAGATCGAGGCCATCTTCAAGGCATTTGCGCGGGCGCTGCGCGTGGCCTGCTCACGCGATAAGCAGCTTGGCGCAATGCTGCCATCCACCAAGGGACTGCTCTGATGCGCGTCACGGTCATCGACTACAAAGCCGGCAATCTCACCTCGGTGCTCAAGGCTCTGCGCCATCTCGGGGCTGACCCTGTCGTCACGGACGGCGATTTGTCCATCGTCGAGTCAGCCGAGCGCATCGTGCTTCCGGGTGTGGGCCACTTCGCTGCGACGGAGCGCCTTGACTCGACTGGCCTGACTGCAGCAATACGCGCCGCGATTGCGCGCGGTGTCCCGTTTCTCGGCATCTGCGTCGGTATGCAGTGGCTTTACTCCGGCTCGACTGAAGCTCTACAACAACCTGGCCTCGGCCATTTCGCAGAGCAATGTACACGCTTCACCGAAGGCACGGAAAAAATCCCTCACGTCGGTTGGAATTCGCTCGAAGTTCGCAGCGGCTCACGGCTGTTGCAAGGCGTCGAGCCCGGAGAGTTCGTTTATTTTACGCACTCTTTCAAAGGTCCCGTCACTGCCGACGCCGCTGCCATCACTCACTACATTGAACCGTTCACTGCCGCCGTCGAGCGCGGTAACGTGATGGGCGTGCAGTTTCATCCGGAAAAATCGGGAGAGGCCGGCCTTAAAATCCTCCGCAATTTTCTCGCGTGGAGCTCGGAGGGAGCCGCATGCTGACCAAGCGCATCATTGCCTGCCTCGATGTGCATGCCGGCCGCGTGGTCAAGGGCGTCCAGTTTGTCGATCTCGTCGACGCCGGCGACCCGGCGACGCAGGCCGCACGCCATGCACGCGAAGGCGCGGACGAGATTGTGCTGCTCGACATTACTGCTACGCACGAGGGCCGCCAGACGCTGCTCGACACCGTGCGCCGCACCGCGCGCGAGCTCTTCGTTCCCTTCTGTGTCGGCGGCGGCATCCGCACCGCGCGCGATGCCGGGCAGGTCTTCGAAGCCGGTGCAGACAAGGTCAGCGTGAACTCCGCGGCGCTTGCCGACCCCACGTTGATCAGCGCCATTGGCCGCAGCTTTGGCGCGCAGGCAGTGGTGGTCGCCATCGACGCGCGGCGCGATCCTGCGGCTGCCGATCCGGTGCGCGAGGCGCAGGTCTTCGTGCAGGGTGGGCGCAAGCCCGCGGGCCGCCGCGTGGTGGAGTGGGCGCGCGAGGCCGAAGAGCGCGGCGCGGGTGAGATTCTGCTCACCTCGATGGACGCGGACGGCACACGCGCCGGCTTCGATTGCGACCTGACCGCAGCCGTAAGTGAGGCCGTCAGCATTCCCGTCATCGCATCGGGCGGCGCGGGCACGGTGGCGCACTTCGCCGATGTTTTTGCGCGCGGCAAGGCCGATGCCGCGCTTGCGGCAAGCATCTTTCACTTCGGCGTATCCAGCGCTCGCTCACTTAAAGAAGAGCTTGCGCAGGCGGGCGTTCCCGTGAGGCTGCCATGCTGATTCCTTCGATTGATCTGCTGGGCGGGCGCATCGTTCAGCTTGTGCAGGGCGAAAAACTGCGGCTGGCGTTTGACGATTTCGAATACTGGATCGAAAAATTCGCGAAGTATCCTCTCGTTCAGCTCATTGACCTCGACGCCGCCATGCGCCAGGGCGACAACTCGGCGCTGGTGGAGCAGATTGCGAAACGCCTGCCCTGCCAGGCCGGCGGCGGCATTCATACAATCGAGCGTGCGCGCCAGGTGCTGGATGCCGGCGCCAGGCGCGTCATCATTGGCTCTGCGCTGTTTTCAGCCGAGGGCACAGTGAACACGGCATTCGCTGCGCAGCTTGCAGCAGCGGTGGGCGCGGAGCACGTGGTGGCCGGCATCGACACGAAGAACGGTCGCATTGCTGTAAAAGGCTGGAAGGCGCAGGTGGAGCTCACGCCCGATGAGGCGATACCGCAGCTTGAGCCATACGCCGCGGCGTTTCTTTACACGCATGTTGACGGCGAAGGATTGATGAAGGGCTTTCCCACTGAGACAGCAGCACGCCTGCGCAGGCTCACGCACCGCCAGCTCATCGTGGCCGGCGGCATTCGCAGCCGGCAGGAAGTGGACGAGCTCGATGCGCTGGGCGCCGACGCCGTGGTAGGCATGGCTGTTTACACGGAATTGCTCGCTGTCTGAGGCCTGATCTACGAGCGCGCCTGGCCCACTGCGCGGCTTGTCTCCACGCGCGACGCTCTCAATAGCCGCGCAATCTGTTTAAGATGGAGCTGCACGGCATAGGCCCGCAGGATCTCCGGCTGCGAAAAGCCGAGCCCGGTATGGCGCACCGCATCCATGCGCGCTTCGAGCCCGGCAATATCCTGCTCAAGATTCAGTTCCTCGGGGGCAACGGAGAATCTCCATTTGCGAATGCAGTCCGCCATGGAGTGGAAGCCGGCGCGAATGTCTGCGGCCAGTTGTCCTAGCGCCGGCTCAAGCTGCTGCGCATAGGCGTCTGTATGGCTGTCTTGCACCGAGAGCTCAAGGGCCAGCAGCGAATCAAAGAGCGAGCGGCCAAACTGCGAGAGCATGCTCAGCCCTTCGGGCCATCCGGCGCCAGAGGGCTCGTTCTGCGATGCCTGCAGCAGTTGGTCGTTGCCGCGTTCCATGGCCTCCACATCTTCGCGCAGCGTCTGCAAATTTTCTGCCGGAGCGCCACGAAAACCCACAAGTATCGCCTCAAAAAAGGCTCCCAGCAGCAGGAACTCCTGCGCCAGCCCATCGCGAAGGCGCAGCCGCGCGCGGTCAGGCAGAATGAGCGTGGTGACGGCCAGCGCGACTACAATGCCCATCATCACCTCGGTGACCCGGTCAAAAGCGAGCCCCCAGCGCGGTCCCTCTTTGTGCACAAGCATGATGATGGTGATGGTGACGCAGGCCAGCCGCGAGCTGTTGCTGAGCCCCAGCAGGCCGCTGATGAGAACGGCGGCAAGCAGCGCAAGAACGTAACTGAGAAGGAGCGGCGCATTGAGAAGCGAAAAGCCAAAGCCCAGCGCGGCCCCGATGAGCGTGCCCAGCAGCCGGTCGCGCGAGGCCGTCACCGTGGCGCCCACATTCGACTGCAGCACGATGATGGCGCTGATCGAGCCCCAGTAGCCATCGTGCAACCCGAATCGCAGCGCAAGCCACCAGCACAGCGCCGCGGCAAGCGCTGTTTTTGCCGCGTGAATCAGCAGCCGCTGGCGCTCCCGGCTCAGCATGCCGCTTTTCGTGATCGCATCGGGGCGCAGCCTTGTGGCGATCTGCGGCGGCGTTTCCGGCTTGTCGGCTTTCAGCGGCATTCGATGCACTCTGTTGCTGCAGCATTTCGAGTTTCAGAATGAGGCGATCGACAGTTCTTCGCCGTGATTAGAGCGGTTCCAGGATAGATGTACCCTATTCGGCTTTCGTGCCAGGTCGCCCCTCCTTGGGGTCGGGGCGACTTAGGTGCATTGCCTACAGGGTATAGCAATCCTGGAACCGCTATAGTTTCACGGCTGGTTGCGCGATGCGTCAATCGGCCTCGCGACGGGCTGCGATACCATACGAATGAGGAAGAACTTAACTTTCAGGCTGGCCACAGGATGCTGCGAGTCGGATACCCGGCGACGTTACCGCGCGAGTTGCTGCGCACATTCCCCGAAGGGATCGAGATCGTTCCCATCTCGGAAAAGATGGAACACGACGCCGAGATCGACGTCTGGATTCCCGATCCCTATTCCAACCGCGCCATGCGCGCCTGGCCGCGCCTGCGTGGCGTCAAGCTGGTCATCTCCATGCTCGCGGGAACCGAGTGGATTCCGCCGCTGGTTGGTCCGCACGTGACGATCTGCAATGCGCATGGCGCGCATAACGTGGCCACCGCGGAGTGGACGGTGGCGGCAATCCTGGCCATGCTGAAATACTTTCCGCTCTATCTCGACATTCAGCACAGCGGCGTATGGAAGCGACGCTTCGAAGCGAGCGGGCATTACGCGAAGATCAGCGGCGATGCGCGCCCGATTTATCCTCCTGTTCTGCTGGAAGAACTGGCGGGCAAGACTGTTCTGCTAGTGGGCTACGGCGAGATTGGCAAAGAGATCGAGCGCATGCTGGCGCCGTTCCGCGTGAAGATTGTGCGCGTGGCGCGCACGGCGCGTGCAAAACCCGAGGTGCACGTCGTCAGCGAGCTAGACAGCCTGTTGCCGCGTGCGGAAGTCGTCGTGCTGATACTGCCTTCTACGCCGGAGAGCCACTGGCTCATCGATCGTGCGCAGCTTGCGCTCATGCCGCAGGGCGCGCTGCTGGTCAACGCCGCGCGCGGACCCATTGTGAATACCGATGCGCTGGTCGAGTCGTTGCACGCCGGCCATATTCGTGCTGCTCTTGATGTCACCGATCCCGAGCCGCTGCCCCAGGATCATCCGCTGTGGAGCTGTCCCAATCTGCTCATCACGCCGCACATCGGCGCATCGAGTCCGCAGTTTTCAGCGAATGCCTTGCGCACTGCGGCAGACGAGCTGCGCCGCTACATGAGCGGCAAGCCGCTGCGCAACGTGGTTCAGGCGGCGATCTGAGGCGCAGCCGAGGCGCGGCGCCAGTCCAGCAGGCCAAGCACGGCCAGCAGCACCAGCACGGCATAAAGAAGCGCCGTCGGGAGCAGGTTTTTGTAAAGATATTCGCCGATGTAAGCCAGGTCCACAACAATCCACAGCCACCAGTTGGCGATGTGCTTGCGCGCCTGCCACCAACTAGCCACCAGGCTGTAACTCGCCAGCGTGGCATCGAGGCGTGGCAACGCCGCGCCGGCGTGCACCATCAGCCAGCCCAGCAGAACCGAGCCCACCGCGCCTGCAGTAAGACCGGCGATCCATCCGCGCAGCGGCAGCGGCTCCACGCGCACCTCGCCTTCTTCGCGCACGCCGCGCCACCAGTGCCACCATCCGTAAAGCGTGAAGACGATGAAGAAGACCTGCAGCAGCGCGTCAGAGAGCAAGCGGGCCTGGTAGAAGACCACCAGGTAAATGAAATCTGCGAGCAAGGTGACGGGCCAGCAGATGAGCAGCCGTTTCGTTGTGAGCCAGATCCCCATGAGCGTCGCGGCCAGCCCGCCAATCTCCAGCCAGTGCTCGGCAAAGTAGCCGGTTGTCGCAGTCCAGCTCATCGCGCAATACCTGCGTGTGCAGCGGTGCGTTTGCGCAGCGTGTCGAGCAGCCGGCGGCCGGCGTTCGAGTGGAACCAGCGCGCGTGGCCTGCCAGCCAGCCGTCGTAAGCCATGCGGGCCTGGTCTGCAGCGCGCAGCACGCTCAGAAAGTAGTCCGCCTCTGAAAGCGCGAACTCCGCATGGCAAAGCGCGGTCATGGGCGCGAGCGCGGCGGCTTCCTCGCGAGAGAGCGGACGCACGGACTTGTATCCGTCAAGCAGCGCATCGAGATGATCGAGGTGAATGCACACGCCGTCTGGATGCCCAGGATCGGTGACCAATGCAAGCCATTCGACGATGTTCCGCTCGATGGCCTGAGCCAGATCGTGGATCGCGTTGGTGCGGTCGGAGAGGCCGAAGTCGATGATCGCCGTCGCACACGCTAAGTTTCCCGGATCGCTCCACAGCAGGTTCGAAGCGTGCAGATCGTTGTGCGTCCACAAAGGCGCCAGCGACGGCAGCAGCGGCGCAAGCTCGGCATGAAACGGCATGAGCAGCTCCAGCGCCTGAACGGCGCACGCTTGAACGCTCCTGTGTTCCGCCAGCGCCGGCCGCGCGGCCAGATATTGCATCATTGCGCAAGCCGGATCAGCCGATGCAAAGATCGTGAAGCTGGCCACGAGCGGCTGGGGCCTGCGCGGCGGCGCGGCAAATCCAGCGGAGGCAAGATGGAGTTGCGCGAGCGCCTGGCCGGCTGCATATGCGTGCTGCGCGCAGCGGAATGGCGTCCAGGAGAACGCATCTTCATAAATGTCCACGCCTCTTGCCGCTTCATGAACTTCGTAGGTCCACTCGCCGGCTTTGATGGCAGTTTCACCCGGAGCGGACGCGAAGACGCGCGGCACCGGCGCGCCGTGAGCGCGCAGATGCGCGAGAAACCGGTGTTCTTCGAGCAGTCCTTGCTGGTCGCGCACGCTGCGGTGATGGCGCTTGATGAAGACCCGGCCGCTTGCGGTTTGCACCAGGCCAGCCGCCGAAAACGGGCGCGGGCTCACGGAGAGAATCGCCGACGGCTCGCCGATTGCCGGAAACTCGCGCAGCAGCGCGCGTAAATCGGCAAGCGTGAGCGGCGGCCAGTCGTGCTCGACCAGTGCGCCGTCCATGCCGTGCATCTTTGCTGTTGCGCTCAAGGCAGCCTCATGCATGGTTTCAACAGCGGGGACTTAAAAAGTGTAATGCGCCGAGAGCCTGACCGTAGTGGGCGCGCCGAGATGAATGAATGTGTCGCCGTAGTTTGCGCCGGTGTCTTTCCAGTAGCGCTTATCGGTGATGTTATCGGCATAGACGCGCAGCGTCATACGGCCCTGTTCGCCGCCGGGCGTGTAGCGCGCGCCCAGGTTGAACAGGTTGTAGCCGCCCACGCTCACCGCATCGTCGCGCGTAGCTTCTTTGCGGTCGGTATAGCCCCAGCCCGGCATCAGATAAAAGCCATGCGTGCGCGGCACCGCCAACTCGGCAAAAAGCGTGGTGCGCACGCGCGGTGCGTTGATCACCTGTTTGTTGTCGAAAGACGGCGTGCCGGTATCGGTGGAGATCGCGCTCATGGCTGCGGCTGAAGCCGTCAGCTTCAGCCAGTTTGCCGCCTTGCCTTCCACGTTGAACTCGAAGCCGTCATGGGTTTCGCGGCCTTCCGACTCGAAGCACTGATCGCCCGGATTACCGTCGGGGCAAAAACTGTCAGGGCCGGCAAGGGTCTTGGGATAGAAGAACGGCGCGCGCATGCGATAAAACGCGGCGGTGAGCAAAATGCGTTGAGCGGGCTCGTACTTTGCGCCCACTTCCATCTGGCGCGTAAAGAAAGGTGCAAGAAACTGGCTGCCGTTATCCGTCCAGAAAGGACCCTGCGGTCCAAGCGAGAGAAGCACGCCGTAATTGCCATAGAGCGTCAGCTCGTCAATCGGGTTATAGGTTGCCGCGTAGGCCGGCAGCCAGATGGGTTTGTCGGTGTTTTGCGCGGCAGAGTAGTTATGATCGCGCAATGAATCGTAGCGCCCGCTGGCAATCAACTGAATACGGCCTGGAAGATGAACGCGGTCCTGCACAATGGCTGCCGCTTGATGGTCATCTTCCCACAAGGTGCGTGGACCGGCGGATTGGAGAGGATCTTCAATAGGAACGGGGGTGATCGGCTGATAGATATTTTCCGAGCCGACATAGGTGTAAACCGCGCCATCCTGTACGGTGGCAGAAGCATTTGCGGGCGGTGCGCCGGGCTGCTGCACGCTGCGCAGAAACAGTTCGCCGCCAGCCGCCAGGTCCTGCGCAATGGCGCCCGTCTCCACGCGGCCCATCACCATGGCTTCGGCCTCTGCATCTATGCGCAGCTCGCCGGGATCGCGATAGTCGTAAATATCGTAAGTGCCGTCAGGCGCAAAGAACCACGGATAGGGCGCCGCGCCGGTGTTGCACTCCGCTTCGTAGTAGCAGCCGTAAGCGTAGACCACGTTGTCATCGATGAGCGAATGGCTGAAGCTGCCGGCGGCGAAAGCATGCCAGCTTTGCGTTATACCATAGTCGAGCCGCGTGCCGGTGTTGTACGTATCGAAGATGTTCGGCTTCTCCCACGACTGCTGGCCAAGCATCGTGGAGGGATAAATTCTGCTCATATCCGGCACCGTATCGCCGCCCAGCAGTTGATAGCCACAGACCGAGCGCTCGCGCTTATGCTGATACTCGAAGTCGCTCTTGAGCGTTGCCCTGGGCGAAATCTTCCAGTCGGCTGCGCCCGCGCCCACCGCGCGCCATCCGTCGGCGCCGTTCACGTAGCTCTGAATCTTTTCGCCGGCCAGGTTGAGCCGCGCGCCCACCTGCTGATTGCCGCCGAAGAGATGTCCAAGGTCTACCGCCGTGTAGGCGCTGCCGCGATGGTCGGTGCCCGCGTCGAGCGCCTCGGTCGCCGCCGGCCGCTTGGTTACGTAGTCGATCAGGCCGCCCGCCGAGGCCACACCACTCTCCACGCCGGCGATGCCTTTGAGGAACTCGACGCTCTCTTTATTTTCGAGCGGCACATCCTGCTCGCCGGCAATGGTCATACCGTTGATCTCGAGGCCAGTGGCCAGGTCGATGGGGAACCCGCGTATCTCGAAGTCGCCGTAGTAACCCACCGGCGCGTAGTCTTCGCCAATCGAGGCGTCGTTCTTAACCACGTCTGAGAGCACGCGCGAAATCTGATCGTTCATGACGCCGCGCGTCAGCACCGTGGCTGAAAGCGGCGCTTCTTTGAGCGGTGCGCCGTCAATCGTGCCTACCGTTACGGCTTCGGGCAGATAGTTGTCGCCGGCCTGGCCATGGACCACAACCGTCGTGGTGACCGGTGCGAGCTTCTGCTGGGCAGGCGCTGGTTTGGCGGTCTCTGCCTGAGGGGAGGGCTCGCCCGTGCTTTGCGCGCGTACGCTGGCGGCGTATACAGCGCACAAAGCCAGCGCAACGGCATGCATAGCCAACCGGGGGGTGAGAGCGGAAAGGAATGGAAGAAAACGTGTTCGGACAATGGCCGCGGCTGCTTGCATAAACTCCTCTTGTTTCGTACTGCCGGAAACAAAGGAGCTTGAGCTGCAATGGAGGAAATCTGGCCGCTCGGCTTCGAAAACTTCCCACGCCGGTATTATCCGGATCGGGTTCGAGGGTATTTCTCAGCCCCGCGTCTGCGGAGCACCCCTGTTTCAATAACTCCATTGAAACACTCTCAACCCAGAATTTGCAAATCGGCGCGTACACTTGCATTTGGTTCTTGCCAGCATATGGGAGCAGTCCATGGGAATTCTCAACCTCTTCAGCCTCAAGGGAAAGAACGCGCTGGTTACCGGATCGGGCCAGGGCCTGGGATCAGGTATTGCCATCGCGCTTGCGCAGGCTGGCGCAAACGTAACGCTGCACAACTACGACAAGGTGCAGGATGCCGTCCTTGAGGAAGTGAAAAAGACCGGCGCGCGGTACATCGTGCGCGCGGGCGATGTGCGCGACGCGGCGGTTTGCCGCATGCTCGTCGACGATACCATTTCGTCCTTCGGCTCCATCGACATTCTCTTCAATAATGCCGGCACCATCCTGCGCGCGCCGGCAGAAGAGCATCCGGAAGAATATTGGCAGACGGTGATCGACACCAATCTCAATGCGGTATGGCGCATCAGCCAGTACGCGGGCCGCAAGATGATCGCTCAGGGACACGGTAAGATCGTCAACACCGCTTCGATGATGTCGTTTCAGGGCGGATTTCTGATTGCCAGCTACGTGGCGTCGAAGGGCGCAGTCGCGCAGCTTACCAAGGCGCTGGCCAACGAGTGGGCCCCGCTGGGCGTCAACGTGAACGCCATTGCGCCCGGCTACATGGCCACGGAAAACACCGCGCCGCTACGCGCCGACCCGGTGCGATCAGCTTCGATTTTGAGCAGGATTCCCGCCGGTCGCTGGGGCGAGCCGTCTGACCTGGCTGGCGCGGCCGTCTTCCTTGCCTCTGGAGCAAGCAACTACCTCCACGGCCAGGTGCTGGCGGTGGATGGCGGATGGCTCTGCCGTTGATTCCATGGTTCACAGGCCGGCGAGCGTCTCTTCTTCCGGCACCTGGGCACGCAGTGACTCGGTGGTGAGCTCGTCCACCGCGCGCAGGCCGGGAAAGATCACAGACCACAGTCGGGCCACCGCCAGCGCGCCCAGTCCGCCAATCACCGTGGCCCGCACTGCGCCCCACCATTGGGCCGTCAGCCCGCTCTCAAACTCGCCCAGCTCGTTGGACGCGCCGATGAACAGCGAGTTCACCGCGCTCACCCGTCCGCGCATCTCCGGTGGCGTGGCAAGCTGCAGAATCGATCCGCGAATGATCACGCTGATGGTATCTGCCACGCCGGCGATTGCCAGCGAGGCCAGCGAGAGCCACAGCGTGTGCGACAAGCCGAAAACAACCGTGGCCGCGCCAAAGATCGAAACGCACACAAACAGCCATTTGCCCGCGCGCCGGCGCATGGGAAACCGCGCCATGATGAGCGACATGGTCACCGCGCCGGCGGCCGGCGCGGCGCGCAGCAGGCCCAGTCCGCGCGGCCCCTGGTGCAGAATCTCGTGGGCAAAGATAGGCATGAGCGCCGTGGCGCCGCCCAGCAGCACCACAAAAAGATCGAGCGAAAAAGATCCCAGCAGCATGGAGGCGCGCCGAACGTAGCGGAAACCGGCCAGCACGACCTCGATCGAAAGGGCGCGGTGCTCCATGCGGCCTGGTCTGACACGCAGCGTGCTCACCAGCACCAGGAACCACCCCAGCGTGCTCAGCGTGAACACGTACACGATGCCCGCGCCTTCAAGCCGCGTATCCGGCGCAAAGCGCGTGAGCGGGAATGTAAACAGCAGCCCGCCCAGCGCCGGACCGGTGATGTTGGCAAACTGGAAGATAGCGCCGCCCCAGGTCACGGCGTTGACGAAGTGTTCTTCGGGGACGAGATGCGGAATCAGCGCCGAGCTTGCCGGGCCTGAGAACGCGCGGCCTGTTCCCACCAGGAACAGCACGGCGTAAATCGCCAGAATGCTGTGTGACCCGCTGCGCGCCAGCAGCACCAGCGCCGTGCTGCACAGCACCTGCAGCGAGTAACACACCAGGATCACGTGTCGGCGGTCGAAGCGGTCCGCCACGTGGCCTGAAGGCAACAGGAAGATCAGTCCGGGCAGGAACAGCGCCAGCCCTGTATAACCGAGGTCGATGGCCTTGTGGGTGATCGAGTAGACCTGCCACGCCACGGCCACGGCCTGCGCCTCAGCCCCCAGGATCGCCATGACGCGCGCCAGTTGGTACCGCCTGAAGTCGCGGGACGCAAAAGCCTCCATGCCGCGCTGCAGTGGCTTTGGGGAAACGGACGCCATGGCCTCTCCTTCAGGGTATACTGTCGCGTCATAAAACCCCGCAGCGGAAGAGTCTTTGCTCTTGGATTTGACATCCCTGCCTGCCGCACCTATAGTTTGCTCGCCATGCATCCGGAATACGCGCGCGCCCGCTGCGCAGTTTTTTTGTTCGTTGTCCTGCTTTTTGCGTCTGCAATGCGAGCCCAGTCTCCCGGTATTTTTGAAGGCCAATCAGACGTGGGCGCGGTCACTCCTCCCGGCGCCGCGCACTTCGACCCGGCCAGCGGCGCTTACACCATCACATCGGCGGGTGCCAACCTCTGGTCGACGGCCGACGGTTTCCATTTCGTGTGGAAGAAGGTCTCGGGTGACTTCGCGCTCGCTGCCGATATCGACTTTCCCGTCAAGACCGGCGCGCACAGCGAACATCGCAAGGCCATCCTCATCTTTCGTCAGACCCTCGATGCCGACAGCGCCTATGCTGACGCGGCGCAGCACGGCTCCGGACTCACCGCCCTCCAGTTCCGCCAGTCGAAAGGCGACACCACCCAGAGCATCGAGCTGAATATCGATCCGCCCAGCCGCGTGCAACTGGTAAAGCGCGGCGACACCTTTACCCTGTTCGTAAGCCGCCACGGCGAGCCGCTGCACCAGTCCGGCGCAGCCATCAAACTCCATCTCGAAGAGCCATTCTATGCCGGCATCGGCCTGTGCGCCCACGATGCGCACGCTGTCGAGACGGCTACGTTCTCGCATCTTGCGTTCAAGCAGCTCGCGCCGCTTGCCGCTCCATCGGCCACTACGCTCTACAGCACGGTGCAGGCCATCGAGATCGATCCCGCTGCGCGGCGCTCGACCGTTGCCTACACCGCGCAGGCGCGCGCCCAGGCGCCCAACTGGTCGCGCGACGGCCATTCGCTGATCTTCAATCAGGACGGCCGCATCTTCACCGTCTCCGCCGACGGCAAAGGCGCTCCGCAGGCAATCGACACCGGCTCAGCCACCGATTGCAGCGGCAGCCACGGCCTTTCGCCGGACGGCAAGTGGCTGGCTATCTCCTGCTCCATGCCCGGCATGACCGGCCGCCACGTGGCGATCATTCCCTCCACCGGCGGAACGCCACGCCTGCTCACCACGAATATTGGCTACTTCCATAGCTGGTCGCCCGACGGCAAAACCATCCTCTTCACCCGCGGAGGCAATGGCGCAAACAATATCTACGCCATCTCCGTGGATGGTGGACCGGAGCATGCGCTCACCACCGGCACAGGCATCAGCGACGATCCCGACTACTCGGCGGATGGCCAGTACATCTACTTCAATACCGACCGCTGGGGAGGCATGCAGATTGCACGCATGCGGCCGGACGGCAGCCACGTGGAGCAGATCACCTTCGATGCCTTCCACAACTGGACGCCGCATCCCTCACCCAATGGCAGGTCCATTGTCTTTATCTCGTACCCGCCGGATGTAACCACGCACGCGGCTAACAAAGATATCGCGCTGCGCATTCTTTCCACCGGCGACAACAAGATTCGCGTGCTGACCAATCTGGTCGGCGGCGATGGCTCCATGAACGTCCCGAACTGGTCGCCTGACTCCAAAAGCCTGGCATTTGTAAGTTATCAATTGCTGCCCGCCGAAGACGGAACCAACCAATAGAGCCGGTTGCATGCATGAAGAGGCATTGTCTTGAAAGGGCGTTCTCTCGAAAGGGTGTCGTTTTGAAAGAGCACGGCTTCAGCCGTGCCATCGCAGCCGCGTAAAATCCGGGGTTCTAGCCCCCGTGGGATGGGGCTCACGAATTCCTGCGCTCGATCGGAGTTGCCTTTAAAACTCTTTGATGGCTCTTTCCGATCGTTCGTCTCCTCCATTCGCTCTAGCCGCAACGCCGGCCCCAGGTTTTTGTGCTCCGGCGGGCGTACGTAGTGGCTGCGCCGGCAGGGGCTGGTGCATCGTGACAATAATGGCCTCGGCCGGTTTTTTGCTCACGCACAAGTAGGAGTGCGGCGTGCCTGCATCGAAATACACGGCGTCGCCGGTTTCGAGGGTGCAGTTGTGCTCGCCATGGCGCAGTTGCAGCTCTCCGTCCAGTACATAGAGAAACTCGAATCCCTGGTGCACGTGCGCCTTGGGCTCGAAACTTCCAGCCTGCGGCATGAACTCCGCAAAGTAGGGGTCCATGTGCCGGTCGGGCACCATGTAGGCAAGGCTTTCGAAGGTATACGTTGGCGGTTCCACGCCGGTCTGCGGCAGGCGCACACGGTCCTTATGGCGGTGCACGCGGAACATGGCGGTGGGCTCGGTCTCAAAGAAATACGACAGATCCTTGGAGAAGACCATGGCGATCCGCGCCAGGTTGCGCAGCGTCGGAACCACGCGGCCGGTTTCCAACTGTGAGAGAAAGCTGGCCGAAAGGCCGGTGTGCTTGCCCAGCTCGACCAGGCCCATGGACTTCTTGAGCCGCAGCCGCCGGATGCGCTCGCCGATCCGCTTTTCCGCGATGAACCGCTCGGCAGTCTCCGGATCGGCCTGCGTCTTCTGCATCTCCTCGCTTCTCACCTCAGCGCGCTCGCTCATGGCTGCCTTCGCTTCCTCCATGCTGCAATAGGATGCAGTTCGAGTCCGTATTGTTGTGATCAAAATTTATTCCCATGATACCAAATAGCTGCACCTGTACTGGCGTCAAAAGCAAGCGCTGTCTTCCCGCGTTATCCTGGAGCGTGCTGCTTCCAAAGCATGAGCCCGGCGCCCAAAATCCACGCCGATTGGCCGCCTTCCTCCCGGAGCAAGGTTTTTGCCACCCGGGAAGATTCGTGTGTTTTGTTGTGTTTACGGCAACAGCCAGCTCTGTGCGCCGCGACCGGAAAAATAGCTTTGAACAACGTGCCTGTCACAAGGAAACCTGAATGACCGAAGAAAGTTCCACTCCTCTTGCCACCATTGCTGATATCGGCCGGTATGAAGGCCAGTCCGTCACCCTGCACGGCTGGCTTTATAACCTGCGCGAGTCGGGCAAGCTGCTCTTTCCCATCTTTCGCGACGGGACGGGGACGATTCAGGGCGTCGCTCATGTGAAAAGCGTGCCTTCTGAGGTCTTTGATGCGCTCAAAGGGCTCACGCAGGAGTCGAGCGTCATTGTTACGGGAAAAGTGCGCGCGGATAAGCGCGCGCCGGGTGGATACGAGCTCGATGTGGAGAACCTGCAGGTGGTGCACCGGGTTCCGGAGAGCGATCCGTACCCGATCACGCTCAAGGAGCACGGGGTCGATTTCCTGATGGAGCACCGGCACCTATGGGTGCGTACACCGCGGCAGTCAGCCATCCTGCGTATCCGCGCGGAGATCATGCGCGCGGCGGCAGAGTACTTTGACCGGAACGGCTTCGTCCGCACCGATCCGCCCATCCTGACGCCGGCGGCCTGCGAGGGTACCTCGACGCTCTTCCCGGTGGACTACTTCGGCGCCCCGGCGTTTCTCACGCAATCCGGCCAGCTTTATATCGAGTCGACGGCTCTCGCGCTGGGCAAGGTATACAGCTTCGGACCCACCTTCCGGGCCGAGAAGTCGAAGACGCGTCGGCACTTGACCGAGTTCTGGATGATCGAGCCGGAGGTCGCCTTCATGGATCTCGACGGGCTGCTGGAACTGGCCGAGAACTTCCTCTCGCACATTGTGCAGTCGGTGCTGAAGAACTGCGCGGCCGACCTGGCGGTGATCGGGCGGGATGCGGAAAAGCTGAGGCACATCGTCCCGCCGTTCCCGCGGCTGCGCTACGACGAGGCGGCCGAGATGCTCAACCAGGCGCACCGGGACGGCCATTTGGAGCAACCCTTCGAGTACGGCAACGACTTCGGGTCGCCGGACGAAACCTGGCTGAGCGCGCAGTTTGACCGCCCGGTGATGGTGCACCGCTACCCGGCCAACGTGAAGGCTTTCTACATGGAGCCCGATCCGCAGGACCCGAAGTATGCGCTGTGCGTGGACGTGCTGGCGCCGGAGGGTTACGGCGAGATCATCGGCGGCTCGCAGCGCGTGTCGAGCTTTGAGCTGCTCAAGAGCCGCATCGAGCACCACAACCTGCCCATCGAGGCTTTCCAGTGGTACCTCGACCTGCGCCGCTACGGCAGCGTGCCCCACGCAGGCTTCGGCATGGGCATCGAGCGCGCCGTGGCGTGGATCTGCGGCCTGGAGCACGTGCGCGAGACGATTCCCTTCGCGCGCACGCTGCACAGGATCTATCCCTAGTACCGTGACTTCGTGGTTTCGTAACCCAATCCACAAGACTTGGGGCACAAATCCACATGGTCACGGTATTAGTTGCCAGTGGTCGGTGATCCGTTGCCGGCGGGGTTGGGTTCGCGTATCTCAACCTGTGCTGACCGGGACGTTGATACGGCCAGAAAATCTTCTAGTGTTTGCACTGCGTCCGGATGTATATTCCTCGCAATCTGCCCGGAGGCATGCGAACTATGTTTGGATCCGACGTTCTGGACATCGTCATCGGGATGGTGTTTATTTTCCTGCTGCTCAGCCTGATCTGTTCAGCGCTGAATGAGTTCATCGAAACCTTGGTGAAAAACCGCGCGCGCGATCTGGAAAGAGGAATCCGCGAGCTGATTGGCGACCCGAAGGACACAACCAACTTTGTCGACGAAATCTACAACCACGGGCTGGTAAACTCGCTCTTCAAGGGCAAGTACTCACCCACCAGGAAAAGCAATCTGCCCTCGTACATTCCGTCAGCCAACTTTGCGATGGCGGTGATCGATCTGATCGAGAATCCGCCGACGGCCGGGATCAAGCTGCCCGATAACGTGAAGACAGCCTATGACATCTTCAAGCGGCAGGCTGCAGGCGATGCGGCCAAGCTGCAGGCCAGCCTGGAAGACTGGTACGATACGGGCATGGACCGGGTTTCCGGCTGGTACAAGCGCCGCGCGCAGTGGATTCTGGTGATACTTGGGTTTGCGGTTGCGGTCGCGGTGAATGCCGACGCGATTCTTATCGCTCAAACGCTCTCCAACGACGCCACTCTTCGCAAGGGACTGGTGGCCATGGCGCAGGCGAAGGCGAATCAGCCGCCTTCGAGCGTGCCGGCCGTCACGCAACCCGCCACGCAGCCGGCGAACGGCGCTGGAGGGACAAGCCTGCCTGCAACTGCGACCAGCCCGTCGCTCGGCAGCAACGTGGACCAGATTCAGCAGTATGTTGGGCAACTCAATCAGATTGGGGTGCCGTTCGGCTGGCACCCGTCGGCTGCGGCCCAGCGGGAGGGCTTGGTGAAGCATGCCTTCCGCGTGGCTCCGCACGAGGTAAAGCGGCATGGCATCGGATGGCTGCTGACGGCCCTTGCCATCTCGATGGGCGCGCCCTTCTGGTTCGACCTGCTGGACAAGATCATCTCCGTCCGCACCGCGCTGAAGCCGCAGACTGAGAATTGACAGAGGCAGCGAGTCGGCCAGCGAGCGAAGGAACGGGGATAGATACGCTTTTCTGCGCTTGCGATTCGCTGCGATCGATTCGCTGCGATGTGGACCGGTTCTTTTTCGCGTGCAACTGCGTTCGAGCGAAACCAGAGTGAGTGTGTCCTGTGGAGAGCCGTGCCAGGTTACCGCTGCCTGCCGGTCGCGCTCACAAGCCATAACCGTATGGTTATGAGCTGTCAAGAGCGACATGCAGGGAATTTCCGGCTTGAATACAGCAGATATTCGTTGCAACAACTTTCTGCTGGGATGCGGGAATCCTGGGGGAGAGTGTGGAATCCTTAAAAGAGAGTCTTTTCTACTTTTTGAGATCTGCGGAGATTGGTTATGGCGTTGAGCGCCGGTGAGGTAAGAAAGATCAAGAAGGCGGCGGTGGTGGATGGGGTGCTGCCGATCTTCCATGAGCGGTGGAGCGCGCGGGCGTTTGCGGATCGGGACGTGGCGCAGGAAGATCTGAAGCGGGCGTTCGAGGCGGCGCGGTGGGCGGCCTCGAGCAACAACGAGCAGCCATGGCGGTTTGTAGTGGGACGGCGCGGGACGGCGACGCACGAGAAGATTCGGGAGTCGCTGACGGGATTCAACCAGGCATGGGCGGGGAAGGCCCCGGTACTGATTCTGGGAGTGGCGAAGACGCGATTTTCGCATAACGATGGGCCGAACGGGTATGCGCTGTATGACCTGGGAGCGGCGAGCTCGTATCTGACGCTGCAGGCAGCGGCGCTGGGGATGACGACGCACCAGATGGCGGGGTTCGACCGGGCAAAGGCGCGGGAGCGGCTGGGGATTCCGGAGGGGTACGAGTTTGGCGTGGTGATTGCGCTGGGATATCAGGGTGAGCCGGAGTCGCTGGGGAACGAGGAACTGATCCGGCGGGAGACGGCGCCCCGGCAGCGCAGGGGACTGGCGGAGATTGTGTTTGCGGAGTGGGGCAAGGCGATGGAGTGGTGAGCGAGCGGAGTCAGTACCGTGACTTTGTGGTTTCGTAATCCAATCCACAAGACTTGGGTGCCCAGGTCTTCCGCCGTGGCGGACCGCGGCGGATGAGACCTGGGAAAGCACAAATCCACATGGTCACGGAGCTAGTGGGGCTTGCGACGTTAGTGAATAGCGGGGTCAGGAGCGTGCTTTCCCCGATCTTCCGCGGCCGTCTGCCACGGTCTGCCGCGGCGGAAACGGGGACACCCATTGTCGTGCCGGGTTGAGTTCCTTTGGGATCAGGGGTACTGGGTGAATGGGAAGCGTGCAACAGGGTAAAGTGGAGGGGGAGGCGGTGTGCGCGGGTGAGTCTTGCTCCCTCACGAGGTTCTGGCGTTCAGCGAAGGCGCGGACCGGCGCGGCGGAGTCCGCACCGGCGGACGGCGGCTGGGCGGCGCAGGAGCCGGCTGGGAGGACGTGGGCGCGCGGTGGTGGCTGCGGCGCTGCTGGGGGTCGGGCTGTGGGTATGGGCCTACGCGGCGCGACGGCTGGCTCCCGAGGGAAATACCGGCCAGGCGCGCTTTGACGCGATTGTGGTGCTGGGCGATCCGGCGGACTCGGATGGGAATCCGACGCCGACGGAGCTGGCGCGGGTAACCGAGGCGGTGCACGAATATGAGCGCGGAGTGGCGGCGCACCTGATCTTTACCGGCGGAGCGGTGCACAACCGGTTTGTGGAGGCGCAGGTGATGGCACGGACGGCCGAGGCGCAGGGCATTCCGGAGCCGGCCGTAGTGATGGAACCGGCGGCGCGGGACACGATGGAGAATGCCTGCTACGCGGTGCGGCTGATGCGCGCGCGGGGGTGGGAGTCGGCGGAGGTGGTGTCGAGCCCGTGGCATTTGCAGCGGGCGGGGCTGATCTTCAGCCGGATGCCGATCCGATGGCGGGTGCACGGCGCGCCGGCGGTGGAACCGGAGTCGGGGATGGATCAAGAGGCCGCGGGGTTCTTGGAAACGCTCAAGACAGTGCGATATCTGGTCTGGGGCCGTCCAATAGAACAATGCGAGCCATAGACAGAGATCAGGGGCCTGGTTTCAGAGGTCAGATGCGGTTGGAGAACACCGGCCTGGTGAGGATTGGTGTTTTCCCGCCCTTTCGGCTGGAGAACGCCGAAAGGATGGGGCACGGAAGAGCCGGGAAATTGGCGGATGGGCGCGTTGTCGCTCGCCGGTATGGTCCTGTAAGCTGGAGGATGATGCGCCTTTCCGTAAGATTTTACCCCTGCATTGTTGCCGCTTTTGCTTTCGCCCTGCTGGCGGGAGCGAGCGCGAAAGCCCAGAGCTCGAGCAGCTCAAACACGAGCCTCCAGACCGACGCACAGACGGCTGCGAACGGGACGTATATCGCTATCGACCCGCTGGCCAACGTGCGGTATGACAACCGCTGGGATATGTCGCTGGAGATGGCCTACCAGCACATCAAGGCCGGTCCCAACGTGCTCGAGGGCGCGAACCTGGGCGGACTGAACCTTTCGGCTTCGTACTGGCTGACGAAGCGGTGGGGCATTGAAGGCAGCGGACGCGGCTTTCTGGGCACCAGCGGCGTGGGCCAGCCGAATGCGCTCAATATCAAGGGACCGTTCATCAGCGAGTACTTCTTTACGGCCGGGCCGGAGTGGCTGGGTCCACACAACAAGCATGGCGCGCTGATTGCGCACGTGCTGGTGGGTGGCGTCTACGGCGACTTTGAGGGCGGCCTGCAGGGACAGAATGCAAGCTACGTGGCGTTCTATAACAACCAGGTGGCCCCGGCGGTGATCATGGGCGGGCACTTTGACCTGAACCGCTCGGCACACTGGGTGTTCCGCATCACCACTGACGCGGCAATGACGCATTACGGCACAAACTACGGCGCAAAGATCGCGCAGTGGGACATCAATACCGGCGTATCGGTGGGCATACAGTACAAGTTCACCAAGATCAAGCGGTAAAAAGCCGACAAGAATAGATGCATGGCCCGGATGCAGAAAGCTCCGGGCCATTCGTATTTGCTCGCCGCATCTCCTGCGGGCTGTGCGGCAGATGCGTGCGCACGCGCTAAGCCAGGCGCTCCGGATGCGGCATTCCCAATCCAGAATGAAGCGGGATGAGGTGGGCGCAGGCTTGACCGGGTGTGGTATCCTCCTGCGTTCGGTGACGCTTGTGGAAAAGTGCCGCTAAAGAATATGCTGTTTCGGATTGCGGCATCGGCGCACATGTCCCGAATATTCGAGGCGGGGGTGAAGGCGGTCCATGGATATGAAAGACACACTGGGAGTCTTGCTCGCTGGCGGTGCAGGAGAACGGCTTTTTCCACTGACGCGGGATCGGGCCAAGCCTGCGGTGCCGTTCGGGGGCCATTACCGCATCATCGATATCACGCTTTCCAACTGCATCAACTCAGGGCTGCGGCGGGTGTATGTGCTCACGCAGTACAAGGCGCTTAGCCTGAACCGGCACATCCGCGAAGGCTGGACGGGCATTGTGGCACAGGAGCTGGGCGAGTTTTTCGAGCTGATGCCGCCCATGCAGCGGACGGGCGCCAACTGGTACATGGGCACGGCCGACGCGGTGTACCAGAACATCTACTCGATCGGGAGCGAACAGCCCAAGCACGTGATCATCCTCTCCGGCGACCACATCTACAAGATGGACTACAGCCGGATGCTGGACCATCACCGCGAGGCGCATGCCGAGGTGACGCTGGCCACGCTGCCGATCTCGCCCGACGAGGTTTCGCGGTTCGGCATCGTCGAGGTGGCGCAAAACGGCGAGATCATCGGCTTTCAGGAGAAGCCGGCGACGACCAGCGTGCGCTCGCCGTTCAGCCCCAACGCGGTGGACGCCTCGATGGGCATTTACATCTTCAATACAGAGGCGCTGCTGAAGGCGCTCATTGCCGATGCGGACGACCCGGACTCGAAGCACGACTTTGGCCACAATATTCTGCCCAACATGCTGGGCAAAAGAAAGATGGTGGCCTACAGCTTTGTGGACGAGAACAAGAAGCAGGCGCTCTACTGGCGCGACGTGGGCACGCTGGACGCGTACTTCGAAGCCAACATGGATCTGTGCTCGGTGTCGCCGATCTTCAACCTCTACGACAAGAGCTGGCCGATCCGCACGCGGGTGCGGCAGTATCCACCGGCGAAGTTCGTCTTCGGCGAGCCGGGGCGGTCGGGCATGGCGGTGAACTCGATCATCACGGCGGGCGTAATCATCTCCGGCGCGTCGGTGTACAACTCGGTGCTGTCCCAGGACGTGCGTGTGAACTCGTACTCCGACGTGGATGCAAGCATCATTTTTTCGCACGTGAACATCGGGCGGCATTGCCGTATCCGGCGAGCGATCATCGACCGCGATGTGCATATTCCCGAGAACACGGTGATCGGCTACGACCCAGTCGAGGACAAGCGGCGGTATTTCGTTACGCCGTCAGGGCTGACCATCGTAACGCGCGATGCCTCGCTGTTCGAGAACCCGGTGGACCCGGAGTTCGGGAACCGGTACTGAGCGGCCGCGTCGTGCGTATCTGCGCATTGTTTAGCGCTTCAGACCAATTTGCTTTAGGAGCTGAGCATCGAGTGCTGCTTAAGGCGGGTGGCCCAGAGCTTGAAGATGCAAATTGGATCACAAGACAAGGGTGCCCCAGGTCTCGTCCGCCGCGGCGGACGAGACCTGGGGCACCCATTTTCGTGCTGGATTGAATGCCTCAAGCCCTGGGCCACCCGCCCTGGGCGAGCCTGGGCGAGGTTTTCCATGACGGCCACGCAGGCGTCCATTGCTGCGCCTGCCCAGGGGAACCAATCGAAGAAACCTGCCGTATTAAACCCGTATGCAGTGCGTGGGTACATTAAGCTGGAACGTGATAGGGCTGGCGAGCCGGTCCATAGCGCCGCGGGCGCCTGCGGTGCGGTTGGTTGCGCCTTCGGCCCGGCGCGACGCCGGTGCGGATGAGGCCGGGAGGCTTCGGCGCGGCGGTGGCCCGGAGGCCGGCAACCCCGACACACCCAAGGCCGCAGCGCCTGGGATGCTGGCAACGCGCGTGGAGGGCAGCAAGCTGGAGACCGACTGGTCCCAAATCGTCCGCCGTTGCATGAGCGGGGATTCCGGCGCGTGGGCCGAGATGGTGCGCACGCAGCATAAGCGCGTGTACTCGCTCTGCTACCGGTTTACGGGCAACGCCACCGACGCTGAGGATCTGACGCAGGACGTCTTTCTCAAGATTTACTCCAACCTGGCCAGCTTTGACGCGGGACGCGGCAGTTTGCCGGTATGGATCACCACCATGACGCGGAATCTGCTCGTGGACAACTTCCGGCGTACACGGAATCAGCGGGCTACGTCTTCTTTAGATGAGGGCTGGGAGCAGGCGGAGGATCTGAAGCCGGTGGACCGGTTAACAGCCAGAGGCCCTTCGCAGCACGATCTGGCGGCGCAAAAAGAACTGGCGCGGATGGTGCAGGACGCGCTGGCCAAGGTCTCGGTGGAACTGCGCGAGGCGGTGATTTTAAGGGATTTACAGGATATGGATTATAAAGAGATCGCCCAGGTGCTGGGCATACCCGAAGGGACGGTCAAGTCCCGCATCAGCAGAGGACGCGCGGAACTGGCGCGGCTGCTGGAACGTAATAGACGGGAGGTGATGTAAACCATGACAGAGCGCACACACATTCCGAGCTCTCCGGCCTGCGGGCAGTGGGAGACCCTTTTAGCGGATGCGCTCGACGGGCTGCTGAAGCCTGAAGACGAGGCCACGTTTACGGCGCACATGGCTACCTGCCCGAACTGCGCGGCGCTGTTTGAGGAGGCGCGCCGCGGCCGGGAGTGGCTGGAGTTTCTCTC
The DNA here is from genome assembly GCA_030038195.1 of Acidobacteriaceae bacterium. Lineage (GTDB taxonomy): Bacteria > Acidobacteriota > Terriglobia > Terriglobales > Acidobacteriaceae > Telmatobacter. The sequence goes on from JASHPJ010000132.1 coordinate 41,687, forward strand.
GCCCGAGCCCGAGGTTCCGGCAGGCCTGCTGGACAGGATCCTGGCGCATACGGGTCCGGGGCACGAGGCGGAGTTTGAGCTGGTGGCTGTGGGCAGCGTAGCGCCGCTGCCGCAGATGACAGTGCCGGCGTGGCAGAAGCCGGGGTTCATGGCATTCGTTCGGCGGTTTGCCGAGCCGCGGCTGATGATGACGGCGGCGATGGCGTTCTTTTCGATCGCGCTCACGCTGAACATGACCGGCGTGCGGCTGACGAGCGTGCGGCTCTCTGACCTGCGGCCGACGGCGGTACGGTCGTTCATGGAGCGGCAGTTGACGATGGCGTCGGTGCCGATCATCCGCTACTACGATCACCTGCGCTTTGTGTACGAAGTGGAATCGAAGGTGCGGCAACTGCGCGGCACGCCGGAGGACCAGACCAACGGCGGCCAGAACAACGCGCAGCCGGCCCAGCCGGGCGAGTCAAGACAGAACGCGCCGCGCAAGGATGGAGGGTCGCGGGTGGACCCTCCGCAGGGGTCGGGCAGCCCGGCCGTTGATGGTTTTGGCGATTATTTAGAGGCTTCGCTGACTGACAGAAACCTGACCGCGCATTCCGGCGGCTCCGCAGCACTGGCAAGACGGGAAAGGAGCAGGGTATGGACTGCGTAAATCACAGCGGGGTCAATGCGACCGCGTATTGCCAGAACTGCGGCAAAGCGCTGTGCGGCGCGTGCGTGAAGACCGCGCCGGGAGGACAGATCCTGTGCGAGCCCTGCTGGACGGCATGGCATAACGTGCAGCCCCCGTATACGGGAGGCTATACCGGCACGCCGAACCCGGCGGTGGCCGCGGCGCTGGGCATCATTCCCGGCGTAGGCGCAATGTATAACGGCCAGTTTCTCAAGGGGTTTGTGCACGTCTTCATCTTCGCGGTGCTGGTGAGCACGGCGGGGCGCTACCCGATCTTCGGGCTGTTCATTGCCGCCTGGGTCATCTACCAGGCCTTCGAAGCGTTTCATGTAGCCAAGGCGCGGCGCGACGGGCAGCCGCTGCCCGATCCGCTGGGGCTGAACGAGATCAGCAACTGGCTCAACCTGAGCGGACACCAGCAGAATCCCCCGCCGCCAGCGGGCGTAGGGACGGGCGCAGCGAATACGGGACAAAGTGCCGGCTTCTCCAGCGCCTCCGGGGCGTATCAGGCTCCGCCGCAGACGCCGCCCTGGCAGCCGCCCTATCAAGGAACAGGACAGGGACAGGCCGGCGGGCCGGGGTATCCGAATCCGGGATTTCCGCCCATTCCGCCGGTGCCGCCGCCACCGCCGCTCTATTGGAGACGCAAGGAGCCGGTAGGCGCGGTGATTCTGATCGGGCTGGGGCTGCTGTTCCTGCTGGGGCAACTGGATCTTTTCTCCGGACGCGTGTTTGAGTTCGCATGGCCGCTGCTGTTGATCGGGCTGGGCCTGTGGATGGTCGTCCGGCATGTGCAGGACTCGCAAGGAGGTCCGAAATGAACCGCTATATCCTGATTCACCGCCTGCGTGCACCGGCCGTTCTGCTGCTGATTGGCGTGCTTGCGCTGATGGATCAGACGGGGTTGATCAGCCACTTCTGGGGCTGGTTCTGGCCGCTGCTGATGATCCTGATCGGGGCGCTGCTGCTAGCCGAGCGCGCGGCGCTGGCTGCGGAAGATTACTACCCGCCGCAACCGTATCCGGGAACTCCGTATCCGGGCGCGCAGCCCGGTATGGCGCAGGTGGCACAGCCAGGAACGGCGATTGTGCCAGCCGGTTCGGGCGACTTCCACAATGGCGGGAACGGAGGCCAGCTATGAGCGCCATGCCTCCCAATACGCCGCCGGGCGGAGTTCCTCCTTACGATCCGAAGACACAGTGGCGCGTCTACCGCGAACAGCAGCGGGCGGCGTGGCGCGCGCAGCGCGACGCATGGCGGGCGCAGCGGCACGCGTGGAAAGCCGGCTACGCGGGTGTCTACGGGCCGCGGGTGCCGTCGATGGTGGGGCCGCTGATCCTGATTGCGATCGGCGTGATTGCCCTGCTGGTGATGACCGGGCACATTGCGGCGGCCGACTTCTGGGCCTGGTACGCGCGCTGGTGGCCGCTGTTGCTGATCGGCGCGGGGCTGGCGCTGCTGGGCGAGTGGGCGCTGGACATGCGCCGGCCGGCGCCGGTGCGGCGCAGCGGAAACTTCGTCGGCATCCTGATCCTGCTGGCTTTTCTGGGCTTTGGGGCAGCGGGCTGGCACCACATGGGACCGTGGTTCCAACAGTGGGGCGGCGACAGCGACGACTTCTTCAACACCTTCGGCCTGCCGGAGCATGACAACGACCAGCAGGCGCTGAATGCGCAGATTCCGGCGAATGCGACGGTGGACATCGAGAATCCCCGCGGTGATGTGAGCGTAACCGCGGGCGACGGGCCAGCGATCAGCGTGCAGACGCACGAGGTGGCGTTTGCCGGCTCGGACAACGATGCGAAGAATATCTGGTCGTCAGAGGAGGCGCACCTGAGCGTGAATGGCAGCTCGGTGCTGGTGAAGTCAGAGGGCAACAACAAGGGACGCGTGAACCTGACGCTGACGGTTCCCAGGACCGCCAAGGTGACGATCAATGCCGGACATGGCGACGTGACGGCGGCCGGGCTGGGTTCCGGTGCAGTGGTGACGGCGCCGCACGGCGATACGCAACTGAATTCGATTACCGGGCCGGTGGAAGCGCACTTCTCGAGCGGCCGGCATGATTTTTCAGCCCATGAGATCAACGGCGACCTGACGGTGGACGGCGACTGCAACGACCTGACTCTCTCTGAGGTCAAGGGCAGGCTGACGCTGAACGGAGAGATCTTCGGCGAGGTGCACATTGAAAGCATTGCCGGGCTGCTGAAGCTGCACACGTCCGTTACCGACATCGAGCTGGCGCAGTTGCCCGGCGACCTGACCCTGGACTCGGACGACCTGCGCGTGACGGAGGCCGAGGGCGGCGTGCGCGTGACCACGCATGCCAAGGACGTGGACCTGAGCCAGATCTACGGCGATACCTACGTGGAGAACCGTGACGGGCGCATCTCCGTGGAGCCGGCAGGCTCGTATGCGATTGAAGCCAAGAACAGCAAGGGCGACGTGGAGATCACGCTGCCGCCGAATGCCTCGGGAGACGTGGATGGCCACACGCACAACGGCGACATTGTGACCGACTTTGCGCTGCAGGTGAGCGGCGACGAAGACAAGACGGTGAGCGGCAAGATTGGCGCGGGTGGGCCGCGGATTTATCTGAGCTCCGACAACGGCGACCTGGGCATCAAGCGGGGATCGGCATTCCCGCCTGCACCGTCGGCGGCCAATGTGCCGGCCCCGCCCAGGACGCCTGCGCCGCCGAATGCCCCGCACCTGAAGTCGTCGAAGGCGCTGCCTCCGCAGCCAGTAACCGAGTAGGGTGTTTGGCGAGTTAGCAGGTCAGCGAGTTAGCGGGAGTTGTGACTGGATTGGATTCGTGCTGAACGCAGTTTGAAAAACAGGTTTGTGCCTGAGTTGAGAACTTGAGGCGCGGCGGAGTTTTCTGCTGCGCTTTTTCTATTCCGTTCGGAGCGCCTGCATGGGGTCCAGGCGCGAGGCGTGCCAGGCGGGAGCCATGCAGGCCAGTGCGGCGACAAGCAGCAAGGTTGCGGCGACGGCCGCGAAGACTGCGGGATCGAGCGGCTGCGTCTCGTAGAGCAGGGAGCGGATGAAGCGCGTCGCCGCTGCGCTCGCGGCGAGTCCGAGGATCAGTCCGAACAAGGCGGGCTGCAGGCCGTCCAACAGCATCAGCCGCAGCACCTGCTCCCGCTGCGCGCCCAGCGCGATGCGGATGCCGATCTCGCCGGTGCGCTGCGTGGCCAGATACGACAGCACGCCGAACAATCCTACCCCGGCAAGAGCCAGCGAGAGCGCGGCAAAGATGGAAAGAAGGGTCGCGTCAAAGCTGGCGCCCAGCGTCGACCGGCCTACGATCTCCTCCATCGTGAGGATGTGGCCCACGGCAAGGTCGGCGTCCATCTTCGCGACGATTTTCTGCACCGGCACGGCATATGCCAGCGGGTCGGTATGTGTGCGGATGGCCAGGAAAGCAAAACTCATATCGCCGCGATAGAGAGGGTAGTAGATCGTCGGCCGCGGCGGGTCGCCGATGCTCTCACGCACATCGCCTACCACGCCGACGATCTGGAAGCTGTGCGGACCGTCGAAGTTGCCATCGACGATGTGTTTTCCGATCGGATCGGCATTGGGAAAGAACTCGTGCACGAATGCCGGCGTAACCACGGCGACTTCGGCATCCTCCAGGCGCTCCGCGGGTTGAAAAAGGCGGCCGCGGAGTAGCGGAATCCCGAGCGCCTGGAAGAGGCCGGGATCGGTGCTGGGTACGCTCGCGTCAAGAAATTTGCCTTGCGGCAAGGGAGGATTCTCCTGGATTGTAAAGGCGTCGTCGCGTTGATGCCCTATTCCCGGCAACTCGGTATCCAGGCCAGCGGCTTCGATGCCGGGCAGCGCCCGCACCCGCTCCACAAGCTGCTCAAAGAAGGCCAGCCGCTGCACCGGAGTGGCATAGCGCGCCTCCGGCAGATCGAGGCTCATGGTCAAAACATCCTTGGTGACGCAGCCCAGATCGACCGATCGCAGCCGCTGGTAACTCTTCAGCAGCAGGCCCGCGCAGGCCAGCAGGACCACGGTGAGCGAGACTTCGAGCGCCAGCAGAACGCGGCGCAGACGGACCTTGCCATGGCTCCCCACGTGGAAGCGCGAAGACTCCCAGAGCGTGTGCAGGATTTGTCCGTCGTGGAATGAAAGGACCGGAACAAGCCCGGTCACGAGTCCGCAGAGCAAAATGACGCTCACCCCGAAGACCAGGGAGATGCCGTCCGGATGCACCGCGTAGACACGGGGCAGGTCGCCACGCATGTGAACGAGCCATTGCACGGTGAGCCAGGCGACCAGCAACCCCAGGCCGCCGCCACCCAGTGAAAGCAACGCGCTTTCGACGAGCTGCTCCTGGAACCGGCGCGCGCGGCTTCCTCCCAGTGCTGCCCGGATGGCGATCTCTTTGCGGCGCGAAGCGATGCGGGCCACGAGCAGGTTGGCGATGTTCAGGCAGGCGATGAAGAGCAGACAGCCGGTTGCTGCAAAGAGCACATAGATGGCGGTTCGGATTGGGCCGACCTGGGCCTCGAGCATCGGCACCACGGCGGCGGCATCGAAGATCGGCCCGGTGGGAAACCGTTTTCGTATGCGCGCCTGGATTGCATCCATCTCCGCCTTGGCCTGCACAAGGGACACCCCGGGCCTGAGCCGCGCCAGCACCTGGAAGTTATGGGCTCCATGCGCGGTTGTAAGACCGGGCCACGTTTCTTCGTGGTAGACGGGAGTCCAGAGCTGAACCGTGGGGTCGGAATAGGAGAACCAGGATGGAAGAATCCCAATGACCGTATAAGGCTTGGTGTCCAGAAAAACAGTGCTGCCTACAACATGAGGGTCCGCCCCGTAGCGGCGCTCCCAAAGACCCCAGGTAAGAACAACCGTCGCATTCGCGCCGGCCGCATCGTCGCCGGCGGTAAACAGGCGTCCGAGAGCCGGCTGTACGCCCAGCATGGGAAACAGGTTCCAGCTCGTTTGCTGCACGGCGATCTGTTCCGGAAGCTGGCCAGCCGAGCCCGAGAGGTTGATGTCGTAGCCACTCGTGGTCAGCAATGCCATCTGTTCGAAGCTGTGTTGCTGCCTCTGCCAGTCAAAGAAATCCGCGCCGGAGACGGCCACACGGTTGTGAACCGGGTTGTGCGCATCGGCTTCGTAGATGCGCACCAGCCGGTCGGGGTCCTTGAACGGCAGCGGCTTGAGCAGCACGCCGCGCACCACTGTAAACAGCGCTACATTCGAGCCTATGCCGAGGGCCATGATTCCAATAGCGATGAAGGTAAATCCGGGCGCGCGGCCGAGCGTGCGCATGCCGATGCGCAGGTCGCGCAGCAGCGATTCGAGACCGTTCCAGCTCCAGGCGGCGCGGGCCTGGTCGCGCAGCAGCGCCGGGTTGCCGAAGGCGCGCAGCGCGGCGTAGCGGGCTTGGTCTGCGCTCATGCCGGCGGCGCGATTCTCTTCGATCTGGCGGTCGAGGTGGAAGCGCAGCTCGGCGTCGAGCTGTGCGCCGGCTTTGCGCCGCATGAAGAGCGTGCGGAGTTTCATACCGAGTTGATGGAACCTGAGCATCGGTGTCTCCTATTCCATTCGGAGCGCCTGCATGGGGTCGAGGCGCGAGGCGCGCCATGCCGGGGCCATGCAGGCCAGCGCGGCGACAAGCAGCAAGGTTGCGGCGACGGCCGCGAAGACTGCGAGATCGAGCGGCTGCGTCTCGTAGAGCATCGAGTGGATGAGGCGCACGGTAACGGTGCTGGCGGCGAGGCCGAGCGCAAGGCCGATCAGTGCGGGGCGCAGTCCGTCGGCGAGCATGAGGCGCAGCACCTGCTCGCGCTGCGCGCCGAGCGCGATGCGAATGCCGATCTCGCTGGTACGCTGCGCAGCGATGTACGAGAGTACGCCGAAGAGGCCCGCAGCGGCCAGCAGCAGCGACAACGCAGCGAATCCTGTGAGCAGCGTGGTATTAAAGCTCTCATCGAGCGTGGATTTGCCGAGGAGCTGATCCATGGTAAGAACGTCAGAGACGGGCAGATCGTGGTCCATACCCTGAATTACATGCTGTACAGGGAGCGCCAGTTGCTCCACGTCATGGCTGGAGCGGATGACGAGCGTCCCGTTGTTCGTGTCGCCTGCATAGAGCGGGTAATACTGCGTGGGCTCGGGCGTCTCGCCGAGGTCATAGCGCGTGTCGCCCACAACGCCGACGATGAGATGCAACTCTTTTCCGCCCATCACATGCAAGTGCTTGCCGACGGGATCTTCGCCGGGAAAGAATTTTCTCGCGAACGACTCGCTGATGATCGCCTCATTGGCGCGGTCGAGTGTCTGGCCGTCGTCGAAGGTATGGCCACGCAGGATGGGAATGCCCATCGCTGCGAAGTAGCCGGGATCGGCCGAGCGGTTGATTGCGAATGTGCCTTTGCCGCGCGGCAACGGCGGATGCTCGGCGATGGTGAATCCCATGTCACCCATGTATCCCTGCCCCGGAACGGCAGTCACAAATCCGGCGGCCTCGACGCCCGGCAGCGCTCGCACACGCTCCAGCAAGGTTGCAAAGAAGTTGACGGGAGCCGGTCCGGGTGTTTTGTAGCGCGCGCCTGGCAGGTCAATGTGCAGGGTAAGAATGTTTTTCGTGGTGCAACCGATATCGGTATCGCGCAGCCGCTGGTAGCTCTTGAGCAGCAGGCCCGCGGCAATCAGCAACATCACCGTAAGACCGACCTCAGCCGCAAGAAGCGTCTTGCGCAGGCGTGCTCGCGCACTGCCCGCACTGTGCGACTTCGAGCTCTCGTGCAGCGATGCGAGCAGGCGTTTGCCGTCAGCGTTCAGCGCAGAGACAAGACCTGAGAAAAGCGCGCAGAGAACGATGACGCCCAAGGTGAAGGTGGCGACAACACCGTCCAGATGGATGGATCCTACGCGCGCCATATTGCGGCGCGTGGCCACGAACCAGTGAACAGCCTCCCAGGCCAGCGCCAGGCCGGCCGCGCCGCCCGCGGCTGAGAGAAGAAAGCTTTCCATCAGGTGCTCGCGCAGCAGACGTAGCCGTCCGCCGCCCAGCGCGGTGCGAATGGCGAGCTCTTTACGGCGCGCCGCAGCCCGCGCAACGAGAAGGTTCGCAACGTTCAGGCATGCGATGAGGAGCAGGCATGCGGTAGCCGCGAGCATCACGTAAAGCGGGCGCTCGACATCGCCCACTATATGCTCAATCAGCGGCCGGCTGTTTGCCGCTGCGGCAATAAACGGGTCGTCCAATTGAGATTCGTGAAGCCGCCGCGAGATGATACTTAAGTTCGCCGTTGCTTCCTCTGCCGTCACTCTGGGCTTCAGCCGGCCCACTGCACGAAAATTATGGAAGTCGAGGTGCGACATGATTGTTGTCGGCATCTCGTGATATACGGGCAGCCAGAGTTGTGTAGTAGAATCCGGGAACTCGAACCACTCGGGCATGACGCCGATCACCGTGTACGGCTTGGCATCAAGATAGATAATGCGGTCGAGGATAGCCGGATCACTCCCAAAGCGGCGTTTCCACAAATTCCAGCTCAACACGACTGTGCCATTTGCAGTCAGGCTATCGTCGGCGGCCGCAAAACCGCGCCCCAGCGCTGGCTGTACTCCGAGCGTCGGGAACAGGTTCCAGGAGACAGTCCCGCTATTGAGTGTCTCCGGCAGTTGACCGCCAGACGCCGAAAGATCCACCTGGTCGTTGCGGACGAGAGCCATGCTGCTGAACGTGGTATTTTCTTTGTTCCACGCGTCGAAGACGCCGCCGGCGACAAGGTTGTACGGAAAGTCTCCGCCGCCGGCCGAATACGTACTGTGCTCGTAAAGCATCAGCAGCCGATCGGAATTTTCAAACGGCAGCGGCTTGAGCAGCACGCCGCGCACCACTGTAAACAGCGCTACATTCGAGCCTATGCCGAGGGCCATGATTCCAATAGCGATGAAGGTAAATCCGGGTGCGCGGCCGAGCGTGCGCATGCCGATGCGCAGGTCGCGCAGCAGCGATTCGAGGCCGTTCCAGCTCCAGGCGGCGCGGGTCTGGTCGCGCAGCAGCGCCGGGTTGCCGAAGGCGCGCAGCGCGGCGTAGCGGGCTTGGTCTGCGCTCATGCCGGCGGCGCGATTCTCTTCGATCTGGCGGTCGAGGTGGAAGCGCAGCTCGGCGTCGAGCTGTGCGCCGGCTTTGCGCCGCATGAAGAGCGTGCGGAGTTTCATACCGAGTTGATGAAGACGGCGCATCGGAGCTTCTCATTTCTGTGGCTCTCCACCCTTGCGGCATCCGCCGCGGCGGATGCAAGGATGGGGCACGCAACTGATCACTGACCACTGTTCCCTGCTTTTTTCATGCTTCGCTGACGACCAGGTTGATGGCGGCCGAAAGGCGCGTCCAGTTGGCGGCTTCGGCTTCAAGCTGTTTGCGGCCGGCAGCGGTGAGCGAGTAGAACCGGGCCTGGCGGCCGGTTTCGCTCTCGGCCCACCTGGCCTTGATCCAGCCCTGCTGCTCCAGGCGGTGAAGAGCCGGGTAAAGCGAGCCCTGCTGCACCTGGAGGACTTCACGCGAAACCTGCTGAATGCGTTTGGCGATGGCCCAGCCGTGCATCGGCTCGAGCGAGATGGTTTTGAGGATGAGAAGATCGAGCGTGCCCTGAAGAAGATCGCTTGGTTTGCCCATGCCTAGATTATCTACAATAAGGATGTGTAGACCGTCAAGGTATCGAGGCAAATTTTGTTATGATTCTGGGGTTTTAAGCGGCTGGAAATCGGGATTGCCTCCCCTTTGTCCTCCCCTTTTGTCGGCTTGACAATCGCCGGTGTGGGTGTATGCTCCAGTCGCGGGGGTGAATTGCCGGTATGGTGAATGCGCCGATTCGAGTGATCACCGTAGAGCGGGAGTACGGGTCGCGCGGCGGGGAATTTGCGCACAACCTGGCAGAGCGGCTGGGATGGCGGCTGCTGGACTCAGAGCTGGTGGCGGGCGCGGCGCGCGTGGCGGGCGTGGACCCCAAGCTGGCGGAGCGGTTCGACGAACGGCTCGATCCCTGGTACTACCGCTACGGAAAGCTCTTCTTTCAGGATTCTTCGTATTCCATGCTGAGCAACTCGGAGGATTTTCTGTTCGACTCCGAACGGATGCTGGGGCTGATCCGGCAGGAGATTCTGGACGCGGCCAAAGAGGGCAACTGCGTGCTGGTAGGGCGCGGGGCAGCCTGCGCGCTGGCGGGGCAGCCGGGGTGCTTTCACATCTTTGTGTACGCCACGATGCGGGCCAAGCGCGACTGGTTCAGGAAGGCCTTTCCCAAGCAGGCGCACAACGCAGAGCAGCATCTGGCCGCATTCGACAAGCGGCGCGCGGCGGTGATCCGCAGGTTTTATCAGCAGGACTGGTGCGCACGCGGAATGTATCACATGCTGCTGAACTCATGCATCGGGATCGACTCGATGATTGCCGCGGTGCAATGCGCGGCGGGGCTGGGCGTGCCGGAGGTGGTGAGTGCGCCGGGGAGCTGCCCGGAGGAGCTGAAGCCGGAAGAGATGCAGGGCGGGCCGGCGGTTCTCTAGGCTGTATCGACATATAAGCGAGCAGAAAATAAAGGGCTTGTCATCCTGAGCGAAGCAGGTGCGATTTTTTGCACCTGTGGAGTCGAAGGATCTGCGGTTGCTTTCCGTCATTCCCCGCGTACTACGCCCGATTTCCAGCCTTTCTTGCCAAGCCTATATGTCGATACGGCCTAAGAACTTGTTTAAAAACTCTTCAGAGCAAGGCAAGAGCTTTCAAGGGGCACGGCTTTATTGATTGCTGCATAAAGAATGTCCGGTTGTCATCTTGAGCGAAGTCCTGTGCAGTCCGCCGCGGCGGAGAGTCGCAGGTCAAAGATCCGCCGTGGCGGAATCTGCGGTTGCCTTTCTCATGGCACAGGACATTCCATTTGCGGGAGTCAATAGCCGTGCCCTTTCAGAACATCAGGTTTTTAGACAGGCTCTAAACCGGTCTGCGCGGGACGCGCGGTGCGATGCGCGTAAAGATCTCCCAGGGGATGGTGCCCGCGGCGCGGGCGTGATCGAAGGCGGTGATGGTCTGTCCGCCCTGGGTTCCCAGGATCACAACTTCATCGCCAGGCTGGACGCCGGGAACCCCGGTGACGTCGAGGACAGCCTGGTCCATGCTGACGCGGCCGACGAGCGGAGCACGTGCGCCGTGGACGAGCAGGCTGAAGCGGTTGCCGAGGCTGCGGGTGAGGCCGTCGCCATAGCCGGCGGCGATGAGCGCCAGGCGCATGGGCTCAGAGGCGACAAAGGTTCCGTTGTAGCCGACGACGGCTCCGGCAGGGACGGAGCGGACGCCGACCACCTGGGTCTTCCAACTGAGAACGGGCTGGAGATGCGTGCGGGCGGCGGCGAGCGACGCGGGCTCAGCGGATGCGAAGTCCGGGTTGAATTCGGGAACGAGACCGTAGAGCGCGAAGCCGGGACGGAGCAGGGCCTTCATGCCGTGGTGCGCGGCGAGGTCGGCGATGGCGCGCGCCTGGCCCGCCAGAAGCGCGGCGGAGTTACCCACGTTGAGCCACTCGCCGAAGAGGCCGGCCGACGAGATGCGGCCGAGGGTTTCGTCCAGGCGGTCGAGCTGCGCGGCGGTAACGCGGCCGTCGGCCTCGTCGGCAGCGAAGAGATGGGTCATGATGCCTTCAAGCCGGAAGGGCGACGCAGGCGAGATGTGGGCGAGGAGGACAGGGAGGGTTGTGGGGCTTGCGCCCTGGCGGCTCATGCCGGTGTCGATCTCGAGATGAATGGGCAGAGAGCCCGGCGCGAGTCCGGCGGCGTGCGCGGCGGCTTCGAGCTGGTCGAGATGCCAGGGTTCCCAGGCAACGGGTGTAAGCCGGTGAGCGAGCAGTGCAGCAGCCTGGCCGGGAAAGACGCCGGCGATGACCAGAATCTGCGCGGCGGGGCAGAGTGCGCGGGCGACGATGCCCTCTTCCACGCTGGTGACCCCGAGCCATTGCGCGCCAGCGCGGACGACGGCCGGCGCGCAGTGGGCGAGGGAGTGGCCGTAGGCGTCAGCCTTGACGATGGCCAGAAGCTCGGCGTGCGGCGCGGCCAGGTTGGCGAGAAAACGATAGTTGTCCTCTAGTGTGCGGGTGCGGATTTCGACCCGGCAGGGACGGGTTGGCATCGAGCTGTCCAAGCCTTAGTTTACGGCACAGGGCAGGGCGTTTCCGGCAACAGCGCAAAAGCAACGATGGTTTCGGATTGTGAGCCGATTTCGTCGCCAATTTCAGTGATGAGCTGTGCTTCGAGTTCGTGCGGGACGGTCATTTTGCAGGCGGCGACCTGCTCGGGCGTGGCGCCGGTGAAGCAGAGCTCGCAATGGCCGAGGCCTTCTGCATCTTCTGCGCCGGCGGTGCGGACGGGTGGGCCGAAGACGCGGCAGGTCATAGGACGCCAGGCGTAGACGCCGCAGAGGCCGGTGACGGGGTCGAGCGCGGGACAGGGAGCGTCGTTGGCGTAGTCTCCGAATTTTTGCTGGTCTGCTTCCGATGTGCCGAGGATGCCGGTTTCGGGATCGCCGGGAAATGCGGCGCCGTATTGAACGAGCCAGGCGCGGGCGCGCTGCTCGATGGCCTGGGCGGTGGAAGGATCGGTGGCGCACAATGTGTTAATGCCGGCGCGGAGGCGCTCGGCGTCGAGCGCGTTGATGGAGAATGCGCCGTAACAGCACTGCGTGCAGCCGGGATGGCAGACGAGCCACGAGCCGGCGCGGCGCGCGGCATCGGCCAGCGCGGCGTCGACGATCTGGATCAGCCTGGAGTCACGCGGCGGCAACGGCATGAGTGCAGGATAGCAAGGCGGCGAGTCGGCAGGTCAGCGGCGGGGCAGCGGGCGCCCAGGGCTTGTGCGGACGAGCGTTTGGAAACGTGCGCACAGGCCATGCGTCAGGAGCGAGGACTTTCATCTCTGTTTCAATCCCCGTGCGCCTCTTCGAGCTCAGCGCCAATGCGGCGCAGCTTCATGAACCTCCACTGCAGCCTGTCGAAGAACAGGTACACCACCGGCGTGGTAAACAGCGTGAGCGCCTGCGACACCAGCAGCCCGCCCACGATCGCGATGCCCAGCGGCTTGCGCAGCTCCGAGCCGACGCCCATGCCGATAGCCAGCGGCAGCCCGCCAAACATGGCTGCCATCGTGGTCATCATGATGGGCCGGAAGCGCAGCAGCGACGCCTCATAGATCGCCTCCACCGGCGGCAATCCCTGGTCGCGCTCGGCCTGCAGCGCAAAGTCGATCATTAAAATTGCGTTTTTCTTGACGATGCCGATCAGCAGAATAATGCCGATCAGCGCGATGATGCTCAGTTCAGTGCCGGTGAGCAGCAGCGCCAGAATGGCGCCCGCGCCGGCCGGCGGCAGTGTGGAGAGAATCGTGAGCGGATGAATCAGGCTCTCGTACAGGATGCCCAGCACGATGTAGACTGCAACAATCGCCGACAGGATCAACCACTTCTCGTTGCGCAGCGACTCCTGATAGGCCTGCGCGGTTCCCTGAAAGGTGGCGTGCACGCTCGACGGCATGCCCAGGTCCTGCTGTACCTTTTCGAGCGCGGTCACGGCATTGCCCAGCGCCACGTTGGGAGCGAGATTGAAGGTGAGCGTCACCGCCGGATACTGCCCCTGGTGGTTCACCTGCAGCGAGGTGCGCTGATTCTCGAAGTGCGCAATCGCCGAGAGCGGCACCATGGCGCCCGTCGACGACTTGATAAAGATTCCGTTCAGCGAGTCCGGGCTGCGCTGAAAGGCCGGATCGACCTCCATTACCACGTAATACTGGTTGAGCGCGGTGTACATCGTGGAAACTTCGCGCTGGCCAAAGGCGTCGTAGAGCACCTGGTCGATATCCTGTGCGCTGATGCCCAGCCGCGACGCCGTATCGCGGTCGATGACAAGATTTGCCGCCAGCCCCTGATCTTGCTGATCGGTAGAGACGTCGCGCAGTTCCGGCATCTTCATGGCGCGGTCCAGCAGTTGCGGGGCCCACTGGTTCAGCTCCTTGAGATCTTCGTCCGACAGCGTGTACTGGTACTGCGCCGAGCTGCCGCGTGCGCCGATCTGGATATCCTGCTGCGCCTGCAGGAACAGCGTCGCGCCCGGCACGCTGGTGAGCTTGCTGCGCAGGCGGTTCACCACGTCGTCAGAGGAGACGCGCCCGGGCCGCTCGCTCAGCGGCTTGAGCGCAAGCCACATGCGGCCCACGTTGTTGCTGCCGCCGCCCGGGCCGCCGCCGCCCGCAAATCCATTCACGGTCTGCACGGCCGGATCGTCGAGCGCAATCTGCGCCAGCAGCCGCTGCTTGGCCATCATCGCGTCGAAGCTGATGTCTTGCGCGCCGATGGCCTGCCCGCTGATGCGTCCCGTGTCCTGCTGCGGAAAGAAGCCTTTGGGCACGATGAGAAAGAGATAGACGTTCAAGGCGGCGATGCTTACCGTTACGCCAAGCATGAACGCCTGGTGGCGCAGCACCCAGCGCAGCGCCGCCGCATACTCGCCATGCAGCCACTCGAAGGCCCGCTCGCTGGCGCGATAGAGCGCGCCGTGTCCGCTCTCGTCGCGAGGCTTCAGGAAGCGCGCGCAGAGCATGGGCGTGGTGGTGAGCGAAATCAGCAGCGAAGCGGCAATGGCCACCGAAAGCGTAACGGCAAATTCGCGGAAGAGCTTGCCCACGATGCCGCCCATGAGCAGAATCGGGGTGAACACCGCAATCAGCGATGTGCTCATCGAGAGCACCGTGAATCCGATCTCCTTCGAGCCCTTCATCGCCGCGTCGAAGGGTTTCATGCCCATCTCGAGATAGCGGGTGATGTTCTCGATCACCACGATCGCATCGTCCACCACGAATCCCGTGGAAATGGTGAGTGCCATCAGGGACAGGTTGTCGATGCTGTAGCCTAGCAGCGACATCACCCCAAACGTGCCCACCAGCGAGAGCGGCACGGCGATCGACGGAATAATGGTGGCCCACACCTCGCGTAGAAACAGGAAGACCACCAGTACCACCAGCAGCACGCTGATCATGAGCGTGATCTCCACATCGCGCACGCCGGCGCGGATGGTCACCGTGCGGTCGCTCACCACGTCGATCTTGATGGTGGGCGGAATCGAGGCCTGCAGGTGCGGCATCTCCGCCATCAGCCGGTCCACGGTTGAGATCACGTTCGCTCCGGGACTCTTGAAGATGAAGAGCATGATCGCGTCCGTGATCTTGCCCGGTGGTCCCTCATCGGGATTGATGCCGGCCACGCCGCCGGTCAGGATGTTGGAGACGCTGTCGGTCACTTCGCCCAGGTCCGTAATCCGCACCGGCGCGCCGGTCGTGCGGTTATAGCCGGCGATGATCGGCGCGTAATCGCTGGCCTTGAAGATCTGGTCGTTGTCGGTGATCGCCCAGCGATGGGTCGCATCCTGAAACGCGCCCTTGGGACGGTTGGCGTTGGCGTTGGCGAGCGCCGTGCGCACGGCTTCAAGGCCCACGCCGTTGTTGCCGAGCTGCATGGGGTTCAGCTCCACGCGCACCGCGGGACTGGCGCTGCCGCCTACGAACACCTGCCCCACTCCCTGCACCTGCGACATCTTCTGCGCCAGGATCGAGTCAGCCATATCGTAGATCACCGGCTTCGGCACCACGTCCGAGGTCAGCGTCATGATCAGGATGGGCGCGTCGGCCGGATTGGCCTTGCGGTAGCTCGGATTCTGCGGCAGATAGGCAGGCAACTGGCTGCGGGCCGCGTTGATGGCCGCCTGCACATCGCGCGCCGCCGCGTCGATGTTGCGGTTGATGTCGAACTGCAGGTTGACCGACGCCGTGCCCAGCGCGCTGGACGAGGTCATCTGGTTCACGCCGGCGATGCGCCCGAACTGGCGCTCCAGCGGCGTAGCCACAGCCGAGGCCATCGTCTCCGGGCTGCCGCCGGGCAGCCCCGCGTTCACGCTGATCACCGGGAAATCGACATCCGGCAGCGAGGCCACGGGCAGCACCGAGTACGCCACCGACCCGGCCAGCAGCAGCGCCAGGCTCAGCAACGACGTGGCTACCGGCCGCTTGATGAAAGGCGCGGAGAGATGCATCAGCCGGCGCTCACGGTTTCCGGTTCGTGCTGCGTTTCGGGTGCGTGCGGCCGCATGCGGTGCGCCAGCTTGTCAAAGTAGAGGTAGACCACCGGCGTGGTGAACAGCGTGAGCATCTGCGAAAAGATCAATCCGCCCACGATGGTGATGCCCAGCGGCTCGCGCAGCTCCGCGCCCACGCCGCCGCCCAGCGCCAGCGGCAACCCGCCCAGCAGCGCGGCCATCGTGGTCATCACGATGGGCCGGAAGCGCAGCAGGCACGCCTGGAAGATGGCCGCCTCGGCCGTCTTGCCCTCTTCGCGCTCGGCCTGCAGCGCAAAGTCGATCATCATGATCGCGTTCTTCTGCACAATGCCGATCAGCAGGATGATGCCGATGAGCGCAATCACGCTGAACTCCACGTGGGTCATCATCAGCGCCAGCAGCGCACCCACGCCGGCCGAAGGTAGCGTGGAGATAATGGTGATGGGGTGAATGTAGCTCTCGTAAAGCACGCCCAGCACGATGTACACCGTGATGAGCGCGGCCAGGATCAGCAGCGGCTCGTTGCGCAGCGAGCTTTGAAAGGCCGCCGCCGTTCCCTCGAAGCTCGCGTTGATCGAAGCCGGCATCTGGATGCGCTGCTCGACGCGATTGACGGCATCGACCGCGTCGCCCAGCGCCTTGCCCGGCGCCAGGTTGAAGCTGATCACGGTGGATGGGAACTGCCCCTGGTGGCCGATGGCCAGTTGCGCGCGCGCCTCCTCCCAGTGGGCCAGCATGCTCAGCGGCACCTGCGTCCCGTTGCCCGACTTCACGAAGAGATGCTCGAGCGTGGCCGGATCGGTCTGGAAGCCCTGGCCCACCTCCATCACCACGTGGTACTGGTTGAGCTGCGTAAAGATGGTGGAAACCTGCCGCTGGCCGAAGGCGTCGTAGAGCGTGTTGTCGATGTCGGCCATGGCGATGCCCAGCCGCGCCGCCGTGTCGCGATCGATCACCAGGCGCGCGCCCAGGCCCTGATCCTGCAGGTCGCTGGCCACGTCGGTGACCACGCTTTCCCTGCTCAGCTCATCCACCATCTTGCGCGTGTAGATGGCCAGCTCGCTCGGGTCGGGGTCTTCGAGCGCGTACTGGAACTCGGTGCGGCTCACGCGGTCTTCCACGGTCAGGTCCTGCAGCGGCTGCAGAAAGAGCTGGATGCCTTCGACCTGCGCAACCTTCGGCTGCAGCCTCTGGATCACCTTCGTCGCCGAGACCTTGCGTACTTCGAGCGGCTTGAGCGTGATCTGGATGCGGCCGGAGTTGAGCGTGGTATTCGTGCCGTCCACGCCGATGAACGACGAAATGTTATCGACGGCCGGGTCCTGCAGCACCACGTCGACGAGCTTCTGCTGCCGCTCGGCCATGCTGGTAAAACTCACCGTCTGCGGCGCTTCGCTGATGCCCAGGATCACGCCCGTGTCCTGCACCGGGAAGAATCCCTTGGGCACCGCAATGAACAGCAGCACCGTGGCCACGAACGTGGAGATCGTCACCAGCAGCGTAGCGAAGCGATGGCGCAGAATGACGCGCAGCATGCGTCCATACGCGGCGATGACGGCGTTGAACACATCCTCTGACCAGTGATAGAACCGCGTCTGCCTGGCGTGCGCCTTGTCGCGCAGGATGCGCGAGCACATCATGGGCGTAAGCGTGAGCGAAACCACCGCCGACACCATGATGGTGATCGCCAGCGTGATGGCGAACTCGCGGAAGAGCCGGCCCACCACGTCGCTCATGAACAAAAGCGGAATCAGCACCGCGATGAGCGAGACGGTAAGCGACATGATGGTGAACCCGATCT
This sequence comes from Acidobacteriaceae bacterium, assembly GCA_030038195.1. Taxonomy (GTDB): domain Bacteria; phylum Acidobacteriota; class Terriglobia; order Terriglobales; family Acidobacteriaceae; genus Telmatobacter. The sequence continues at coordinate 59,280 of JASHPJ010000132.1, forward strand.
GCTCGCTGCCCTTGAGCGCCGCGCGCATCGGGCTCATGCCCTCCTCGATAAATCGAGAGATGTTCTCGATCATCACGATGGCATCATCGACCACGAAGCCCGTCGAGATGGTAAGTGCCATCAGCGTGAGGTTGTTGAGCGAGTAGCCCAGCAGGTACATCACGCCAAACGTGCCCACAATCGAGAGCGGCACGGCGACGGAAGGAATGATGGTTGCGGCCAGGTTGCGCAGGAAGAGAAAGATCACCATCACCACCAGCGCGACGGTGAGCATGAGCTCGAACTCGACGTCTTTCACCGACGCGCGGATGGTCACCGTGCGGTCGGTGAGCACGCGCACCCGGATGGTGGCCGGCAGTGCCTGCTGCAACTGCGGCAGCAGCTTGTGAATGCGGTCGACGACAGCGATGATGTTGGCGCCCGGCTGGCGCTGGATGTTGACGATGACTGCCGGCTGGCGGTCCATCCACGCGGCCTGCTGGCTGTTCTCGGCTGCATCGATGATCGTGGCTACATCCGACGCGCGCACCGGCGCGCCGTTGCGATAGGCCACAATCACCGGCTTGTAGTCCTGGCTCGAAAGCAGTTGATCGTTCGCGCCGATGGTGAACGACTGCCGTGAGCCGTTCAGCGTGCCCTTGGCCTGGTCCACGTTGGCCGCAGCCACCGCTGTGCGCAGGTCTTCAAGGCTCAGGTTGTAGGCCGCAAGCTGCGCCGGATTGGCCTGGATGCGCACCGCCGGCTTCTGGCCCCCGGCTATCGCCACCAGCCCCACGCCGGTCACCTGCGAGATCTTCTGCGCCAGGTTGGTGTCTGCCGCGTCTTCGATCTTGTCGAGAGGCAACGTATCCGAGGTCAGCGCCAGGGTCAGGATGGGCGCATCGGCCGGATTGACCTTGCTGTAGATGGGCGGATTGGGCAGATCGGTGGGCAGAAAGTTGGTGGCCGCGTTGATGGCCGCCTGCACCTCCTGCTCGGCCACGTCGATGTTCTCCTCCAGCTCGAATTCGAGGGTGATGACCGAGCCGCCGCCCGAGCTGACCGAGGTCATTTGCTTGAGCCCCGGCATCTGGCCGAACTGCCGTTCCAGCGGCGACGTGACCGACGAAGCCATCACCTCCGGCCCGCCGCCGGGATAAAACGTGAGCACCTGGATGATTGGATAATCAACCTCGGGCAGCGCCGAGACCGGCAACTGCTGGTAGCCCAGCCCGCCGGCCAGCAGAATGGCCGCCATCAGCAGCGACGTAGCCACCGGGCGCAGAATGAACGGCCGTGACGGGCTGAGGCTCACTGCACTGTCCCCTGGCTGGCCGGGCTTCCGCCGCCGCTTGGCTGCGTGGCCCCGGCGCTCTTCGACCGGCTTGAAGCAGCGCTCATCGGCGCAATCGGACTGCGCGACTGCGCATCGCTGGCAATCACCCTGGCTCCCGGCTGCAACCGGTCGGCGCCATCCACCACCACGCGGTCGCCGCGTGCCACGCCCCCGTCAAGGATCGAAACCTGCCCCTGCGTAAGCGCCACTTTGACCGGCTGTATCTTCACCGTGCCCGAACCCTGCCCATCCGTATCGGCCGTCCACACATACGCGCCGTTCACCCCGCTCTGGATGGCTGCCGACGGCACCACCAGCGCATTCGGCCGGCTTTCCATCACCAGGTGAATGTTTACGAACTGATCAGGAAACAGCAGGTTGTCGGTATTGGCAAACACCGCCTTCAGCTTGTCGGTTCCGGTGGTGGTGTCAATCTGGTTGTCGGCCGTGAGCAGCTCGCCCGAGGCCAGCTTCTGCACGTCCGCGTGGTCGTAGGCGTCCACCGGCAGCCTGCGGTCCGCTTCCAGCTTGCGCAGCACCTGCGGCAGCTCGTTTTCCGGCAGCGTGAAGTACACGGCGATGGGCTGGAACTGGTTGATCACTACCAGGTTCGTCGTATTCGCAGTAATGATGTTGCCGGGATCGACCAGCCGCAGCCCGATGCGCCCGGTGATCGGCGACTGGATGGTGCACCAGCCCAGTTGCAGCTCCGCCGTCTCGATCGCCGCCTTGTCAGCCTGGATGGCGCCCTGGTACTGGCCCATCGTCGCCTCGTCGGCATCGAGCGTCTCCTTCGAGACCACCCCGGCCTCGTAGAGCGCCTTGTAGCGCGCGTATTCGGCCTGTGCATCCTTGAGCAGCGCCTGGTCGTGCGCCAGCGTGCCCTTGGCCTGGTCCAGCGCGGCCTGGTAAGGCTTGGGATCGATGTTCATGATCGTGTCACCCTCGTGCACGAGCTGCCCCTCGGTAAACTTCACCGGCAGCAGTTGCCCGCTGACCCGCGCCTTTACCGTGACGCTGTAGTAGGGCGTTACCGTGCCCAGCGCCGCGAGATAGATGGGCATGGGACGCTCGTCCACCGCAGCCACCTGCACCGGCACCGGCCGGTTGAGCAGCGCCGCGGCCTGCCGCGCGCTGTTTTCCGCCGTCTGCCGCTGGTTCTGGTAGATGCGCCACACCACGAACCCCAGCGCGCCGATGACAACCACATAAGTGAGGACGCGGACCCACGAGCTTTTGCCCGCAGGCGGACCGGCGTGCGCACCCGGCGCGGAATGAGGAGACTCCGGAGCTGCTTCAAAAGAAGACATGAATCGAATGCCGTCGCTTTCTCGCCTGGATATGCGCGCTTTACGCGTGTTCGCCGCAACCGGCAACCGGCGCAGTGAAGAACTTCAGGCCGCGTACGTTCTCCCATGTGAAAATCTGAGACGCTGAGCCAGCCTGAACGGCTGACAGCGGTCCTTCTCAGTTGAGAAAAACCGTTTGAGTGCCCAGTTCCCCAGGGAGGAAGACGCGATCATTGTAAGCTAATCGGGTAAGAGATGGTGCAACACGCGCCCGTGCGTCACGCATACCGAAATTGTCTCGCCATTGTCTCGCTGGAAAAGGCTGCTGCAGATGAAGATTCTCCTCTTTGGCGCAACGGGAATGGTCGGCCAGGGCGTGCTGCACGAGTGCCTGCGCGATCCGGGCGTCGATCGCGTCGCTGCCATCGGCCGCAGCTCGACCGGCGTCCAGGACCCCAAATTCGTTGAGATCCCGCACGCCGACATGGCCAGCTACACCGCTGTCGAAGATCGCCTGCGCGGCTTTGACGCCTGCTTCTTCTGCCTGGGCGTCTCCTCGGCAGGCATGAAAGAGGCCGACTACGAACGCATCACCTGCAGCTTCACCCTCGCCGCTGCAGAAACGCTCAGCCGGCTCAACCCCGGCATGATTTTCATTTACGTCTCCGGAGCCGGTACCGACTCGACGGAAAAGGGCCGCACGATGTGGGCCCGCGTGAAAGGCCGCACCGAGAACGCACTGTTGCGGTTGCCTCTGGACGCCTACATGTTCCGCCCCGGCGTCATCCAGCCGCTCGATGGCATCCGGTCAAAGACTGCCGCGTACCGGGTGATTTATGCGCTCTTCGGGCCGCTGCTGACCTTGTTGCACCGGCTGCTGCCGAACGTAGTGCTCACCACGCGCGAGATCGGCCAGGCCATGCTGAACGTGGTGCGGCGTGGCTATCCGAAACATATCCTTGAAGTCCGCGATCTGCGTATTGCCGCGAACCAGCAGCGCCGATCTTCAGACCGGCAATAGCGCGGGTCTCCCGGCCCGCATACTTTGGCGGCGTGGACGCCAGCGCGGCGTGATCGCAACCTTGCCGGCCGTGCTAAAGTGAGATTCCACGGAGAACCGAAATGGCGGCGGGCGCGCAGCTTGCGGGCAACGGCGAGACTATTGATCTGCAGCAGCAGGTGGCGCGGCTGCAGGCGCTGCTTGAGGCTTCCCGCCAGGTGCATTCCACCACTGACGAGCAGGAAGTGCTGGAACAGGTGCTGCGCATCGTGGTCCGCGAGCTGGAGATGGCCGGCGCGGCCTTCCCGGACGCGGGCCTGAGCTATGGCGACAGCCCTGCGGCGGACGCGAACGGCGCCGCGCCGCTGGCCTATCCGCTGGCCGACCGCGACGGCAAGCGCATGACCGAACTGCGCGTAGCCGCGCCGGAGGGTCGCGCGCTCACGCTCTACGAGGCCGACTTTCTCGAAGGCCTGGCGCTGCAGGCCGCCGTCGCCCTTGAAAACGCGCGCAACCACAAGCGCAACGTGGAGTTTGCCCGCGTGCAGCAGGACCTGGAAGCCGCCCGCCAGATTCAGCGCTCGCTGCTGCCGCAGCATCTGCCCCGGATTCCCGGCTACTCCATCGGCTTCCGCTGCGACACCTGCTACGAAGTGGGCGGCGACTATCTCGACATCGTCGCGCAGCCGGACGGCAGCCTGCTCATGGTGGTGGCTGACGTGGCCGGTAAGGGACTGGCTTCGGCCTTTATGTCGGCCAGCTTCCGCGCCGCCTTTCGCGGCATGGTCACCACGCCCTTGCCGCTCGACGAGCTGGCCACGCGCATGAACCAGCACCACTGGGCCGAGGGCGAAGAGGCGCGCCGCCGCTACGTCACCGCCATCTTCCTGCGCCTGCATCCCGAGGCCGGCACAATCGAAGTGGTCAACGCCGGGCACACCCCTGGATTTCTCCTCGCGCCCGGCGCGCCACCGCGGCAGTTTGAGTCGGTTGGCCCGCCGCTGGGCCTGCTGCCCGGCATGCGCTACGCGAGCGAGCGATCCCCGTTCCCGTCCGGCGCGCGGCTGCTCTTTTATACCGACGGGCTGACGGAAGTCTTCCGGGAGAATGAAGAGTTTGGGCCCGAGCGGCTGCTCAGGGAATTTTCTGCGTGCCCGGCCGAGAATGCCGATGGTATCCTCGATGCATTGTGGACGGCCATTGAAAAATTTGCCGAGGGCGGCCCGCAGGGAGACGACATGACCGCACTGGTGCTGGCCGCGGCGAGCCCCGCTACCGGCTCAACGGAGATGCCCGCATGAGCCCATCCAAGCCCACGTCGGTTGAAGTAAGGCTGCCCTCGCGCATGGGCTATGAAAAAGTGGCTATGAGCGCCGCCGCAGCCGTGGCCAAGCTGGTAGGCTTTCGCGACGAGCGCATCGAGGACCTTAAGACTGCCGTGGCCGAGGCCTGCATCAATGCCATCGAGCACGGCAACCGGCTGAATGAGAAACTTTCCGTGGGCGTGGTGCTCTCGGCCGGCGAAGACGCCCTGGAAGTGAAGGTCATCGACGACGGCAAAGGCATCAAAAAGGAACCCGCCAAGCCGGACATCGACCGTAAGATGCACGGCGAGGAAGACCCGCGCGGCATGGGCATGTTCCTCATCCAGGCGCTGGTGGACGAGGCCGAGTGGGTGGCCGGCTCCGACGGCAAAAGCAGCTACGTCCGCCTCGTCATCCGTCTCGACAAAGACGCGGAATAAAATTGACTTAGGCTAAAGAGAATCGGGGAGGCAATCGACACGTGCAGAGCGAAACCAAGTCGCGCATTGACCAGCTAACCACACCGGCCGGCCATTCCGTCGCCGTCCTGCGCTTTGAGGGCGATATCGCCAGCACGTCAAAGGACGCGGTGCTGGGCGCCTACCAGTCTCTGCCCAAGTCCACCACCAGGCTCATCCTGCTCGACTTCACCAGGGTCGACTACATTAACTCGAGCGGCATCGCGCTGGTGATCCAGTTGCTCATCGAAGCCTCCAACTCCGACCAGAAGGTTTATGCTTTCGGCCTCTCGGCGCACTTCACCAAGGTCTTCACCATGGTGGGCATCACCAAGTACGCGCAACTGTTCACCAGCGAGCAAGAGGCGCTGGCGGCGCTGTAAATCCACCCGAAAAAATCCCCGGTATTCTGCTGTGTATACAATTGTGCTGACATAATTCAGGTGGCTCGCATGCCAATACTCAATAAAAAGTCGACCGCCGTAAACCAGCCGACGGCAACCGCGTACCGCGGCCGGCAGACCAAAACCGGAAATTCCTCCGATTTTCGCTTTGAAGGAGCCTTGTTCAAAAGCTATCCAGAGTTTAACGGTGAGGTAAAAGCTCATGTCATTGCGCTTGGCCGCATGCCGGTAACGGCTGAGAGTGAACCCCACGAACGAACTGATCCTGTCATGGCGTCTTTCCTCGCCTTTCTCGCGCAGGATATTGCCAGCCATCCCAAGAAGGTGTTGCCGCTCGATGAGAAGCTGATGAGGCGCGCGACGAAGTTGACGAAGGGTATCGTCGTCCATTCCGACGAAGACCTCGGCGACCTGGATATCCTGTAGCTGCTCGCAAAGAGATGATTGTCAACGGCTGGCGACTGTATGCTCATCCGCTCTTCGAGCATCGGCTCCGGCGTCTCGTCCAACAGAGCGATATCGCCTTTCCTTTCGCTTTTCAAGCAAAGAAAAAGTGATCGTTGATGCCTGGGTGAATGACGAAAAGACGTTGCGCAAGTATGGCTCAAAGACTGATCCCTACGCCGTATTCCGGGCCATGCTTGAATCCGGCGATCCACCACAAGCAATGGAGCAGTTGCTATCACGATCCAAAGAAATAAAGGACTGAGCGTCGGCGCGTAAAATGCCCGTATGAACCTCGACGCGATCCAGTCCGCCCTGCGCGACTCCAACCTCGACGGCTGGCTCTTCTACGATCACCATCACCGCGATCCCATCGCCGCGCGCATCCTGGGCCTCGATCCCAAGGCGCACATCACCCGGCGCTGGTATTACTTCATTCCCGCCAGCGGCGAGCCGCGCAAGCTCGCGCACCGCGTGGAGCGGGGCCGGCTGGACGCGCTGCCCGGCGCGAAGACACTCTACTCAAGCTGGCAGGAGCTGCATGCAGGCATCGAGACAATGCTCGTTGGCGCGCGGCGCATCGCCATGCAGTACTCGCCCAACAACGACATCATGTACGTATCGATGGTCGATGCGGGCACGGTCGAGTTCCTGCGCTCGCTCGGCAAGCAGATCGTGAGCTCCGCCGATCTGGTCAGCCAGTTCGAGGCCGTGCTGAGCGCAGGCCAGGTGGCCAGCCACGCCGCCGCACAGCAGGCCATCGATGCCATCCTGGCCGAGGGCTGGAAGGAGATGGGCCGGCGGGTGCGGCCGGGCACGGCCAGCGTATCCGAGTACGACATGGTGGTCTGGCTCAGAGAGGCCATGCGCCGCGAGGGCCTGGTGTGGGAGAGCGGCCCCAACGTGAGCGCCAACGCCAACAGCTCCGACTCGCACTACGAGCCGGCAGCCGAAAAATCCGCGCCCATCCGCGAAGGCGACTTTGTGCTCATCGACATCTGGGGCCGCCAGGATTCGAATCGTGATCCGAATCATGACCCGAATACCGATTCGCCCGGCACTATCTTTTACGACATCACCTGGACCGGCGTCGTAGGTCGCGAGCCCTCCGCGCGCGAGCAGCAGGTCTTCGAGACCGTGCGCAACGCGCGTGACGCGGCTATTGCCGCCGTCGAGTCCGCCTTCGCAGAGGGCCGCCCGATTTGCGGCTTCGAGGCCGACGACGCGGCCCGCGCCGTGATTCGCGCCGCCGGCTTTGGCGAATCTTTCACGCACCGCACGGGGCATAATATCGCGCAGGAGCTGCACGGCAACGGCGCGCACCTCGACAACCTCGAGACCCACGACGACCGGCGCATCCTGCCCAACACCTGCTTCTCCGTCGAGCCCGGCATCTACCTGCCCGAGTTTGGTGTGCGCAGCGAAGTGAATATGCTTACTGTTCCCGGCAAAGCCTGGGTGACCGGAAAGATTCAGCGGGAGCTGGTGAGGATTTAGAGCAGTTCCAGGGTTGCTCTATCCCGGAGCCGTTGCGGTGGAGTGGTTTTTTCTCTCAAGAAAAAAGCCGCCTTGCTCGATGGCAAAAGGGCACACAAACTCTGGAACTGCTCCCGGCAAACACATCGCACTAAAACCGCGTCTTTACCGGCAGAGGATGTGCGCATGAGCAAGACGGCATGGCTGCTTAGTCTGTTGGGCTGCGCCGGACTGGCGGCGCAGACGGTTCCGATGGCCACCGATCTGCCCAGCCAGCCGTTCTTCATCAAGACCACCTGGTACATTGGCGGCGCCGGCAACTGGGATTACCTCACCATGGACCCGCAGGCCGGCCGCCTCTACATCGCGCATGGAACTGCCATGCAGGTGGTCGATGTCAACTCCGGTACGCTGGTGGGAGAGATCGACAACTTTTATGAAGCACGCCAGATCGCGCTTGACGACACCGGCCAGTTCGGCTTTGTGAGCGACGGAGGCCAGGGCAAGGTCGTCGTCTTCGACCGCCAGACCCTCAAAAAAGTCGCCGAGATCGACACCGGTCCCAACCCGCGCTCGCTGGTCTACGACCCCAACACCCGGCTGCTCTTCGCCGTGCGCGCCAATCCGCCGGTCGAGCCCCCTGCCGCCCAGGTAGGCCCCCGGCGCGCTCCATCCAGGGAAGAACCGCCTTCTGTGCCCGGCACGCAGTCCTTCATCACCGTTATCGACACCGAGTCCGACGCCGCGATTGGCGAGATCATTCTTCCCGGCCTGCTCGGCTTTGCCGTCGGCGACCAGACCGGGCAGATTTACGTGGCCGTCACCGACCGCAACCAGGTCTTCCGCTTCGATGCGCCGGCCGTCGACGCGCTGCTGCGTCCGCAATCGGCAGAAAACACTGCGTCTGCAACGGCGAGCCCGGCAAAAGCCGCCGCTCCCTGGGTCTCGCTCGACTGGACCGGCCGCCAGCGCCCGCAAACCGCGGCGGAAGGTCATCTGACCGCTTTCAGCCTGGGCCCCGAATGCTCTAACCCCACCAGCCTGGCCGTGGACAACGCGCACATCCGTCTCTTTGCCGCCTGCAACAACCGCAGGCTGATTGTGCTCAACGCCGGCACCGGCGATAAAGTTACGTCCCTGCCCATCGGCCCCGGCGTGGAGGCGGTAGGCTACGATAGCGAGCGCGGGCTGATTTTCACCGCCAATGGCGCAGCCGAAGGCAGTATAACGATCATTCGCCAGGATGTGACGGACTCCTACGCCGTGATCCAGACGCTGCCCACGCGTCAGCGCGCCAGCACCCTGGCCGTCAACCCCGAAACCGGCGCCGTGTATCTGGTAACGGATTATCTGGGCGTGGATCTCGACCGCCCCGGCGGCATCGGCACGCTGGTGCAGACGCCAGTCAAAGGCAGCTTCCAGGTGCTGCAGGTGGGGAATTGAAAAGGGCAGGGAGTAGGGAATAGGGAACAGAAAACCTTCGTGCTGCAATCCACTGCATCAACTTTCGCAAGTCCACCCAAGACGACTGGCCCTCCGTGCCATTGAGGGTTCTTCCCTATTCCCTATTCCCTGTCGTTCCCTACTTCTGCGGCGTTTGCCCGCCCGTCTGCCTGCCGTTCGGCTGCTGGCTGTTGTTGGTAATATCCTGCCCGTCGTAAATAATCTTTGTGGTCGAGCCGAAGCGCTTGTAGTCTGTGTACTTGACGACGTCGCGGATGTGCACGTCCTGGGCCATGTAGCCGTAGCCACCGCTGAAGTGCAGAACGCCTTCTCCCTTGGTATACACCGGGAACCAGTAGTGGCCGTCAACCTGCTGCCGCCAGGTCATGAACGGCGGATGCAGGTCTTCCTGGCCTTTTTTCGTATCGTCGGGCACCATGCGGCCGTCGGTCACCACGATCTGCAGGTCGGTCGCGTCCACCCAGATGCGCCCGTCCAGGTAGCGCTTGTGCTTCTCGATCACCTTGGGAGTCACGTCGAAAACGTAGCAGTCCACCTCGTCCACGCGCTGCCGGCCCACGTACTTGATGTCGTACTCGGGCACGTCGGCCGTGGTCAGCACAAACGGGTATCCGTGCTGGATGTCCTGGAGATCGGAGGGCGACATCATCACCCGGGTCAGCGTGCTGGCCGGGGCGTAAACCACCTTCTCTGTGCGCGCGCCGGAGGGGTCGAAGATGACGTCGTCCACCTCGTACCACTCGCCATCCACCTTGCCGTCGTCGTCGATGGTCTGCACGCGGGCCACGCGCCGGTAGGTGTAGTGGTTCAGCGCGTCCTGAAACTCGGTTTCCTTGGCGGCGAACTGCTTGATGATCTGGTCCACGGGAATGGAAGGCTGGGAGAGATCCATCCGCCCGAATCCGGCGTCGAGCGGCATCGGCGTAAAGCTGTCCTTGCCCTGCGCCGCGCCGCTGCCAGGCGCGCTTGCCAGCGCAAGCAACCAAAAGAGCGCCATCCATCCGCGATTCCGCATCAACCTTCCTCCCTCCGTGGCCAGCCGCACACGATTCAATCAGTAAGAGCCGGCTGCGCGCAAATTTGTTGCCCCTCTGCCACTTTAGACGGATATCCGGCGGCAGAGGGATTGAAGAATTTAATATGGAGTTTACCGCCTTGCTGCTGCCGTAGACTCTCCTCAAGGCAGGCCGGGAACCGCTGCACGCTGGACCTCGGGCTCGCATCTTCCGGCATCAACGGGTCAGGCAGCGTCAAGCTCAGCATTTTTCGCTCATTGGACGGAAGGGGAACTCCGGCTCGCATGCACGATTATTACCACGCTCCAGCGTCGATCCTCACCGCGCTTCTGCTGCCGGCGTTCGGGTACCTCTACCTGCGCTACCGCGACGCGCGCACGCTGCTGTGGTTTCTGGGCTTTCTCTTTTCCATGTTCGCCATGCTGACGTTCTATGCCACCGGCTGGTGGGGCATCTGGCCGGTGCGCAGCCCGTGGGGAATGACCGCAGGACAAACCTCACTGCAAATCAGCGCAGCGCTGTTTCTGGCCTCGCTTTCGCCGCTTCGCTTTCGGGTCGGCCGGTTCCATGTCTGGTACGTAGTTCCCTACACGCTCCCGCTGGTAGCCTGCTCCATCGTGTTTTATGGCGTATTCCGGGGGGCTGAGCCCAAGGGGCCGGTCGACCTGGTCTTCCCCGCGCTGGGGCTCGTTTGCTTCATCACGGCTATTTTTTGGGGCGCGCAAAAGAACATCATGCCCGCTTGGCTTGGCATCTCAGCCACGGCGCTGCTGGGCGGCCTGGTCCTGTGGGGCCTGTTTGCGCTGGGAGTGGGCTGGGCGCTCACCTTTGTCGAGTGCGCCAACTTTCTGATGACCGCCCTGCTCATGGTGTTCGCGTTCCGGCGCTTCTCGCCGGGCCTGCTGCTGAGCGTGACCGGCTTGCTGGCGTGGTCACTCTATGCATTGCAGGCAGTTCCGGCCATCGCTGGCGATGCCACCGCCGACATGAACCTGATTCGCATCGTCGTGATGGCCAAGGTGGTGGCGGCGCTGGGGATGATCCTGCTTACGCTCGAGGACGAGCTGAACCTGAACAAGGCAGCCCGGGAACGCGAGCGCCGCGCCCGCCGCGAGCTCGAAGCCTACGCCAAGCTCATGATCTCCCGCCGCCGGGTAGACGACTTCGACCGCCAGGGCACGGAGATTTGCGAAATCGTGGTCGAAAACAGCCGTTTTGCGCAAGCTGCGCTGTTGCTGCACAGCTCCGGCCGCTACCGCCTGGCCGGCTCCGCCGGTCTGGACGCAGCCACCGCCAAGGCGCTCGCCGACATGGCCGCGCGCATTCCCGCCACCGGCTTTCTGGCGCCCGGCTCGGTCCCGCCCGCCGTGGAGCAGACGCAGACCGTGCGGCTCGACCTGACCCCCTGGCTCTGGCCCGGCGACGATCTCAAGCGGCTGCACTTTACCTCGGTGCTGGCCGTGCCCATGACCAGCCGCTCGTCGATCGAGGGCGCGCTGCTGCTCTCCGGTCTGCGCCCGCTCGCCGGCAAGCCCGCCGCAGCGGGCAGGCGCTCTGAGCCCGAGCCGCTCCGCGCAGACGACCTGCTGCCCATCGAGCTGCTGGTGGGCCGCTTGCAGGCCACGCGCAACCAGACCATGATGTTCGAGAAGCTCATCGATTCGGAGAAGTTCGCGCACCTGGGCCAGCTTGCAGGCAACGTGAGCCAGCAGTTGAACAATCCGCTCACCGTGGTGCTGGGCTACGCTTCCCTGCTGGAGGAGACATCGTCACTGGACGCGCCGGACCGCAAGGCGGTGGGGGCCATCCTGGCCGAGGCCCGGCACATGCGCTCCACGCTCGAGAGCCTGGCCCGCATCTCGCGGCCCTACGGCGACGAGCTGGCCGCCATTTCGGTGGCCGAGCTGCTCAGCGACATGGGCGAGCTGCACCGCACCGAGTTCCTGCGCCGCTCCATCGAGTTCCGGCTCAGCATTGCGCCGGCTCTGCCGCGGGTCCTGTGCAGCGCGCAGCAGCTTCGCCAAGCCGTGCGCCACTGCCTGCAGTTCGCCATGGACGCAGTGGATCCCCCCACACCCACCCCCAGCGACGAGCTAAAGACCATCCGCCTGGAAGCCGCCAGCGAGGGCAACCTGGTGCAGATTCTGGTGGGCCACTCCGGTCCCGGATTCCCCAATCCCGAGCGCGCGTTCGATCCCTTCGCCTCAGCCAGCGCGGAGGGCGAAGCCGCCAGCCTGGGCCTCAGCCTTTGCGCCACCATCCTGCGCGACAACAACGGCCGCGCGCTGGCTGTGAACCTCGAGCCGCAGGGCGCCGCTATCATCCTCGAGCTGCGCGCGGCCTGATCTCCTCCTTTTCTTTCACATTGCCTGCCTGCTTCAAAATAGGCTACCCGGCCGGCGCAGGCAGGAGACTCCGTTTGCGCAGGAGCGGCCATGTGACCAAAGTCGCTGCGGCCCCGGCCGGCTGTCATTAGGCTTCGAGTTGAAGGAGTGGGAAGATGGCCACGGTGATTGCTGCTGGGACGATCACACCCCGCGCGCCCAGGAAGAAGCTCGACCGGCGTAGCACGCCTGACCGGTCGCAGCGCATCCGGCACGCGGTGCAGTGGCTGTTCGTCGCGCTGAACCTGTGGATTGGCGCGCAGTTCTTTCTGTGGGTGCGCTTTTTCGAGCGCGGGGCCACGGGCTTCTACGTGCCGCGTCCTGCCGGCGTGGAGGGGTGGCTGCCCATCGCCGGACTGATGAACGCCAAATACCTTTTTCTCACCGGCCGTGTGCCGGCCATCCATCCGGCGGCGATGTACCTGTTCCTGGGCTTCCTGTTGATGAGCTTGCTGCTCAAAAAAGCATTTTGTGGATGGCTTTGCCCGGTGGGAACGCTCGCAGAGAGCCTGTGGAGGGCTGGCCGCCGCGTCTTTGGGCGCAATCTGCGCCTGTACCGGTGGCTGGACGTGCCGCTGCGCGGACTCAAGTACCTGTTGTTGGGCTTTTTCCTGTGGATCATCGGCGGCATGTCTGCAGAGATGCTTGAAGGGTTCATGGCCACGCCCTACGGCCTGGTTGCCGACGTCAAAATGCTGAATTTCTTCCGGGACATCGGCCTCACGGCGGCCATCGTGGTGGGTTTGCTGGCGCTGCTCTCCATGCTGGTCCAGAACTTCTGGTGCCGCTATCTGTGTCCCTACGGGGCGCTGCTGGGCCTGGCCTCGCTGTTCAGCCCGGTCAAGATACGGCGCGATGCAGAGGCCTGCATCGACTGCGGAAAATGCGCGCGCGCCTGCCCGGCCGGCCTGCCCGTCGACCGGCTCGTGCAGATCCGCTCAGCGGAGTGCAGCGCCTGCATGGCCTGCGTGGCCGCCTGCCCGGCTGAGAACGCGCTCCAGTTCGCCCTGCCCCCACGCAAGACAGCCGCGCTGCGGCAGCGGTGGTATCGCCGCGCGCTGGGACCAGTAGCAGTCACCGCGGTTCTGGCTTACATCTTCCTGGGAGCCGTGCTGCTGGCGCACGCCACCAACCACTGGCAAACCAACATCCCGCAGGCGATCTACGCGCGCCTGGTGCCGCATATCGACCAGGTGACGCATCCCGGAATCTGAGCGGAGAAACGGGGCAATCGAACGTCAGAACCTGTTTAAAAACTTGATGTTTTGAAAGGGCACGGCTTTAGCCGTGCCCTTTCAAGGCGCTTGCCTTGCTTTGAAGAGTTTTTAAACAGGTTCTCAGGCCCGGCGCAGGCGGAACTCTTCGCCCATCGCCAGCACGGTTTCTTTGCCCAGCAGTCGAGCCGCCCGCGGAAAGACCACCTGCTCCTCGATCTGGATGTGTTCCGCGTAGAGCTGTTTGAGCCTTTGCGTTGCGGACCGGAGCTCGTCGTACTCGGCCTGCTGGAACGCACCGGCCTCAATCCATCGCCGATAAAGGGTCTCCGCGGCATTGTGCAGGCCTTCGGCAGTCTGGTGGTCGTGCTCCAGGCCGGCAAGCTCTTCGAGCGCGCCGACCGCGTCTTCCTGGCGCAGGCGCGGGAACAGGGATTCTTCCTCGTCGGCGTTATGCCGTTTTCCGCCCACGTGGAAGTAGCGGATGGCGGCCTCGACGGCTGCGATCTCCTCGGCAGAGAGTGCACGGCCCTGCGCGCGGTCAACGACCGTGCAGAGAATGCCGAGGAAGTGCTCGATTCTGCGATGACAGTCCTTCAACATCCCAATCGGGTCGTCGAAACCGCTGTCCGGCTTGGCGCCAATCTGTATACCCATCTGCAATGTTCTCCGGCAACCACAAAAGATAAGCGCGCGCCGCCAAACGGGGTCGGCGGCGGCGCCCGCATGGCTCTATCAGACTCTTGGACGCGCCTGCCCGGCAGTGACGAAAGTCTCTCCAGCGGTCAACCCGGCCCGGTCAGCAGATGCCGGCGTGCTGTGGATTCTCGAAGGTGTCCGGCTGGTCCTCGCCGGCTGCTTCGATGCAGGCAAAGTCTTTTTCCACAACGAGTGAGAACGCGCGGCTGCCGTGGCGCAGCTCTTTATAGACGCCCACGTGGTCTTCCTGGGCCCATGCGCGCGCATCGGCGGCGGCAAGCGCGACCACGATCTCACCGGGCTGGTAGCGCACGGACGTCTCGCCGGCTCCGGCGGCAATCTCAAGCGCGTAGGTGAGGGATGCCTCCGGCTTGGCGGAAAAATGAATGGTCTCCTCAACCCGGCCGCCGGCAAGCAGGCGTGCAAGCTCAGGGCGCAGCACGCGCAGCCGCAGCGAGTCGCCTTTGATGCGCATCTTCATGCCCGTCTCCTGTCACCATTATCGCCGACTGCCATCTGAGGATGAAATCAAACTGAGGAGACGGCGGAATCTGCCAAGGCATGGGATGGAATGGGCGCGGCGCGCGGCAGGCGGACGATGGCAGTGGTTCCGTTGCCCGGCGCGCTCGCGAGATGGATCGACCCGCCCGCATGCTCGACGATGCCCCTGACGATGGCCAGGCCCAGGCCGGCGCCGCCGGTGGAGCGCGCGCGCGACGGATCGCCGCGGTAGAAACGGTCAAAGACGTACGGCAGCACCGCGGGATCGATGCCTTCGCCACGGTCCACCACGCTGAACTCGATCGCCGCCGGGCTTTCGCCTGTTTCCGCATCCATGCGAATCTCAACCACCGACTCCGGCGGGCTGTGCTGGATGGCGTTGAGCAGCAGATTGGAGACAACCAGCCAGCAATCTTCCGCAGCGAGCGGAACCGGCATCGCTTCGGACAAGTTCACGGCATCGATCCGCACGCTACGCAGCGCAGCGACGGTGGCCAGCTCGTCCGCCGCGCGCCGCAGGCACCCGGCCAGGTCGCAGGCCTGCGCAGAGCCGACGGCGACGGCGCCATCTTCCACGCGGGCCAGGGTGAGCATCTTGCCCACCAGCTCTTCCAGGCGCTCGGCATCTGCCACGCAGCGCGCCAGGCCCGCCTGCCACTCGGCCACGGTGCGCGGGCGCAGGCTGAGCAGTTGCAGGGATGACTTGATCACCGCAACGGCAGTCTTGAGCTCGTGGGCCGCGTCGGAAACGAACGTGCGCTGCTGCACAAACGACCGCTCCAGGCGCGCCAACGTGTTTTCGAGCGCCTGCGTGAGCGGAGCCAGCTCCGGCGTGGTGCGCGCAGACTCGGGCGGATCGAAATGCCAGTCGTTTGCGGTGATGCCTGACGCGAGCGCGGCCAACTGCCGCAGCGGAAGTAGGCCGCGGTGCAGCAGCCAGGCAATGAGCGGGCCGGTGATGGCCAGCAGCAGGATGCTGCCGGCGGCATAGAACTCCACGGCGCTGTCGATGGCATGCCATACGCGGTCTGAAGGCGCGCCGTAGAGGATCGTGATGGAATGCACCTTGCCGCCGCCGGGCTCGCCGGGATCGACGATGCGCGAGCCGTGGAGCAGGACGAATCCATAGCGCCGGCGGCCGATCTTAAGGTGCGAGAACGTGTTGCTGGCCGTGGCCGCAAGCTGCGCCGGCGCGGCCGCGACGAGGCCTTTGGCATCTTCCGCGGGCCAGTTTGAGGAACGCCCAAGCAGCCGCTTCACGCCGTCGTCGTAGACCTCGTAGAGGTCTTCTCCCGGCACGTGCAGGTCGGCCCGGTCGAGGATCACATTGTCGTTCACGTCATCGGCGTCCTGCACGGCACCCAGCACGGAGTCCGCGCGGCCGCGCAGCACGGCGTCGAAGGAGCTCAAGTGGATGTGGCGCTCGTAGACCAGTGACAGCGCAGCCACCAGCAGCGAAGAAACCAGCTCTACCGCCAGCACCGCGGCGATGAGCTGAAAGGCGATGCTTTTGCGTGCAGTCTTCATGCGCTTTGCCCGAGACAGAGCCTGTAGCCGCGTCCGCGCATGGTTTCGATCACCGGCTCGGCGCCGGGCGCCGCGGCTTCAAGCTTTTTGCGCAGGTTGGAGACGTGGGCCTCGATCACGTTGGAATGATGCTCCCAGTTGTAGTCGTAGAGATGCTCGAGAAGCTCGCGCTTGGAAAAGATGCGCCGTGGATGGTAAATCAGGTATTCGAGGATGCGGTACTCGGTGGGCGAAAGATCGACAGCCACGCCGTTGCGGTGTACTGACTGCTCGAACGTGTTCACCTCGAGATCGAGCGCGCTGAGCGTGGGATGCGCCGCGCCCTTGCCGCGCCGGATAAGCGCCTTGGCGCGCGCGATCAGCTCGCCCAGATCAAAGGGTTTGGCGAGATAGTCGTCGGCGCCGGCATTGAGCAGCTCCACAATCGTGGACTTGCCCTCTTTGGCGGTAAGAATCAGCACGGGTGTGGAATCGCGGCGCCCGCGCAAACGGCGCAGGAGGGCGAGGCCGTCGAGCTTGGGCAGCATCAGGTCGAGCACGATGAGGTCGTAGCAGCGGTAGCCGGCCATTGCGTCGCCAGTGAGGCCGTCGGCCGCGCAGTCCACGGCGAGGCCCGGCCCCTCGCGCAGCGCGGCGGCCAGGTTTTCCGCCAGGCGAGCCTCGTCTTCCACGATCAGCACCCGCATGGGTAGAGTATCTCCGATAGAAGTATGGTCCGGGGAAGATTAAAACAGGCTGAAGCCGGGACCGGATTGCGGCCCTGTGCATTTACTCTCATAGCTGCGGGCATTCGACACGCCAAGGAAGATTCATTGCGCATTGTTCTTTCGAATATTGGCACCTTCGGCGACATCAATCCCCTGGTGGCCATTGCGCTTGAGCTCAAGCGGCGCGGCCATGCGCCGGTGATGACGCTGCCCGCCGTCTACGCGCCCAAGATCGTTCCGCTCGGTCTCGAGTTTCACCCGCTGCGCCCGGATATCGACCCCACCAACACCATGCTGGTGGAGATGGTCTATGACGTGAACAAGGGCACCGAGACCGGCCTGCGCAAATTTCTGTTTCCTGTGTTGCGCGAGACGTATGCCGACCTGTTGGACGCGGCCACCAGGCCGGTGCGCGCTGATCTGCTGCTGCTGGGCGAATTGAACTACGCGGGCCCGCTGGTGGCCGAGATCACCGGCATTCCCTGGGCCAGCTACGTGCTGGCGCCGTTCTCGTTTTTCTCGGCCTTCGATCCGCCGGTGCTGCCGCCGTATCCCAGGCTGGCGCGGGCCGACAAGGTAGTGCCGGGGATGGGCCGCGGCATCCAGCGGCTGGCGCGCTTTGTCACGCGCAGATGGCCGGAGCCGATCTACAAGCTGCGCCGCGAACTGGGCCTGCCTATGGGACCCAACCCGATCTTCGACGCCAAGCACTCGCCCAACCTGGTGCTGGCGCTGTTTTCGCGCGTGCTGGGCGTGGCGCAGAAAGACTGGCCGGCGCATACGTTGATCAGCGGCTTCTGCTTTTACGACGCCGATGCCGGCAATGCGGCTCTTCCGCCGCACCTGGAAGAATTTGTGTCTGCAGGCGAGCCGCCGGTGGTTTTTACGCTGGGCTCGGCCGCGGTGCTCGCGGCAGGGGATTTTTACGAGCAGTCGGCGCGCGCGGCCATGCGGCTGGGCGTGCGCGCCGTGCTGCTCATTGGCAACGACCCGCGCAACAAGCCGCGCCAGGCGCTGCCCGGCTCGATCTGCGTGGCGGAGTACGCGCCCTACTCAGCCTTGTTTCCGCGCGCCAGGCTCGTCGTGCACCAGGGCGGCGTGGGAACCACGGCACAGTGCCTGCGCGCGGGCCGGCCGATGCTCATCATGCCTTACTCGCACGACCAGCCGGACAATGCGCGGCGCATGAAACGGCTGGGCGTGGCGCGCGCCATCCAGCGCGCCAGCTACAAGCCATGGCGCGTGGCGCGCACGGTGCGCGCCATGCTGGCCGGCCATGCGTATGAGCAGAACGCGCAAAACGCCGCCCGCGCGCTGGCGCAGGAAGACGGCGTCAAGACAGCCTCCAACGCGCTGGAGCAGTTATGCGCGCGGATGCGCGCCCTGCGATGAACGATTGCCTGGCAAGGATGCCTACACTCGGAAAAATAGCTTTTATGTTATGAACCACAATCGTGTGTGAAGAAAGCGACTAACCCCGGGCTCAATCGTCTATATCCGCATTGAGACAGCCTCCGGAAAGGTGTGTTGCGGAGACGAACGCAAACCCCAGCTTAGGAGCTTATCTTCATGTTGAAACACGGAACCACACTTTCTTTTTCGATTGCAGCAGCTTGTTTTGCCTTACTCACTCCAGGACTTGCCCTGGCCGAGAATCCGAACGCCAGTACTTCTCCCGGCACTGCCGCAAACTCCACCGCCGTTTCACAGTCTGTGCAGCAGGAAGCGGCACAGATGGTGCCAGCGCAGGCGCGCCTGGTGAAGACCATCGATGCGCAAAAAGCGCAAGCAGGTGGCCAGTTTGAGGCCGTCGTGGATGGAACGGTGCGACTCAAGGACGGTACTGAGCTGCCGCACGGCACAGTGCTGATTGGCAAGATCGCCGCCGACCAGATGCATCCCGACGGCACCTCGCGGCTGGCGCTTCGCTTTACTGAAGCAAAGCTCAAGGATGGCAAGACCCTGCCCATCCGCGCCATGATTGCCGGAGTGGCTGCGCCCTCTTACGGCTCCGATTTCACGGACGGCGAAGCTACCCTGCCCACCTGGAGCCATAGCACGCTGCAGGTTGACGAGATTGGAGCCCTGAATCATGTTGACCTGCACAGCAGGATCGCCGGCCAGAACTCCGGAGTATTTATTGCCACCAAGAAAGACAATGTAAAGTTGGCCGCCGGCAGCCAGCTTTCGCTGGCCATCGCCGTGCAGGGCGGCGCATAGCCAGCTCCTGACCGATCCGATAACATGCATATCTCCGGGGAATAAGCCGGGTAATCAGCTTGTCCGGAGATATGCAGAGGACGAGTTAGAGCGGTTCCACAGCTCGTGTAACCCTTTCCGGCTGCTAGAGCAATTTCACAGATGATGTACTCCATCTCGAATCAGAAAAACAACCGCAGATCCTTCGACTCCCTCGCGCTTTCCCTCATTGCATGAGGGAAAACACTTGGTCGCTCAGGATGACAACGCGATGAAAGAGTACAGCAACTCTGAAAATGCTATAGCGAGATGGCTTTTTCTTGTTGAAAAAGCCACTTAGCTCCCCGGCTCCGGAGTACAGCAACTGTGAAACCGCTGTAGCCGGCCACTTAGGGTGAAGATAGCCGCCGGCGCACCATGTTATTGTCAGCAGTTGGCTCCGGCCTTCGCCAGGCACCCTTTCAGTCCTTTCATGCTGATGCGGCTTGAGGCCTCGGGCGTGCCTGCACCCCTCCAGTGCGTCTCCAGGCTGACAGCGTAGTGATAGCCGTTGCGCTGGAAGGCGCGGAACTGGCCGATCCAGTCGATGATGCCTCCGCCCACCGGCGCCCACTCGAATTTGCCGCCGGGTTTGCGGATCGTGTCTTTGCAGTGGCAGTGGCCGATGCGCTCCTTGGGCAGCAGGTTGTAGTCATCGGGGTACGGCGTGTCGCCGGGGAAGGTTGCCGAGTTGCCGGGGTCCCAGTTGAGCATGAAGTTCGGCTCGTGAATCTCGGCAAGCACGGCCGCAGCTTCTTTTCCGCTGCCGGTGTTGCAGGCCATTTCATTTTCGAGCAGCAGGATGAGATTGTGTTTCGCGCAGGCGCGTGCAGCCTGGCGCAGCTTGTCGTTGATCGCGGCGCGATAGGGCGCCTGGTTGTCGAGCCGCCAGAAGTCGAAGCAGCGGATGCGGTCGGTCTGGAAAGCCTTGGCCAGATTGATACAGCGGTCGAGCACATCGTCCTGCTGCTTGAAGTCGAAGTCGGCGTGGAACTGGTCGCGCTTGGGCCCGTGCGAGGACTGCGGCGCGCTCGGCCAGTTCACCTTGAACAGCGGACTGGCGATATCCGTGACGCGCAGCCTGTACTTTTCCAGTATCTTGCGAGCCCGGTCTATCTCATCCGAGTTAAGGTCTGTAACATTTTTGTTCCACATGCCGCGAATTTCGATCCATTGCAGGCCGAAGTCGTTGGCGGCGACCGAGCAGGCGTGGTCGAAGTCCTGCGAAATTTCATCGTTGATGACGGAAAGACGGAAAGGGCAGCTCGTAGAGACTGCCGCGAAGCCGGCACGCGGCGCAGCAGCCAGTGCCCCCGCGCTGGCAAGACCGGCCAGAAACGTCCGGCGCGAAGTGGACATAGGATTTTTCCTCCATGGAAATAGAACGCGCCGCAGGACGGCGTTCCGCTTGCGCCAGAGATTATAGCCGCTTGCCTGCCCGTGCATTTATCTCCGCGCGTACTCCCGGGTTTCGCCCGTGCGCGTATTGGTCACGGAGAAATCCCCGTTCGGCGCGGCAATCACCTTCAGATAGGCCCCATCCTGCGCGCTGCCGGCCGGATTGGCGATCAGCGCCGCAGGGCTGTTGTGCGCGGCGTCGGAGTCTTCCGCCGTGTGAAGCTGCCACAGGTCGATCAGTCCGGGGCTGTCATGCACGGTCTGCCACGCCTCCGGCATGCCGGCTTTGTGCGCGCCGTTGTTCATGATGGCCGCGCGCGGATGCACGGCGTCCACAATGGCGCGCGAGTTTGACAGGTTCATGCCATGATGCGTCACCAGGTAGAGGTCCACCGCGCCGATGGGATTTTTCGGGCAGACCAGCGCAACTTCCTTCTGCCCGGTCAGGTCGCCCAGGTCGAGAAAACGGAATTTGCCGAAGGTGACCAGAATGCCGGCCGAGCGCGCATTCTCGCTGGGATCGGCGGGCCACTGCCGCTCGGTGGCGCAGTAGGGATTAGGCGTGGGCGGAATGCCCGGCACCGCATCGATATGCTTGCCGTCGGCGGTGAGAACCACCACGCTGAGGCCGGGAATGGCGATGGTATCGCCGGGATGCACGACACGGTGCGGCTTGTTTCCAATGGCCTGCAGATAGGCTGCGTAGCCGGCGCGCGTGCTGTCGGAGTCCTCGCGGTTGGGCCCGTGATCGAGGAACTCGCCGATCGGAACGCGCTTTACCAGCTCCGGCACGCCGCCCACGTGATCCACGTGATAGTGCGTGATCAGCAGGTGATCGATGCGGTTGATGCCTGCGTCGCGCATGGCCGCCTGAATGCGGCCGGCGTCGCGGCCGTCATGATCCGACCATCCGGCATCGACCAGGAGGGAAGCCCCGGAAGGAGACACGAGCAGCGTAGACTGGCCGCCTTCCACGTCGATGGAATAGATGAGCAGGTGGCGGGCCTTTGCCTGCGCTGAAGCGGACGGCGCCGGGGCCAGGCAAAGCAGCAGAAGAAGAAGAACGCATGCACCCGCGAGACGGCCGGCGAGCGCGCCCGCAGCAAATTCAGAGCGTGTTTGAAGAGCAGTTTTCATTTGCGCAAAAGTGTAATCGAGCCGGGCAGGAGACGGAAATCGGCTTGCAGCTCACATTTTGAGCCGGCTTCACGCTCGCCGACCCGTCTTTGGCATCCAAGCACAGAGGAGCGGAGCCAATGCAGCGATTGGAAGGAAGAGTGGCTATCGTTACCGGAGCTGGCACCGGCATCGGACAGGCGATTGCGGATCGCCTGGGCAGCGAGGGCGCGAAGGTCGTCGTCGATTACGTGGGCAAGCCGGATGGCGCGGAAGAGACGCTGCGCCCCATTGAGCAGTCCGGCGGCGAGGGCGAGATGGTGAGCGCCGACATCACGCGCGACGACGACGTGCGCCGCCTTGTGGACGCTGCGTGGAACCGCTTCGGCGCAGCCGACATCCTGGTGAACAACGCCGGCATGGAGATCGAATCTGGCTTTTGCGACGTGACGGAAGCAGACTACGACCGCGTGATGAGCGTAAACCTGCGCGGCGCGTTTTTTCTCACGCAGGCTTTTGTGCGCCGGCTGCGCGACACGAAGAAGCCGGGCCGCATCGTCAACATCAGCTCGGTGCATGAAGACATGGCCTTCCCCAACTTTTCCACCTATTGCTGTAGCAAGGGCGGCCTGCGCATGCTCATGCGCGACCTGGCCGTGGAACTGGGTCCGCTTGGCATTACCGTGAATAATGTCGCTCCGGGTGCGATTCAAACGCCGATCAACAAGGCACTGCTGGCCGACAAGCCCAAGCTGAATGCGCTGCTGGCCAAGATTCCCCTGGGCCGGCTGGGCACGCCGGAAGATGTTGCCGGCCTGGTGGCGTTTCTGGCTTCAGAAGACGCGGCGTACATAACCGGCGCAACCTTTGTCGTCGATGGCGGGCTGATGCGCGACTATCACGAGCAATAAAAACAGGACCATGCCTGCAAAGATTGAAGACTATGCCCTCATCGGCGACTGCGAAACGGCCGCGCTGGTTGACGCGAGCGGATCCATCGACTGGCTCTGCTGGCCTGACTTTTCTTCAGAGGCCTGCTTTGCCGCGCTCCTGGGCGCGGAAGAGAACGGCTACTGGAGAATGGCTCCGCTTGAAGGCGAGTGGACAGCAACCCGCCGCTATCGCGATCGCACGGCGATCCTCGAAACCACGTTTCGCCAACGCGGCGGCGTGGTGCGGCTCATCGACTTCATGCCGCTGCGCAGCAGGCACTCGAGCGTGGTGCGCGTTGTGGAAGGCCTGCGCGGCCGCGTGAAGATGCGCATGGAGCTGGCGCTGCGCTTCGACTACGGACGCACCGTGCCCTGGGTAACGGCCATTGCCAACGGCGTACGCGCAGTTGCCGGACCTAATCTCGCCGTTCTGCGCACGCCGGCCCCGCTGCGCGGCGAGGACCTGAAGACGATCGCGGAGTTCGAGGTTGGCCCGGACGAGCGCGTGGATTTCACGCTGACGCACGGCCGCTCGTATGAGCCCGATCCGCAGCCCGTCAACGCGCTACGCGCGCTCAGCGCCACGGAGCGCGCGTGGAAGCAGTGGACGGCGCGGCTGAAATTCCGCGGCACATATCGCGACGCGGTGGAGCGCTCGCTGATCACGCTCAAGACGCTTACCTTCCGGCCGACCGGCGGCATTGTTGCCGCGCCCACCACGTCGCTGCCTGAGTCCATTGGCGGCGTGCGCAACTGGGACTATCGCTACTGCTGGCTGCGCGACACCACGTTCACGCTGCTGGCGCTCACCAACGCCGGCTACTTTGACGAGGCCGCCGCGTGGCAGGACTGGCTGCTGCGCGCGCTGGCCGGCAGCCCTGACCAGGTGCAGATCATGTATGGCCTGAAAGGCGAGCGCCAGCTTGTGGAGTGGGAAGCCGATTGGCTGCCCGGCTACGAAAATTCGCGGCCCGTGCGCATGGGCAACGCGGCGGCAGAGCAGTTGCAGCTCGACATCTACGGCGAGATGCTGGACTGCTTCTATCACGCGCAGGCCAGCATGAAGCGCCATAACGAGCGCGATTTCAGAGTTCTGGCACTGCTGCTCGAGCATCTTGAAGAGATCTGGCAGTTGCCGGACGAGGGAATCTGGGAGACGCGCGGCGGCCCGCAGCACTTCACCTATTCAAAGATGATGGCCTGGGTAGCCTTCGATCGCGCGATTCTTCTTGCCGAACAGCTTGACTATGCGGCGCCGCTTGAGCGATGGAAGACAATCCGCGGCGCGATTCACGAGGAGATCTGCGCGAAGGCATTCGACAAAACGAAAAACAGCTTCGTGCAGGCATATGGATCGAAGGAGCTGGATGCGTCTCTGCTGCTGATGCCGGTCTTGGGCTTTCTGCCGGGGACGGACCCGCGCGTGCGCGGAACCGTGAAGGCCATTGAGCGCGAGCTGATGCCCGATGGGTTCGTGCTGCGCTATAACACGGCGAAGGTGAAAGACGGATTGCCCCCCGGCGAGGGCGTATTTCTGGCGTGCAGCTTCTGGATGGTGAGCAGCCTGAAAGCGATTGGCCGCAGCCGCGATGCGCGCAGGCTCTTTGAGAGATTGCTGAAGCTGCGCAACAGCGTGGGCCTGCTCGCCGAGGAATACGACGTGCGGCGCAAACGCCTGGTCGGCAACTTTCCGCAGGCCTTTTCGCACATTGCGCTGGTGAATGCGGCCTTTGCGCTCCAAGACGGAAAGACGATGCGCGAGCGCGCCCATCGGCATCTGCAGCGGGCCAGGGCGTTGAAGTCGCCCGGGCCGCGCGCGAGCCGGTGAGGCCGCGCGTTGCGGATGGCTGGTAGAATAAAAACTGCCGCACTGCGCGGTTTCTGGCTGTTTTTTGAGTCTTTTCCGCATCCTGAACGCAGTCCCATGACTGGACCATGACCGGAACGGTCAAACCCGAAGAAGGAACTTTGCAGCCGTGAGCACGACGATACGCAACATCGCCATCATTGCCCATGTTGACCATGGAAAGACCACGCTGGTCGACGCCCTGCTGCGCCAGGCCGGAACGTTTCGCGCCAACGAGCAGGTAGCCGAGCGGGTGATGGACTCGAACGAGCTGGAGCGCGAGCGCGGCATTACGATCCTGGCCAAGAACACCGCGATCCACTACGGCGGCGGCAAAATCAATATCGTCGACACGCCGGGCCACGCCGATTTTGGCGGTGAAGTGGAGCGCGCGCTCAAGATGGTGGATGGCGTGATGCTGCTGGTGGACGCGGCCGAAGGGCCGCTGCCGCAGACGCGCTACGTCTTGTCGAAGGCGCTGGAAGCCAGGCTGCCGCCCATCGTGGTCATCAACAAGATCGACCGTCCGGATGCGCGCCCACAGGAGGTGCTGAACGAGATTTACGATCTTTTCATCGATCTCGACGCCGACGAGCATCAGCTCGAGTTTCCCGTGCTCTACGCGGTGGCCAAGGCCGGCACTGCCACCACCGATCCGGCCACGCCGGGCACCGATCTGCAGCCGCTCTTCGAGGCGATTGTGAACACCATCCCCGCGGCCACCGGCGATGCGGAGGGCGCGCTGCAGATCCTGGTCACGAATCTCGACTACTCGGATTACTTTGGCCGCATCGCCATCTGCCGCGTCTTTCAGGGCACGTTGCGCGTCGGCGACGAGGCGAATATTTCGCGGCGCGACGGCTCTCTCTACAAGACAAAGATCACCAAGCTGTTCACCTTCTCGGGCCTCAAGCGTATCGAGACCACGGCAACGGAGATGGGCGACATTGTGGCCGTTGCCGGCGTGGAAGGCATCACGATTGGCGAGACCATCACCGGCGTGGAGAATCCGGCGCCGCTGCCGCTGATCGTCATCGACGAGCCGACCATCGCCATCCAGTTCAACGTGAACAACTCGCCGTTTGCGGGCCGCGAGGGCCAGTACGTCACCAGCCGCAACCTGCGCGAGCGGCTTGAAAAAGAGCTGCTCACCAACGTGTCGATCCGCGTGGAAGAGACCGGCTCGCCGGACAGCTTCAAGGTACTGGGCCGCGGCGAGCTGCAGCTTGCGATCCTGATCGAGATGATGCGCCGCGAGGGCTACGAGCTGATGGCCGGCCGGCCCGAGATTGTGACGCGCATGGTGGACGGCGTGCGCATGGAGCCGGTGGAGCATCTCACCATCGACGTGCCGGAGACTTACACGGGCGTGGTGATTGAAAAGCTCGGCCCGCGCAAGGGCGAGATGACCAGGATGCACAATCACGGCTCAGGCCGCGTGCGCCTGGAGTTTCGCGTGCCCAGCCGCGGCCTCATCGGCCTGCGCAGCGAGATGCTCACCGAGACGCGCGGCACCATCGTGATGAACTCGCTCTTCGACGGCTACATCCCCTACCAGGGCGAGATTCCGCAGCGGCCCACGGGCGCGCTTATCGCTGACCGTCAGGGCGTGACCACCACCTACTCGCTCAACGGCCTGCAGGAGCGCGGCATTCTCTTCGTGGGCCCGGGCGTGGAAGTGTACGAGGGCATGATCGTGGGCGAGCACTCGCGCGACAACGACCTGGACGTAAACGTGGTGCGCGAAAAGAAGATGACCAATATGCGCGCGTCCACGGCGGACGAGGCGATTCGCCTGGTGCCTTATACCACGCTGAATCTCGAGCAAGCCATCGAGTTCATCGCCGACGACGAGTTTGTCGAGGTGACGCCCAAGTCGCTGCGCCTGCGCAAGAAGATTCTACAGGCCAACAAACGGCCCAAGCGGTGGGAGAAGGCGCTAGCTGAGTAACCCTAGAGTCCTGTCTCTAAATTTCGCATCGTAAATGTGTTGTCTTCCTGGGCAAGCAGACCGCGTTTTTGTGGTCTGCGCAGTCGAAGAACCTGCGGTTCGGTTGCTCCAACATATGCCACGGACTTTGGGGACAGGACTCTAGTTGAGCTGCGTCGATGTAACCCCCTGCTATACTTGCCTCGCCATGAGCGGACTTGTACTCGATATCTTTATTGGCTTCCTGCTGCGGTCGATCGTCATGCAGTGGCGTCGTGCTGCAAGCCGCAACTGGCCAGCAGTTTCGGGCAGCGTTGTTCGCTGTTATTTTCAGAAGCAGGGCTTCGGCGGGGATTTTGTTGTGCTTCGGTACAAATACAAAGCAGACTTTGAACGCTTTCAAAGCGAAATCAAAAAGCCGTATATCTATACTAATTATGCAGACGCCTTTGTACGCCATCATTTTGCGGGCAGTGAACTAAAAGTTCGCATAAATCCCAAAGACCCAACACAATCGTTCCCAGTCTTCAGCTAAAGCAGTCGCTTTGCTTCCAGCGCGCGTTCCAGCGCTTCTTCCGCAGTTGCGCCGGTAGCGGAGAGATGTCCCATCTTGCGGCCTGCGCGCGGGGTGTGCTTTTCGTAAAGATGGAGCCGCACGCCGGGCACGGCGAGCGCAGCGGGAAAGTTCGGCTCACCCTTCAGCCAGATATCGCCCAGCAGGTTCACGATGGCGCAGGGCGAGATCAGCTCTGTTGAGCCAAGCGGCAGGTTGCACGCCGCGCGCACCGCCTGCTCAAACTGGCTGGTGACGCAGCCGCGCTCGCTCTGGTGATAGCTGTTGTGCGGACGCGGCGCCAGCTCGTTGACAAAGAGCTCACCCTGCTTCGTGACGAAAAACTCGACACAGAGCAGCCCTTCGATGCCGAGTTTCGCCACGATTCCCGCGGCAATCTCCTCTGCGCGCGTCTCCAGCGCCTGCGGCACGCCTGCGGGCAGCACGCTCCAGGCCAGGATCTGATTTTCATGATGATTGCGCGCGGCGGGATAGGTGCGTACTTCGCCCGCAGGGTTGCGCGCGGCCATCACGCTGATCTCGCAGTCAAGATCGAGCGCCTGTTCGGCTACCGCGGGCCGTGCGCCGATGGATTGCCAGACGGCTGCAATGGAGAGTTCGGTCGCCGGGTTGTCCAGCCCGATGCGCGCCTGTCCGCGGCCGTCGTAACCACCGCGGCCGATCTTCAGAAACACGCGGCCATCCAGCGCAGGCACGGCCTGCTGCAGCTCCTGCTCCGCGCGTACCACGCGAAACGGGCCGACAGGAAATCCATTTTCAGCAAGCCAGGTCTTCTGCAGCGTCTTGTCCTGGATGATGCGGATGGGCTCTACGCCGGGGCGCAGCGGCGCAAGGCGCGCCACCTCAGCCAGCGCGGCCACGCCGATCTGCTCGATCTCCAGCGTGACGGCATCCGCACCTGCGGCCAGCCGTCGCGCCGCGTCCACGTCGTCCCATCGGCCGACGATCGTCTCATCCACCACAAAGCTTGCCGGACACGCTTGCTCGGGGTCCATCACGCGCACGCGGTAGCCCATGGTGCGCGCGGCCATGGCCATCATGCGCCCCAGTTGGCCGCCGCCAAGAATGGCGAGCAGGCTGCCCGGCAGAACTGGTTTCGATTTTGTGTCCGGCGCGACGCTCACCCCGGCAGCCTCTCGTCTAGCCTCTGGCCGAGCACTTCTTGTGTGCGCGCGGCGCGCCATGCAGCCAGCCGCTCGTAGAGCGCGGCGTCTGTCGCGGCGAGCATTTCGGCAGCCAGAAGCGCCGCATTGGCCGCACCCGGCTTGCCGATGGCCAGCGTGCCTACGGGAACACCCTTTGGCATCTGCACGATGGAAAGCAGCGAGTCGAGGCCGTTCAACTGCGTGGCCGGTACCGGCACGCCCAGCACGGGAACCAGCGTCTTGGAAGCCAGCATGCCGGGCAGGTGAGCCGCGCCGCCGGCTCCGGCAATGATGACGCGCAATCCACGCTCGCGGGCCGAGGCCGCGTACTCAAAAAGAAGATCCGGCGTGCGATGCGCGCTCACGATGCGCGTCTCATGCGGAATCTGGAGCGCGCGCAGAATCTCGACGGCCGCCGAGAGCACTTCGTAATCGCTCTTGCTGCCCATTACCACGCCTACCAGCGGCTGTTCGGTCATAGGGTGATTATACGAGGCCTGCGATTGCAGACTTTATGGGAATGCAGCGAAGAGATCATGTGGAAATTACGACGCCGCGCGGTGGGTCAGCGCCGATGCCACGCCTCGAAGGCCACTTCAACCACGGCGAGCACAACGCTGACCGCAGCCAGAAAGCCCTTTGCCCGCTGCCAGTTCTGCTCATGGCGATCCATGCGCCGTTCCAGCTCAGCCAGCCGTCCGCCGTTGCCGTCGCCCGTCAAGGCGGCCATCTGCGCCTTGAGCACGCTCAGGTCGCTCAGCACCTGGGCCTCGAATTCGTTCACCATCCGCATGCACGGCACTCCATTTGCCCATTCCGTTTTTTGCGCACCGGCGCATTCATCCGCTCAGTGGCAGATTGATGAACAGCGCCGTCGAAAACTCCGAGTAGTTGGGCGGCGTGGACCCGTCGTACATGCGAATGTAAAAGCGGTCGGCCGCGGAGACGCGCGAGAAGGTGAGCGTAGACGCCGAGCTGCGCATCACGAGAGTCGGGTCTTCGCCGACCATGAAGGCGAAATCACGCAGCCGTATCTCGAAGCCGCCTCCCGCGGGCGGCGTAACGCCGGTGTTGATGGTGACCGAGCTGCCGCTGAGCGCAGTTACTGTAAGCGCATTCAAGTTAGCGAGCACGGCGGGCGCAATGGGCGCGGGCAGCCAGGCATTAGCCGGCACCGTGGAACTGGTCTTGATCGCCAGATCGTCAGCCCAATCGTTGGCAAAAGCGACTTCGTACTCGACTAAGTCAGGATAACTGGGCGTATAACTCAGCTTTACTGTTCTTACCACGACCTGGGCATCCAGGTTAGCCGATGGCGCGTTCAGAAGCAGGGCGTCACCCGGCCAGACGTCTGAAGCGAAGCTGGCCTTTGTTCCCTTGTAAGTGCCGCTCCACAGCGCGCTCACGCCGGCTGCCGCCTGCTCCATCACCAAGGCTGCACTGCGGCAATCTGCAGAACTGCGCGCGGGTGGACTGGTTACTGTGCCGATCCATGCTGCGACAGAGGGCGAGCCGGCCGCGGCCAGTGCAGCCTGGCTCGTTGCGTTGACCGCACGTCCTACTGCCCGGCCAATGGTGCGATAACTCACGGCAATCTGCTCGCCGGATACCGGTGCGTAGCCTGTATAAAATGCAAGCTTGCCGGTACGCTCCACATGGCACTGGGCCGCTTCGGCTGTGGTTCCTATGCGCCGGGTGTACGGGCCGCCGCCCGATGGCGTGCTGACTACCCAGCCCGAGCCGAGATTCGTCAGATTGAATGCGCGCATGGTGCCGATCAGATTGATGCTGCTGGCGGCCACTACCGTACAGGTTCCGGGCAGGTTGGCAATCGCGCCATCGTAAAGCGTGACCGGCGTTGCACCCACGCCGTTTACGAACTCCTGGATCTCGACTTGAACTTTTCCCGGACCAAGAATCCACTCGCCGCCCGCAGCAATAGGCCCGCTATCGCCGAAGGAGTAATACAACGCGCAGGCCCGTTCGCACTCCGGGCAGTGGACGCGCACGCGCAGAGTGTACTGGTTGGCCGGATTGATGGAGAAAGTTGTGCCGTTGGGCGCTCCCTGAATCAGCGGCTGCATGGTGACGGCTCCGGTACCGCCGGGTGCTGTTACCTGAAGCCCCGCCGTGCAGCCTGAAGCGGTGATGAGTCCGCTGAAAAAGCCGGCCAGAATTCCTGTGCTGCCCGGCGAGAGCGTGACGCCCACCGCTTCAAGCAATAGCGTGCCGCCCATCTCCACGGGATCGAGCCAGGTGAGCAGCGTCTGCCCATCGATCCCGTTCCCGCCGTTCATTGCCAGCCCGCCCGCGCCCAGCGTCAGATAGCCGGCGCCGCCGGTGACCGACCATAGGCCCTGGTTGATCTGCGGCTCGTTGAAGAGCTCGCTGATGACGATGGACTTGGACGCAGCGGGAAAGTAAGGATCGGCGGCCAGATAGAACTGCGTGGTAACTCCGTCGCCCAGGAAATACTCCGTGACATAAGCAACCGGCTCGTCTTCTCCACAGACAGTTACATCATTGGCCAGGGCACGCTTGACGCTTGCCGTGAAATCCAGATTGGCCAGGGTCAAGCTGCCGTCTGTCTCATTTAAAGGATGCAGCGTATTCTGAACGAGTGAAAGCGTAAGCGCTCCGCTCAGGGCACGATACGCAGCCCGGGCCATGGTGGCAACCTGGCCTGCGCACTTGCTCCAGTTCGCGCCGTGCTCGGGAATAAAGCTGGCAATCGCGGTATTCAGCGTGAGTCCACGCGTGGAGAGCGCGGTTGAGCCGGAGTGAGTTACGAGAGCGGCCAGGAGCGGACCGGCGCTTTCACCCGTGATGCCTGCGCTGCGCGGCATGAGCAACTGGTCAAGCAGCAGCTCGTCGCTCACGGCCTGTATAGCCGTTCTGTACCGCGGGCCTTCCATGCCCACGCCCGCATACTCGGGCAGCGGACTTACGGCGATATAGCCGGTGAAGTAGGTCGTGCCGTCATCGCCTGTCACGGCGAGCGGCTGATAGCGCGCCGGCGCCGCAAGGCTGCCATTGAGGGGCAGGCTCAGCCATAACTCGCAGACAGACGGCTCGTTCAACTTGCGGACGATCTGGAGTGGATGCGCGGTATCGAGGGCCGGCGTGTAGTCCTGCCCCTTAATCGTGATTTTCATCTTGGTTCTCTGCCTTCTAACTCAGCGAGTTATCAACTTACTAAGAAAGCTCCGGTCAAGTGCAAGAATTCGTGAACCCCATCCCTCCGGGGTTAAAACCCCGTTCCTTCTGACGGTCTTATAGGCATGGCTGAAGCCGTGCCCTTGCAAAACATGACTGATTCAGAGCTTCTCTGAAGCCCGTGCCCTTGCAAGGCAGCGCCGATGCGACCGGCTTTAGACCAAGGCATTGGCGGCGGGCAGAAAGCTCCGGTAGCAGACCACGCGCTCGCCATCCAGAGGATCAACGACAGGCAGCGCGAGGAACTGTGCCTTGAGCGCGATGCGGGACTGCCCGTTCTGGTTTTTCGCCATCAGCGGAAGGACAGCTTCTTCAGCGCCGGTCATGGTCTGCAGGCGCGGGTAGTGAAAGAAGATGCGCTCCCGCTGGCTGCCTTCGAGCACGAAGAGCGCAGACCACTCCAGGTAAAAGCTGCCTCCCTCGCGATCGACGAACCCGGTAAGCGCCTGCAGCTTTGCGCCGGAAGGCGGCGCGCCGCCGGGCAATGGCTCGGCCAGTGTAAGTCCACTGGCGGTCACCTGCGATACCAGGGCAACGTTGAACGTGATGCGCCGAATGTAATCGACATCCGTGAGCGCCTGGCGAACGTAAGCGCCGGCGACCGGAGTTCCCACAAATCCAGTCTGTCCGGTGTAATCGATATCTACGGCGATGATGGATCCCGGCGCGAACTTTGACGCGTCGGTCGAGGAAAGCAGGATCGATGTGGCTGTCGAGCCGCTTTGCGGAATCACCGCGGGCGCCGCCTGAGCGCCGTCGGCGGCCAGCGCGGCTCCGCTGACCGGGGCGAGCAGATTCATATGCTGCGAGCCGGTAGCAAGCGCCATGGTCAGCTTGGTCCAGCTCAGGAACTCGAAACTTACCTGCGCCTGCAGGGTCTCACGCACCTGCTCGAGCGGCGCGGCCGGAATGCCGGTCAGCAGCGGTGCTGTTTTGCTGGCGGGTTTGCGCGCAAAACTCTGAATCCATCCCAGGCCGAGCCACGGAGCGGGCGGCAAATCCAGGCTGAATGCGCCCTGCTGCGAGGGGTCGAAGAGCACCGGCGTTTGCGCGGCGCGATTCACGGGAGCAAAGTAGGCACGGACCCGGCGCATCACCGGCGCTGGTGCACAAAACCAGTTTGACATTTACTCTCCCTGCTCCTGGTAGCTATAGACCATGATCTTTGCCGACCGGCTCAACCGGTCGCGCTGCACTACGACCGGCGTGAAACTGGGCTCATCCCAGAAGACCTGCGTGAGCATGGCTGCCGGCGGCGTGGAGGCGTAGTTGAGCTTGGGCGCGCAGAAGGGCGTTACCATGGCGAGCAGCTCTTCATCCATCTCGCTCAGAGCGTGGCCACGATCGAGTCCGCCAAAGCTTTGCGTGCCGCAGGTCTGGTAGAGGATTTCGCACTCTTCGGCAGCCATGGTCGCGCTGAGATTCAGGTCTGCATCCAGGCCGAGCCAGCGTAGAACGAATACATCGTCAGGAAGCTGGCTGAATGGAGCCTCGGCTTCCTCCACCAGGATTCCCGGCCGCATCGCGCTGCGCAAAAGAATGGTTCGCGACGGATTGATTACAACTAGCCGCGCGCGCAGCGCCATATAAAACGAGTCTTTCGCATTCTGCATAAGTGATTCTCTGGATTTGCGAGTAACTGCGGGCAGAAGCAAGTTATAGCTGGATAACTGCCTGCGCTTAGGGAAGTTCTGATCAAGTGCCGGAATTTGTAAACCTCACCCTTCGGGGGCTATTGACTCCTGCAAATGGAATGTCCTATGCCATGAGCAAGGCAACCGCAGATTCCGCCACGGCGGATCTTTGACCTGCGACTCTCCGCCGCGGCGGACTGCACAGGACTTCGCTCAAGATGACAACCGGGCATTCTTTATGCAGCAATCAATAAAGCCCCGGGGTTTATGCGGCTTTTTGTGGCACCCTTCGGCAAGCTCAGGATAGGCTCGAAGCCGTGCCCTTTCGAAGCACGACTTATTCAGAGGTTCCTCAGCGATTTGCGGACTTTGGGCCTGAACTCATACTGCCTGCTGCCTTGCCTCGCGCAATAGCAGGCGATAGAGATAGACCTGTCCGAATACTTCGTTGGAGGCGATTGATTCGATCAGGTAGTCCTGTCCTGCCACGGTAACTGCTAGGGTCATGGAAAAGAGCGACTGCGCAGAAACGAGATCGAGCGCGTTTACCTGCTGCTCGATGCCGGTGGCAGAAACCAGCAGCTCCCACTTGGACTGGCCGCCTTCCTGCCAGGCAGGTCGCAGCTTGCGCATCAATACCGGGCTCACGGGCACTTCGACAAAAGTCGTTGCCACCAGCCCCAGCTCCGACCCGCTGACGTCAGCGCTGGTGCTGGTGACGCGCAGAAGCGCTGTCGTTCCTGCCACGCAGCGCAGAAGTGCATCGGCCAGCATCTGCGGCGCACCGGTTGGATTACGCGGCGCTGTATCGCTCATCGCTCACCCCAGCCTGTTCGCAGCGTAGGGATTCAGCCAGGCCTGCACCGTTTCGTCAATCAGCGAACTGGAGAAATACTGCATCTGCATGGTGTCGATCCTGGCTTTGCTGGCATTGAGCGCCGGCGTGGACTGTGCGTTGCGGACGATCTGCGCACAGGCCGACTTGACGTCGTCACCGATAGTTGCCAGGCCGGCGGTATAAGTGGCCATAACTTCGTTATAGGGCAATCCAAGCACGTTCCACGGTAGGGTCAGCTCGCCGGTGTTCGGGTCGTAGTCCACGGTGGCGGGGTCGATTGTATTCCATTGCCCCGGCAGGGAGAATACCCATGCTATCTCGGCCAGGGGCTCGTTCAACATCTCGCCGCGGCGGGGCCTGGCATACCGGCCTTCCAGGCTGACCAGCGGCGATGTGGCCGTTCCCAGGGGCGTGAGCGGAAGATAACTCAACCGCACGGTCTGGGCCCCGGCAGTTATCCGCAGACGCTCGGTGTATTGCACGACATTCAGATCCGGCCGCCTGCAATAGCTGTTAATCAGGGCCGTGGCAGCCGTGATCCAGTCCGCCGTGGTCCCGGCTGGCAACCCGTAGTTGGGATAATCCGTCGGCAATAGATAGGCCATATCTCACCCTGTTCTTTTCCACCTGGAGAACGTGCGCGAGCTGTCTCAACATGGATCGCGCGGGATAACTCGCAAGATCATATGCGGAAGAGGCTTTGCAGACCGAAGCCTCTTCCGTTGTCTACGGCATTACCGGTCGACAAGCACCTGATAGTGCGCGTAGCCTGCGCCCTTTACCACCGGCGCGCCGAACTTGACAACGACATACTGGTAAGTGAGGGAGTTAGGCAGGCCGAGCTGGAAGATGCGTGGCGCCGGATCGCCGAGCCAGTGATACTCAATCAGGTCCTCGGTGACGATATATGCCGGCAGCACCGCGCTGCCCGATCCCGGCGTGCCGGTATAGCTCAGGCTCCAGTCGGGAATCAGCGGAAGATCGCCGGCCTGCGTGGAAAGCATCTTCACGCGGAAGCCGCCGGTGATCTGGTCGGTGTTGAGAACGACGTTATATTCGGATTTCATCTCCTGGTCGACCAGGTCCAGCAGCACCGGGTTGGCGTAGATGGCCGTGGGCCGCACGTGGAAGCCGGAGTTAGCCACCATCTGCGCCACCGTAGTCTTGATGGTGTCCACGATCTTCATCGACGTGGTCACCGTAACCGTGTTGCCGCCGGCGGCAATCTGCGCGGTTACGCCCATGTACTGCGTCGTCGTGGGCGAGCTCAGACTGGTGTCGTTGCCGTTCCAGAGGGCCACGTCGTGGGTCACCATCACGCCGCTGACCGTGTCCACAAGATCCTTGGCCTGTAGGTAAGCAAACTGCTGCTGCTGGTTGCCCAGCTCGATGTCGAAGAGGTTGTAATTGATCTGGGCCACGATCGCCTTCAATGGCACGCTCAGCTCTACCCGCGTGGGGCTTACCACCGGCGGCGCGATGCTGCGCGGATTTACAAAGCCGGCTGTGCCCGGATTCGGAATCGCTGATTCCTGGAAGAAGCGCGAGGGATGGCCGGTGGCCGGAACCTGCTTGATGCGCTGCCCGAAGGGGCTTGAGCGGCGGCAGATATCGAAGATCTCGGTCTGGTAGAGTGGGACTTCGATTGCGCCCGGCCCGATATAGTCGGCGGCTGCGTGAATGTCAGTAAAAGTTGCGTTCATAAGTTCCTTTCGCCCGCTCGATGGGCTGCTGGTTTCATGGGTGCGCGCCCATGGCTGATTCCCGGGAGCTTTCCTTACGCGATGGCGCCCGCGCGCAGCAACTGGCTCTTGACCGCGATGCGCTGTTCCAGGCTCAGTCCGCCCAGCGCGGCATCCAGCGCGCGCACATCCACAGGCCCCTCGCCGATGCCATGCTTGGCCAGCATCTCCGTGGTAGCCGCAGGGATGGTTCTGCGCAGCGGATTGAGCGTGCTGTGCGCGGCTGCAGCCTTCATCTCGGCGAGCTCGCGTTCCACCGCCGCCAGCTTGTCGGCAAGCTCGGCTTCGCGCCGGGTTTGCTCGACCGTGGCCGAAATCCTCTCCACCTCACCAGAAAGCGCCGTGGTCGCGGCGGCGCGCTCCTCAAGCCGGCGCAGCATCTTCTCAAGCAGGGCGGTTGCGGTTTCCAACCTTTCTGCAATCTGTTTTTCATCGTTTTCCATCACAATCCCTTCCTCTCGTCCACTTTTTCCTGCGCGAATGGCGCGCTGGCTTGCGAACAAACAAAAAGGCTTCGCGACGCGAAGCCTGAGACCGCTGACAAACCTTGCAAACCATCCCTCGGGGGCTAAAGCCCGGAGGACTTTTATACCGGAAACCGGCACGGCTGAAGCCGTGCCCTTTCAAAACATCAGGTTTTTAGACAGATTCTTAGAATCTCAATTACTGCTGTCTCGTACTTATTGCAGACTGAGTTACTGCGGTGAATCCAGTTACTTACTAACTCGCCACGCGAAAGCTGGTGGAGCGGTAAGCCGCTTTCTCCCTCAGTAAGATCGCAGCGCCGGTGAAGGTGACGCGGGTCAGCTTCCATATCTCGGCGCGCATATCTTCCACGCGTGCGTCAGCCAGCTCGTAGCTCATCCCCATCGCATTTGGCGAGTGCGCCTGGATTGCCCGAGCGACTTCAGGAAAGTCGCGCGCGTAGAGATAGCCGCGGACCATCAACCGATGACCGATGACGTCGGCCTCGGTCAGCAGGCCGATCTTGCGCCGGGCATCGTGACCGTCCCAGCCGGGCTTGTAGTCCACGGCCATGCCCAGCAAAGAAGGCAGCGCTTTTTCTGCCGCCTCGCGCAGCAGCACCACGCGATGCCCGCGTGCGCCAGCCGGAGCCTTGTCGCTGGCCGTGTTCAGAACCGTAAGCACGCCCTCGAACGGCACCCGGTTGGGGTGGTCCTCAACGTGTGGAATTTTTACCGCCATTGCTTCCAGTCGCATGTGTTCTCCGTTCGCAGTCCAGTCTGCCGCCGGCACGCGGCGCGGACAGGAATTCAACCCAACTGTTGCGCCGCTTTGCCTGGCCCCTGCGCTGTGTTGTTGCAGGTGAGCGGAGCCAGGCCGCGCATGGCGCGCACCTCATTCACGGTCAACACGCCCGCCTGCAGCAGTTGCACCTGGACGGTCAGCTCGGTCAGCTCGTCGCGCGCGCTCAGCTCGTTGAAGACGAACTCGAATTCATGCCACCCAATACACTTGCCCAGGAGGTCGCGGGTGATGTGCCCGGCCAGCAGCATGGCCAGCGGCGATATGGCGCCGCGAAAAGCCTCGTCCGCCATCTCTGACGCCGTGGACTGATTCACGTCCGCCTCCAGACCCAGCATCAGCGGTGGCAGTCCAAAGGCATTGGCCACCATGCGGATCAAAAACTCCTGCCAGGCAAGGCGCAGGTCGGCGTCAGTGCCCTGCGCAAAGCGGAGCACTTCAGGCTTCTGCTCGGTGGAAAGCAGCGGCACGCGACCGGTTCCCTCGATTTCGTCCTGCCACCAGCGGATGAGCCGGTCGTGCTGCGCCGGCGTGGCCTCGTTGAGCCACAGCGCATATTGCGCAACGGAGTTCGCTGCGAGCTTGCCGGCGAAGCGATGCGCGCTCAGGAACTGGTTGACGGTTTCGAAGGCCGCTTCCAGTGGTCCAAGCCCGAACGGCGTAAAGCTGCGCGGATTCATCCGGATGTACATCAACTGGTTATCGCGCAGCTCGATAGCCGCGGACTCGAGCTGTCCCGGAAGCGCCTGCGCATAACGCGGCGTGTCTTCCTGCCCGTCCCACCTGGCGTTGATGCGAATGGAAGCTCCATCCACCGGCCAGAGCATCGCGGGCCGCTCGGGGTCGCCGGTCGGCTCCATTTCAATGGCGCCGAACCCTCCGGTAAGCGCGTCTTCGATTGCCTGTTCCATCAACGTGCGAAAGCTGTCTGTGGCGTTCGGCTCTTCCAGCGTGCGGCGCAGCGCGCGCAGCTTGCGCGCCAGGAAGGCCACATCCTCAGGCCGCACGCCGCGCCGCACGCGCACCTGCCAGTCCATGGCGGCGATGCGATCCTTGATTACGTTGATGGCCCGGCGCACCACGGGGGTTTCCGCAAAGCGCCGCAGGTTTGCGGGCGTGGGCTTGGGCAGGTGGCGTCCAGGAAAGTGAATGGGCGACAAGATGGATGGCAGCGCCAGCGTCTTCCGTCCCGCCTCTGCGCCCACTGCAACATCCGCTGTCTGCACGTCTCTGCCGCGCCGCGCCGCCTGCCGCCAGATCTGCCTCAACTGCTCTGCCACCTTCACGCGTACCTTCCTTTTTTGAGCACCGCTGAAAAAAAGAAAAGGCACAGCCCGCGTGGGCCATGCCTTTTCGAGTGACTCGCTCCCCTTGTTATCCGCTTGAGCCCGTCAACAAAATCGATCCTAGCGCGAACGCGCAAAATTATCTGCAAACGAAAAGGCCATCCTTTGGGGGCCTGGCAATGGCCCAGCAACCGGATATGGATTTTGCCGGCATCTTGCGGGCGGCTGCAGCCGCGCCCTTTCAAGACAACGTTGATGCAACCAGTTTCAACTCGCTCCACGTGCATCCATCGGTCCTGCTACCATCTCCACATGTGCCTGGCTGCGTTCCGCAAATGCTGCATGGCCTGCTTCTTGCTGTGCGCGGCTTTTCCCTCACCCGCCGCTGCGCAGACAGAATCTTCTGCCACGCATATTGCGAAGGTTCTGCGCGGCCTGAGCCGCGGCCGATATATCGGGCAGGTGGCCATCTCGCCTGACGGCAAACGGCTGGCCTGGATCGAGGATGGAGAGATTCGCGTTGCTCCGCTGGGCGATCTTGACAACAGCCGGCAGATCACCGCGGCCCCGTCGGCCTATCAGTCCTGCAACGAGGGCGAGTTCACATGGTCGCCGGACTCGAAGGCGCTGGCCTTCTTTTCCGACTGCACCCATCCCGGCGAACAGTCGGACCTGTATCTCGCCACCTTTGACGGTAATCCACCGCGACGCATCACCGGGCTCCACGGTTATGCCGGCTCGCCGGCATTTTCACCGGACGGAGAGCTCATCGCCTATTTGTACGTAGAAGGAGCCACGCGCCCGGCTGGAGCGCTGGCGGCGATGAAGCCCTTTGCCGGAGTGATTGGCGAGGATGGCATCGAGGTGCAGGGCATCGCAGTCACGGCGTTGACCGCGGCCACGCCCAACGCGGCGCGGATGACGCCGGCCAATCTGCACGTCTATGAGTTTGCCTGGTCGCCCGATTCCAAGTCGCTGGCCTATGTCGCCGCCGACCCACCGGGCGAAAACAACTGGTGGGTCGCCAGGCTGTTCACGCAGCGCATGAACGGCGCGCCCAAGGCCATCCTTGCGCCGGCTGACGTCGCAGGGCTGCTGCATGGTCTGCAGATCGCAGTGCCGCGCTGGTCGCCCGATGGAAAATCGATCGCCTTTATCGGCGGCCTGATGAGCGACCAGGGAGCCACCGGCGGCGATGTGTGGATCGTGCCGTCCAGCGGCGGACTGCCGCGCGATCTTACCGCCAACCGGCCCGCTACGCCAGCGTGGATCGAGTGGAAGGACGACCAATCACTCTTTGTAAGTGAACTCGCCGGCGGCGATTCACGGCTGGTTCCGCTCAGACTGCATGGCGACTCGTCTGGCCGGATCATCTCAGCCACGGCAGGCCCTCCCATCTTCAGCTTTCCGGGTACGGCGGAAGACGGGCGGCTCGAGCATAGCCTCTCGTCCACGGCAGATCGTTCTCTTTTCGTTTTTCACGCCAGCAGCTTCGACCGCCCAACGGAGATCTACGCCGCGCGCGCCAGAGCCACCGGGGAACCGTTCCGGCTGATCCAACTCACGCATATCAATAGCGGCATTCAGCCGGCATGGGGAAAATCGGTATCTCTCGACTGGAGGGACGACAAATTCCACATGCAAGGCTGGCTCATCCTACCCAAAGATTACGACCCGCAGCGCAAATATCCGCTCATCGTTGAGGCCCACGGCGGTCCGGCTTCGGCTGTAATCCCGTACTGGGGTGCGGGCGGGACGCTCAGCGCGCAGGCCTTCTCCGCGCTCGGCTATTTTGTGCTGGAGCCCAATCCGCGCGGCAGCTTCGGCCAGGGCGAGGCCTTTACCCAGGCCAATCGCAAGGACTTCGGCTACGGCGACCTGCGCGACATCCTGGCCGGCGTGGACGCGGTGGAGGCGCAATATCCCATCGATCCCAACCGCGTGGGGCTCACCGGCTGGAGCTACGGCGGATTCATGACCATGTTCGCCGTGACGCAGACGCACCGCTTCAAGGCCGCCGTCGCCGGGGCGGGGATCTCTGACTGGCTGAGCTACTACGGCGAAAACTCTATCGACCAGTGGATGATTCCCTATTTTGGCGCTTCCGTTTACGACGACCCGGCCGTCTACGCCAAAAGCTCGGCCATCGACTTCATCAAGCGGGTGACGACCCCCACCCTGGTGGTGGTGGGTGACCGGGATGGCGAGTGCCCCGCGCCGCAGTCCTTCGAGTTCTGGCACGCGTTGCGCGATCTTCACGTGCCCACGCAGCTTGTCGTCTATCCCAACGAGGGCCACGGCTTTGTCGATCCCGTGCATACACGGGATGTTCTGGAACGCGCAGCCGCGTGGTTTGCCCGCTACATGCCACCCGGCTCCTGAGGGCGGTTTTTTGCTCTCCATCCCGGCTCTTGGGAGTCTATGGAGAGAGAGTTCAGCGCCATGCCAGAGGTGGGCTTGTCCTGATACACTTGTCGCTTGGAGTATTTGCGAGATTCTCTTGCTCTGCCGGCTGCTTTGCCGGAGCAGGCAGTCTGGGCATGCCTCACCGGCCGTGCGCCCTGGTTGCGCATGGGTACGGATGGTTATAACTCAATATTTTTCTGATGTTCTGAGGAGACCGTTCCGCGGTTCTTGCCGACGGAACGGGGAGGATTCATGCGGCGGTTTTTGACGCTCATCGTTCTGCTGTGCATGGCTATTCCAGCCGGAATTTCGATCTCCGGATGCGTGCGCAACCCGGCAGCCAAATACTGCAACGTTACCCCGGGCTACGGCATTCCGGTCACTGCGGTCTATTCGATTATCCTGCAGCCGGAGGTTGCGGGCATCTCCCTGGCTTACGGGCAGACCATCCAGGCGCAAGCCCCCAGCGCGTACACTTGTTTAAACACCGGCGCGGTTGTGAACTCGAAAGACTACTCCTACGGCACCTACAACAACCAACTGGTCGATATCTCCCCCACCGGCAACATCTGCGCCGGCACCTGGAACCGCAACACCGGCGGCGGCATTCCGGACTACCTGTATTGCAACCCTCCCAACCCGCTGCCCTCCACCAACGGATTACCCTACGCCGTGTCCTACATTTACGCCACGGCAGACTCGGTGGTTTCCAACGCGGTTGCGGTCTACGTGCACCCTCCCATCACGTCCATCAACCTGGTCGGCCCGCCGGGATGCCAGTCGCAGGGAACCGTGTCCCAGCTTGACGCCCAGGCTTACTATGATGTGAATAACGCGCAAACCCTGCTCTGCGCGCCCAATTCCACGTCCGTTCCCACCTGCGAGTCGTCCATCGGCACCATGACGTTCAACGTGGGGACCGCCGCAGTCGCCAGCATCGACTCCACCACCAACCAGATCACCGCCGAGCAGCCGGGCACCACGGTCATCACTGCATCGATTGCGGGCTCAGGCTCGTCGGCCGGATATTTCTCCACCTGCCCGCCGGCATCGATCAGCCTTTCGCTTGCCAACGGAAGCACCTCCGGAACCATTGCCCAAGGCGTGCCGCAGAACCTTACGACCACGGTTTACGACACCACTGGCAACCAGATCACCGGTCTGAGCCTGACGTACCAGTCTACCAATCCGATCGACGTCTCTGTTTCCAACGGTTCGATCGCCACGAGCTTCCCAGGAACGGCGTCCATCAATGCGATCTGCCAGCCGGCTACCTGCAATCCCGCTCCGATCAACCAGATCGGCTCGAACGGCACGGGGCTCTCCATCTCGTCGAACCCGGTTACGATTACCGTTCCCGGCAAGGCCAGCCAGTACGCATGGTTCTCGTCGCCCGGCCAGTCGCAATACTTTGTTCCCGTTGAGCTGCTCACCGGCGCGGTCGGCTCCAATGTGAAGCTGCCTTACGTGCCCAACTCCATGGTGATGGACCGCACCGGCAGCAGTCTCTACTTCGGCTCGCCGCGCGAGCTGATGGTTTACAGCACATCGTCGAACGCGCCCAGCAAGCAGGACCCAACAGCCCCCGGCGTGGTGCTTGCGGTTTCTCCCAACAACTCGCAACTGCTCATCAACGACCAGGCGCGCCAGCTCTTCTATCTCTATAACGCCTCTGCCGGCAGCTTCACTACGTTTGGCGGCATGGGCGCAGCCGCGGCCTGGACGCCCGATTCACAGACCCTCTACATCGTCGACAATGCGGAGCTGAATACGCCCTCAACATGCCCGGCAGACCAACAGCTCATTACCGGCCACACCGATACGCTCTACGTTTACAGCGCGAACACCGGCTGG
Source organism: Acidobacteriaceae bacterium (assembly GCA_030038195.1). GTDB lineage: Bacteria > Acidobacteriota > Terriglobia > Terriglobales > Acidobacteriaceae > Telmatobacter. Next base: position 101,903 of record JASHPJ010000132.1, read on the forward strand.
AGCACTTACCCGCTGCCGCCCAGCCCGTTGCCCGACCAGGCGCGGCCTGCATGCGGTCTCCCTCCGAACTCAGCCATGCCGCTCACCGCGCAGGTTCCGGCAATCATGGTGCCCGGTGTGGGTGCGTATCTGAGAGGCGAGCCCACGGTGGCGCACACCTGGTGCCCGAGCGGAACGGTCGGCAACAACTCGACCATCCAGTACTATCCACTGGGCGACTCCGAGCCGGTGCAGTCTGACGTTCTGGGCGCCACCGTGGACGGCCAGCATATTCTTTCGGCAACGACGACGGGGGGCGGTGGCATCACGCTCAACGACATTGCCGTCACCATCCCGACCACCAATGGCAGCAACGGGATTACGACGCCGGATGCCTGCCCCACCACAACTGATTCGACGACCGGAACGCAGACACTCGGCCCGCTCACGATTCATAGCAGCTATACGCAGGCCAGCATCACAGGAGTGGCTGCCGGCGCCGTGAACCAGGTGGTCACGGGCTCAGTGCCGCAGGTCACGGCGGCGCAGACCGTGGCGTCGAATCTGGCCTTTGTCACGTACTCGGCGCCTAGCGGTGCTGCGCCCACTTCCAATGCGCAGCTTCCTTATTACATTCCGGCCGCAGGCAGCGCGTCCGGAGCCATCAACTACATTACGCTGAACACCTGCAGCAGTTGCGGTGTGGCAATGGCTCCGATCATGGGAGTCTTCTCGCCGGACAATACGCTGTTCTTCGTCTCCACCACGGGCGACAATGAGGTTCACTACATCAGCATTCCCTCCACGGTGAATGCTTCCACGCCACCCACGGATCAGCAGCAGATCAGCCCTAACCTGCCGGCCTGCACTCCGGTTTCGGCTGGCGGCGTGGATGCAGGTTGCACATACACCGGCACCGGCACCATCGTTCCCACTACGGCTATTGCTGTGAAACCGCGTTCCACCACATAGCAGCGCTTGTTCCGATGCATTGTGAGGGCCGGCCTGAGCGGCCGGCCTTCGCATTTTCAGGATGGAGCGCGGTATTGCCTGCTCAGCTTCACCCTGCTTCACACGATAGAATCAGATCATGATCAAGGGCATCTCCTTTCTGCGTCCTGCCGCCAGCGCAGCCGCGTACGATCGGCTCGCCAGCTTCTTTGCCGCCCTTGGTTTCGAGCCCGGCAAAGGTTGGAACGAAGATCGGAGCCGCGGCGCGTCTTTCCTGGCTCCGCTGGGCAACCTTGAATTTGTGCAGGGCCAGATGCCTTCCGCCGCTGACATATTCATCGAAGTCACATCGCTTGACGTTGCGTATCACGCCGCGGAAGTGTGGCTCCGTGCGCAGGATGGCGACGACGCCGTGCAGCGGCTTTCCGTCATCGCGGAGACACGCTGGAAGTCGCGCATCTTTACCGTTGAGCCCGAGCCCGGCCATTCCTTCAGCTTCTGGGCCTGGTCCGATCCGCTTAAAGGCAAGCCGGTCGCGCTCGAAGGCGATCTCTCCGCGGCGGGCATGAAGTTCGCTATCGTCGTGGCGCGCTGGAACGCCGTCATCACCGACCGCCTGCTGGAAGGCGCGCTGGATGCGCTGCTGCGCAGCGGCGCTGCGCGTGGCGCTATCGAGATCGTTCGCGTGCCCGGCGCGTGGGAGATTCCCGGTGCGGCGCGCGCGCTGGCCAACGCGGGCCGCGTGGATGCCATTGTGACTCTCGGCTGCCTGCTGCGCGGAGAAACCGCTCACTACGAGGCCATCTACAATGAAGTGGCGCGGGGCATCGGCCAGTCGCAGCAGGAGACAGGCGTTCCGCACAGCTTTGGCGTGCTTACCTGCGAGACGCTGGAGCAGGCGCTCAACCGCGCCGGCATCAAGGCCGGCAACAAAGGCTTCGAGGCTGCCGCGGCGGCCATTGAAATGGTCAGTATCAAAAAGAAACTCAGCCAAGGCGGTCCGGCTTGACGACAGGACACCGGCGCAAATCCCGCGAATTGGCCATGCAGATGCTCTTCCAGGCAGACATCGGCAAACAGACGCCCGACCACGTGCGCGCTACCTTCTGGAAGGCCGGCGGCGATGTCGAGCCGGAAGTCCGCGGCTTTGCGGAAGACCTGTTCCGCGTGGCCGTCGCCGAGCAGGAAAAGATCGACGAGCTGATCGCCAGCCACTCCAAGCACTGGCGGCTTGAGCGGATGCCCGCCGTGGACCGCAACCTGCTGCGTATGGCGGTGGCGGAGATGCTCGGATTCAAGGGCACGCCGTTTCCCATCGTGATCAACGAGGCGCTCGAAATCGGCCGGCGCTACTCCGCTCCCGAGTCCATCAACTTCCTCAACGGCGTTCTCGACTCCATCGCCCACAGCCTTCTGCCCAAGTAATTCCCGTCGCGCCACCGCGGAAATTGTCCTTCTTCCTATGACGAAGCGGAAGAAAAGCTGCTGAACAGGGCACATCCGCCCTGCTATTCTTGTACTCGTGGGTTTTCGCGCAAAGATCAAAGGAATCGCGGCTCTCGCGCTGCTTTTGCCCGCCGTTCTCGTGGCCTGTCACAAGGAAGAGCAGGCCGTAGAGGGCGTGGCCCAGGACGCCGTCAAGGCCGAAAAACAGGCCCAGGCCTCGGCCACGGTGCTTGACCGGGAACGGGCGCAACTGGAGCAGATTCCACTGCCCACCAAGAGCCTCTACGTCGATGTCCACGAGCCGTCGCAATGGGCCAATCCCTTTCTTTCCGTAGGCCCGGACCTCATCACCCTTCGCGTCATGGTAGGCGACGAGAGTCCCGGTACCCTGGAGCAGAACACGCTGCTGCGGCCGGAAGCCGCGCGCCGCCAGGAGCTCCAGTTGCGCCCCGCCGACCTGGACAGGGCCATCGTCGCCATCCCGCCCAGCGCCTGGCATTATGGCCGCGTCATCGCCATCGCGGAGTCTTCGCTCGCCACGCCGGCTGACCGTCCCAAAGTCCGCCGCAATGTGGAAGCCGCCATCAAGCAGCTTGGTGACCTGGGCGTGGTGGTGGAAGAGTGGCCTTCGCGGTGATCTTCCACACCAACCGCGCTCACTATTGATCCGGCTCATAAACGGTGGCACATCTTCCCACTCTTTTCCACAAAAGACGCGGAAAAGGGTGGGGCACGGTCGCAGTATTCTAATGTGGTGTCCCAGAAGTTCGTAGCATAAGTCGAAGCCCCGAACCGCAGGTTCCGCCACGGCGGATCGTTGACCTTCGACTCATTTTGGCGCAAAACGCGCCAAAATTCGCTCAGGATGACAGCGTATTAGTGATGTGAACTTCAGACTCAGGACACTAGCGCAGCACTGAACAAGAGATCGCCCCCGGTCGCGATCGGGTAGCCGGCCACACGCACCAGTGTGGCCAGTTGCGCGTAGTGCCGCTGACTGTGGAACAGTTGATGCACAGCCACCTTGCGCCGTGAAACCATGCGCTTTTCAGGTGGAACCCAGTCGAATTTGAGCTCGTAAGGCTCGTCCCAGCCTGCAACCGGCGCAGCCAGCAGTCCGCGGAACAGTTCCACGGCCCGCGCATGCATGGCGAACAGCGCATCCAGCGGACCGGCCGGAGCCTCCTGGTTGGGCAATCCCGCCAGGCGCTCGCTCCAGCGCTGTTCGGCGCCCCAGATGTGCCGCATCAGGGCCTGCACGTTCGCCGTGCCGCCGATCCCGCAGGGCAGCTCCAGCACAGCCGGCTTGGCTTCGAGAT
>JASHPJ010000133.1 GCA_030038195.1 Acidobacteriaceae bacterium
GCACGATGCCGTATTTCGTTCGGGTCCCTCCGAGATCGACTCCAATGGCACAGGACATCGCATTTTTTCTTGCGTATTCCTTTTCAACCGCTGCTGCAAAACCCCGCGTGATTTCCTTCGGACGCGTAATTGCTGTACCTACAACCACCGCCAAGGCTCCTGCCGCAATTGCCTGTCGGGCCTCATCTGGGGTAGACACATGTCCTTCGGCAATCACCGGGACCCTGCTGGAGCGAACTAAATCTTCGATGAAGCTTCTATCAAATTGACGAAGGTGATCCGTTTCTTCTGTGTAACCGCGAAGTGTTGACAACACAAAGTCCGCTCCGGCTTCAACCGCCGCCAGTGCTTGTTCGACATTGGCTACGTCAGCGAGGACTGAGACACCAAGCCGAGCGTGAATTTCCCGAACTCGATCTAATGCTCCTGAGTCTTGACCACGTTCGGTGCAGTCAAGCGCAATCATGTCTGCACCAGCTTCAACGAGCGCTTTAGCAGAATCAAAGGACGGGGTGATCAGGATAGGCCCATCATGGTGCCGCACTTTGTGAATACCAATGATCGGTACATTTGTCGCCTCGCGGATAGCGCGAACATCAGCCGGGCTATCAGCACGGATCGCCGCGGCGCCGCCCGCCACAGCAGCGACAGCAAAACTCGCCATCAGCTGAGGATTGTGGGACACATCACCTATACTCGGCTGGCAGGAAACAATCAGTTTTCCCTGGATTGCTTGCTTCACTTCATCTGGTGTCATTCCGGCAACCTCGCTGAGATTCCGCAGAGTGCGATTGCGAAAATCAGGATCATGAGTCTCACCAATGTAAGTTTTACGGCAGTTCGAGAAGCATCTCATCACTCATGGAAAAACACTCCCATGAGATTCGCTATTACCAGACCCGCGGCAAGACTGAGAGGCCATCCAACAGATGGCCCCAGGGGATCCAAATTGGGGGTGGTAGCTCCACATAGAAGAATACTGCCTCCTATAACAGGCCCATAACCGTACTGCGCCCCCCAGGAAGACCAACTGGAAGACGCATACAGTAAGTAGGTGGCCTGAGCGGCTGCGCAGACCTGGTCTGATTACGACGCGACAAGCTGACACAGTAAACGATGTTCGGTATTGAGCCCGTCCCCAGCATCAGCAACCAAATGACATTCGTCGCCGCAAAACAGGAAAGCCCGTCTCTCATACCTTGATCGGATATCGGACTCGCAAGGGTATACCCGATATCGCAAGTGCTATGTCTGCCACTACCATCCTGCATTTCCCCATGGCCAAATGAATTCCCAGAAAGTTCTTGACAAAGCTGTCTTCGACTATGCAATATGTATAGCACAAAGGTCTAGACCACTGGACTGTACGTCTATCTCTGACGGTAGAATATACGGTATGTCTACCATTCATGTTGCGCCGTTTGCATCGATTCGCATCGACAAGAATTCTCCCATGCCCATCTACCTCCAAATCGCTGAAAGCATCGGAGCGCTTCTTAAAGAGGGTGTCTTTCCTCCTGGATATCTTTTCCCGTCGGAGCGCGCCCTGTGCGAACAGTTCGGGATCAGTCGAATGACACTTCGCCAGGCACTGAGTCTGCTGGATCGTGAAGGGTTGATCGATTCGCATCGCGGGCGCGGAACGATCGTCACTCCTGCAGGGCTCCGAAAAAAAGGACAGGAACTGAAAAGCTTTAGCGAAGAAATTCGCGAGAGGGGCGGCAAGCCGGAATCTCAGGTCTTGTCGTTGGAGCGAAAGATTCCCTCGGAATCGGCGCGGGCGTTTTTTGAACTGACAGAAAGTCAAAAAGTTTACGAGATCTCCCGTCTTCGTTTGAACGACGGCGAGCCACTAGCCGTCGAACTTGTTTACATCCCAGAGCGACTCTGCCCGGGCCTTGAGCGTTTTGATCTTGCCAAGAATTCGCTTTTACGAATCCTGGAAGATTCGTATGGGTTGCATCTTGAAAGTTGCGTCGAGGAGTTTACGGCAGAGATCCCGAACGCCCAGGTCAGGAAACTGCTGGGTTTACCAAACAATTCAGCCGTGCTAGTAGCTAACCGCAAAACGTTTGCCGGAGACGGACGCGCCGTGGAACTCACTTGGTCCACCTATCGAGGGGATCGGTACAGTGCAATTGTGCATTCCGTCCGCAGGAAGAAATCAGTTCTGATGGGGGCGACTTCCTAATAAAAGGAGAAAAAATCAGATGACAACGCGGTACAGTGCCTTTGGGTGGGGCCTCGCAAACGGCAAGAGCAAATCGAAATCGACCGAACTGCCGACGAAAGTGCAACACGGTAATGCCGACTTGGTTCGACGCAAGAAGAGGAGGATTACACTCGGACTGGCTGTTGGTTTTGCATTGTGCGTATTGTTCTCGCTGCCTCTCTCAGCGCAGAATAATGCTGACCTCGCCGGCACTGTGCGTGATTCAAGCGGATCCGTGATTCCACATGCGGATCTAAAGCTGACGAATGAGGATACAGGCGTCATTCGTACGGCCCCGGCCGACGGAACGGGGATTTATTCGTTCCCCAACATCCAGCCGGGCATTTACGATCTCAGCGTCAGTGCTGCGGGTTTCCAGCCGCAAAAGAAGACGGGGATCACAATTCACGTCGCGGACAATGTGCAGATCAACTTCGATCTGCAGGTGGGCGCGGCAAGCGCGACCGTGACCGTCACGGCCGAGCAGCAATCGCTTGAAACCGCCGATGCGGCGAACGGGCAGGTCATCGACCGCCAGTTTATGAACAATATGCCGCTCATTAACCGCTCGGCCCTGGATCTGGCGTTTTTGGCCCCCGGCGTGACCCAGCCGCCAAGCTCCACGTATGGGAACACATCGAACACCAGCGCTCCGTATCTTACCGCGAACAATTTTGTATCCGATGGCAGCCGCAACGCCACGTCGGACGTTCTGATCGACGGCATTACCACCCAGGAGACAGTCACCTCGGGATTCAACTTATTTGCAAGCTATACCCCCTCGGTCGACGCGATCCAGGAGTTCAAGGTACAGCAGACGAACTTCAGCGCCGAGTACGGATTCTCGGGTGCAACCGTCACCAACCTGGTCACACGCTCCGGCACGAACCAGTTTCACGGAAGCCTCTTTGAATTCATTCGCAACAACAAACTCGATGCCAACACCTACTTCGCCAATCAGGCTGGCATCGGGCTTCCGCCGCTGCACGAAAATATCTTCGGCGGCACATTCGGCGGTCCGGTCTTTAAGAACAGGACATTCTTCTTTTTCGACTATGAGGGAACCCGATCCAGTCAACTGAGCACGTCCCTCGCCGGCGTTCCGAGCACGGCAGAGAAGGGCGGCGATTTCGGAGAGCTTTGCGGAGGAGACGGCCCCAATGGGCCGGCGCCGGGTGCCACATTCGACGGCAACGGTCTGTGCTCCAACCCGAACGGTCAACTCTGGGACCCTTTCACGGGAGTCTACAGTGCGAGTGCCGGGGGACCTGTGCGCTCGGGTTATATCCCATATAACAACTTGGCTACATATACAAGCCCGGGCAATCCAAAGCTCAACGGCACCGGCGGCCAAGTGGGGGCGGGCGTCGGCAACCTGATGGACCCTGTGGCCCTAAAGCTCATGAGTTACTACCCGACGCCAAACAGGTTTGTGGGACAAAGCAGCTATAACCCTTACATTAATTACGTTTCGGCCGGCGCAACTATCCTCAACAACAACCAGTGGGACTTGAAGATCGATCAACATTTCAGCGACCGGGACATGCTCAGCGCGCGGTATTCCCACAGAGGCACTTTTTTGCACAGCCCATATTGTTACCCGAACGATGAGGCCGATCCATGTACCCAGGGGCCTGAAGATTCGTCAGCGCACCTTTTCGCTCTGAACTACAACCATGTGTTCAGCGCCACGACGGTACTCAGTTTCACCTATGGCCTCACCCGCACCGCCCGGTTCCTCCAGACCATCAAGGGCGACTATCCGAACATGGATCCGGTCAAAGATTTAGGGATGCCTTCGTACATCGACGATTCGGGTACCAAGGCGTGGCCCGCAATCGGCATCGGTGCCGATGCTGGCGGCCCGTATCTGGATCCGGCCGGAAACAGTCAATCCCTCGGAACCGGAGTATGGTCGTACCTGAAAGACGGACAAGATACGCACGACCTGCTGGTGACGTTGAGCCACTTACAGGGCCGCCACGAGCTGAAATTCGGCAGTGAATTTCGCTTCCACCAGTTCAATGACGGACAGCCGGGCACTCCGGCCGGGTATTACGGTTTCGATTACATCGGCACATCGCAGCAGCCTTGGTCGGGCGGTGGCGATGCCATGGCAAGCTTCTTGATTGGAACTACGCCAGGCGACTGGGGACAATACCAGATGCCGGTGTTTCTCGCAACCCAGAATTTTGCCTGGGCTGGTTTTGCGCAGGATAACTTCCACGCGAGCCCAAAGCTGACTGTAAATGTTGGGCTTCGCTATGATCTGACCATGCCGGCGACCGAAAGGCATAACAAAATGAACTGGGTTGATCCGAACGTAGCCTCCACCTTGCAGGCTCCCGCCGGATACTCGGCCTTCAAGGGTGGCGACGAATTCGCCAGCTCGTCGCAGCCGTCGGATTACAATGCAGACTACAAAAACTTCGGGCCGCGAGTCGGTCTGGCGTACAGCCTGAACGACAAAACCGTGTTGAGAACCGGCTATGGCATCTATTACGCTCCTTCTCCAGTGGCGGCAGACGCGGATGTGGCGGACGTTCAAGGATTTAGCCAAACCACCACCTGGCAGAACACTTACCAGGGAGACGGGGCTACACCTTGGGGAAGGCTGAGCAATCCCTTCCCGAACGGCATCCTTTACCCGACAGGAAGCTCGCTGGGGCTATTGACCGATGTTGGCTTTACCGCGCAAGGACCGGTCCGGACGTTTAATGCTACTCCATACGAGCAGTCCTGGAGCTTCGAAATCCAGCGGGCGTTGCCGTCGAACATGCTGGCCGACGCTTCGTACATCGGAAAGAAGGGGACATACCTTAACTTTGGCGCTTCGGGTCTCTACAATCTCAACCACCTCAGTGACCAGGTGTTAAGCTACTCTCCGACCCAGATCGCGGACATGCTGACGTACGTGCCCAATCCTTACGCATCGACGATTGGTGCGGTAGCCCCTACCAGTCCGCTCGCCTCTTCTACCGTGCAGGCTTACGAGCTTCAGTTGCCATATCCGCAGTTCCAGAGCTTTCTCGTAGAGTCTCCGCCGTGGGGGAATTCCATTTATCATGCGCTTCAACTGCGGCTTCAAAAACGCATGAGCAACGGGCTGCAACTCTTGGTTACATATGTATGGTCCAAGTCTATTGACAACGCCAGCGTACCAGGCAATGGCAGCGATTTTCTTGGTGGAGGCACCTCCACTGTTCTCGATCCTAACAACCTCAAGCTAGAGCGTTCTCTCTCGGAGTTCAATATTCCGCAGGTCTTCCAGTTCAGCTACACATACCAGTTGCCGTTCGGCCGTGGCCAGCATTTCGCGGCGAACGTGAACCCGATCGTGAACGGGTTCATCGGTGGCTGGCAGACGAACGGGATATGGCGGTTCGACGATGGCCAGCCGATTGTTCCAGGGCTTTCGGGAGGACAGGCGATGCCCACCTTCGGCCAGAGGGCGCAAGCGACCGGCGTTCTCAAGCGCAATCACGGAAGCAACTGGCTGAATCAGTATTTCGCCAACCCCACCGTCGTCCAAATTCCGGCGCCTTACACGCTCGGAAACATGTCAAGGACAATATCGCTAACCAATCCAGGCACAGCCAATGCCTCGCTATCCGCGTTCAAGAATTTCTCTCTGGACGCGATACGTGAAGGAGCGTACATGGAGTTCCGCCTGGAATCGTTCAATACATTTAACCATCCGCAGTTCTGCGGTCCGAGCGCTTCTGTAGGCAGCAGCACGTTCGGAGTGGTGAGTTGCCAGGCGAATCAACCGCGCCAAGTGCAGGGAGCATTGAAGGTGAACTTCTAGGTTGGCTCCTGAAAGTGTGGGGGCGCCGAGCGGCGCCCCCGTGTTTTTCGTGGACGCAACGAAAAGCCAGCGTTTATCCTACCCTGGCAAAGCACAATCTCGTGTGCCCACTTTGATTTTGAACTGTATCGAAGCTGATGCAAAGGATAGAGGCAGGATAAAGGGACTGGACTGTAGGGGCGCGCAATGCAAGTCCGATCGAAATCGTTCAATCCTGCAACCTGGTTGATCGGGCTCTGGCGATTCGCAGGGCTTCGTCAGGCGCCAGAAGCTGATGCATCCGTACGCGTCCATCGCTGGAGTATCCCTGCGTCCGCGCTCCCGGTAGCGGCGCAGAAGGTGCCGAGCGCGCGTCCTTCAGCTCACCTCCTCCTGCGGTCGCGGCAGATTATCGCGAGAAAGACGGCGTCTTTTGCGGTGTTGCTTGCCGGCTTCGGTTGTATCGCCGCCGGTCAGGCTACGCCTCCAGCGTCCGTTTACGAAAAAGCCGCGCAGGATTTCCAGCAAGGCCGCACTGCTGAGGCCGAGAATCGTCTCCGCTCCATCCTGCAATCGCATCCTGGAGATCTCGATGCCCTGAGTTTGATGGCCGTGATCCTCGATTCAGAGCGGCATTATTCCGAAGCGCAAGAGTTCTACACCCGTGCTCTCGCAATCTCTCCGCGCTCTGCAGCGGTTCTGAACAACCTCGGGAATCACTACCTTGCGGAAGGGAATCTGAAGAAGGCTCAGGAGAGCTTTCGGGCTGTGATAACAATTGATCCGCATCATGCCAATGCGAACTTGCAATTGGCACAGATGAGTTTGCAGGCGGGACAGGGCACAACGGCGCTCGGCTACCTTACGCGCCTGAAAGCCGCCGATCAGGCCGAACCGGTTGCACAGTTGCTGATGGCTCAGGCATTCGTTCTGACCGGCAAATGCGATTCGGCGAGTAAAAAGCTTAAGGAACTGGAGGGAAAGCCCGGCCAGGACTCTGCGTTCAGTTTCTCGATCGGGATAGCGTATGCCACGTGCAAGCAGTATGGTTCAGCAGAAAACTCATTCAGTGAGGCTTTGCAATCTGATCCCACGAACTTCGACATTCTCTACAACCTGGCAGTGGCGGCCAGGCGTACCGGAGATTTGCAGCGAGCACAGCAGGCGTTCGATGCGGCGCTGGGCATCGAGCCCGACGACCCGGACGCTCTCTTTGCGTATGGCGACCTGTTAATAGCGGAGAAAAACTTTCTGGCGGCGGCCGCTGTCCTCTACCGCGCGGCGCACGTAGCTCCGGACCGAACGGATGTTCTCTTGCTGCTGGCACACGATACGGAAGAACTTGGGTATTACGAGGAGACCGCGAACATCTACGAACGATATCTGAAACTCCGTCCGGCGGATGATGTTGTCCGTCGTGAACATGGGTTCTGCCTGGTGCGCGCGGGCCGATTCAATGAGGGCCTTCCCGATATCGAGCAGTACGTGTCAAAACACTCGAGCGATCCACAAGGCCAATACGAACTGGCCGTCGCAGAAGGCCCCAGCAATCCAGAGGAAGCTTTGACACGCTTGGACAAGATGCTGGCACTTGATCCAGGATTCGTACAGGCTCGGTATACGCGTGCGGTGCTCAACTTTCAGGAAAATAAGCTCAGTCAGTCGCTAGACGACTTCCTGCAACTTTTGAAACAAGACCCTAAGAATCCTGCTCTACTGGATTGGGAAGGCCGGATCTACTTGAAGCAGGATCGCGATCAAGATGCCGCTCAAGTACTAAAGGAAGCAACCGGTCTGGCGCCTCATGACCCAACCACATTGTGGCATTACAGTACAGCGCTGCGAAAGCTTCACCGCACGGACGATCTCAACGCCGTCATGACCGAGTTCAGAAGGGTCTCCGATGGCGATGACGGGCGTCACCCTCAGACGGGCCTGCTTGATTTTCTAGCTCTTACTCCAGCGCAGCAGAATGCCAAGTATCTCGATTCGCTTCGTGCAGCTGTTGCTTCAAATCCCAGCGACGTCGTCCTAAAGACCCAGCTGGCAAAAACTCTGCTCGATCGCGGAAATACCGACGAAGCAGCAAGCGTATTTCAGTCGATTCTTGCCGAGGGGGCCGATAGCGACATTCTGCGCGAATGCGGTAAGGCGTTAGTGCAACACGAACAGTATAAGTTGGCGATGGATTTTCTTCAGAAGGTGCCGGATGCGGGACTCGACCTGGATATCGCCCTGTTTCACACCGCCGGTGCCAAAGCGGCATTGGAAAACCTGGATAACACTCCTGACAACCAACGCGGCGGGGACTATTTTCTGCTTCGCGCTCAGATACTGGATTCGGTCGGCAGGACCTCGGAGGCAGCCGACGTGCTGAATCTCGGCATTCGCTCTTCGCCGACTCGCGCCGACATGTACTTTCAGGCTGCGGAATTTCTAATCAAACATGGCAACCGCGAACAAGCTGCGGATTTGCTGGAGCAGGCGACCCGCATGGTGCCCAATTCCGCTGAGCTGTGGATGGACCGGGCGATGGTTCTCGCGTTGATCAAGCGGTACGATGACGCACTGAAAGTGCTGGCGCAGATTGAGTCCCGCTGGCCGGAATGGAGCCTGGCCTATCTGGTGAATGGCATTCTCCTGGAGAAGCAGCTTAAGCCGGCCGAAGCCAAGCCGATGCTGGATATGGCGCTCTCTCTGGGAGCCCGGCAAGCTGACGCTTATTATTATGAGGCCCTGGTCATCACAGAAACAGATCCGAAAGATCTCGCCGAGGCGCAAAAAGCTATCTCCCAGGCGATCACCTTGAATCCCAAAGATGCTGCCATGCGTGCCCTTGCGGGAAAGATTCTTCTGGATGGAAAGGACTACAAGGGAGCCGTCGAACAACTCGAGATGGCAGTGCGACTGCAACCGACGCTGGTGCGTGCGCACTATCTTTTGCGCACTGCCTACCTGAACCTTGGCGACCACGACAAAGCCTCCGAAGAATTGAACGAGATACAGCGGGTTACCAAAGAGAATACGGAGTCTGATCAGGTGATATCGTCGATGGAACGTCTCCTATTCTCGGTTCCTGCACAATGATTTTTTCGGGTAAGTGATGGCTAAACGCACTCGCAGAGATTTCCTGAGCGCCCTAGCTTTTCCGATCCTTTTTCCTCGGAACCTGATTCTAGGGGGAGCCCCGTTCTGGCCTACGGTCAGAGGCGCAAGTAACGGTTCGCCCAGCATATTGTTCGAGGAGGTTCCTCCCGCCACATCGGGAATCGTATGGAGACATACAAGCGGCCGCTCGTGGGACGCTTACTTGCCCGAAACTACTGGCGCAGGTTGCGCTTTTCTCGATTACGACAATGACGGCTGGATGGATATTTACCTCGTGAATAGCGGGCGGTGTGATTTCTTCGACCCGCATCCGCCTCTCCGCAATGCGCTCTATCGCAATAACCGCGATGGCACGTTCACCGACATCACTGAAAAAGCGGGAGTCGCCGCCGGCGGCTATGGAATGGGAGCTGCCGTCGGCGATTATAACGGAGATGGATTTCCGGATCTGTATGTATCACAGTACGGGCGAAGCATCCTGTACCGCAACAACGGCGATGGCACGTTTACCGATGTGACCGAAAAAGCGGGGGTAGCGGCTCCCGGTTGGGCGTCAAGCGCGGTTTGGTTCGATTACGACAACGACGGCAAACTCGACCTGTTCGTCTGCCGCTTTGTCGACTTTGACAAGTCGAAGAACAAATTTTGCGGCGACAAGCAGACAGGCCAGAACTACTATTGCGTTCCAATAGTCTATAACCCCATGCCAAGCTGGCTCTTCCATAACAACGGCGACGGAACTTTCACCGATGTTTCCAAAGAAACGGGCATCAGCCAGTCGTTGGGAAAAGCCTGGGGAGTAGTTGCAACCGACATCAATAACGACGGCTGGATGGATTTATTCGTGGCCAATGATACCGTGGCCGACTTTTTGTTCCTTAATCAAAATGGCAAGTTCGAAGACATCGGTCTAATGGCAGATGTGGCCTTTAGTCAGGAAGGCCTTCCCAGGTCGAGCATGGGAGTCGACTCCGTTGACTACGATCAAGACGGCTGGCAGGATCTATTTGTCACGAACGTCGATCAGCAGATGTACTCGCTGTATCGGAACAATCACGATCTCACGTTCGACGACATGGCGGTTCCTCTCGGGATTGGCCGTATCACGCGCCTCATGAGCGGCTGGGGCATCAAATTCTTCGACTACGATAATGACGGAAATGTCGATTTGTTTCTTGCAAACGGCCATCCCGACGATCAGATTGAAAAATTCTCGCCGAATGTCACGTACGAAGAGCCGTTCATTCTGCTGCACAACAACGGGCATGGTTTTGACGACGTGAGTTCTGGCGCCGGGCCAGCTTTCGCGAAGCGGTTTGCATCGCGTGGCATGGCGATAGGAGATTTCAACAATGACGGTGCTGTTGACGTGCTCGTCAATGTGAACAATGGAGCCCCGGTTTTGCTAAAGAATGTAGCCGCGCACGGCAATCATTGGCTAGGTGTTCGACTGATCGGCAAGACCTGCAATCCCGATGCGATCGGAGCACGCATTACCTGGCAAGCCGGCGACTTGAAGCGAAGCCGGTTCAAAACGGGTGGAGGCAGCTATCTTTCTTCGCACGATCCTCGCGAAGTCCTGGGACTGGGTGAACATGCGAAGATCGACAAACTGGAAATTCGTTGGCCGCGGCCGAGCGAGCGAGTCGATGTCTTTACGGACCTCGCTGTGGATCGCTATGTCACAGTCGTGGAGAGCGTCGGGCTGAAATAAACATTCGTTACTCACTCCGGGTCGGTTGTCTCTTGGGTGCGGCCGCGTTTGCGCAAGCGCCGGCAAATTTGGCCCCCAACCCTGAATTCAGCGTCGATGAGCTTGGCGAGCCATTGTCCTGACAATTCTGGTCATCGCGTCCTGACTCGGAACTGCGACGCGCAGTGCTGAACACCGACGGCGTGACCTGCCCCGCCTGGATCCGTCCGATTCGGAATACGATTTGGACGAAGGAAAGGGGAAGGAAGATGAGCAAGAGCCGGCACACGGAGGCGCAGATTATTGCTGCGCTGCAGCAGGTTGAAGCGGGCCGGACGGCGGAAGATGTGTCCCGGGAACAGGGTGTGAGCGAGCACATGATCTATGCCTGGAAGGCGAAGTACGGTGGCATGGAAGTGAGTGAGGCCGAGGAGGTCAAGCACCTGCGCGACGAGAACGCGCGGCTGAAGAAGCTGGTGGCCGAGCTAAGCCTGGATAAGGACATGCTGCAGTCGGTGATTCGCAAAAACTCCCTGGGCTCGTAGAGCGACGATCGGAAGTGCGGTGCTTGCTGGAGGAGTTCAAGGCCAGCGAGTGCCACGTCTGCGAGTTGATAACCGTGGCGCGATCCAGTTGCCGCTATCGAAGCCGGAGAGATGACAGTGACCTTCAGGAGCGGCTGCGGGAGCTGGCGCGCGAGCATCCGCGCTTCGGCTACCGGCGTCTGCACTTGTACCTGCACGAGGAGATGGGAGTGAACCACAAGAAGGTGCAACGCGTGTACCGCCAGATGGAGCTGATGGTAAAGCGCATGCGGCGCAAGCATCTGCGGCGAGCGATTTAGCCGCGGCCGGTGTTGACGGCGCCCAACCAGGAGTGGGCTCTGATTTCATACACCGAATCGGACGGAGAATGGGGGCAGGTCACCGTGGTGAAGAGATGTCGCGTACGACAACGCAGTTGGAGTGTGGTACGCCGTATTCAATATGAATTGGAGGTCTCCATCGACCACAGGCAATGTCACAGAGAGGGATCAACCCGGCGTGATCGTCTATACAATTCCGGCTGCATCGTTGCTAATGGGATCGACGCCTTGGCAACAAGCCTTCACTGTGGATATAAATCTAACAGGATACGAAGGTAACTTCCTGCCAGCAATTCTTCGCGACCCCTACGGAAATATTAACATCAGGGGTAGCCCAGACCAAGCCAAGGCGGCAGCTCAGCACATACATTGAATCGGATCATGTCCAGCCAAAACCATCCATCCGTAGTCAATCTCACGCTTCACCAGAGCGAGATCGTCATTAATGCAAAAATGCATGACAGCTGTTAATTAACTCCCTCGGTCAATGACGGGGCCGAGCTGCGCAATAACTTCTCGAGTGCTTCGAGAATTGGCGTATTCCCAGCGCCAAGGCTCTTCACCAGTTCGGCCGTAAGCTCCGCATCATCCTTTTGCCCGAGTTTCAGATAGTCGTCGCATAGGTCTAGCAGAACCGCAGGATCAGTGGTATTCGACTGGGTGATCCACATGGCTGACTCAGCCCATCGCTGCTGAGAATGCCTGACAGCTCCGATTCCCGCCATCCCGTTTTGGTTTTCCGGGTCCATCTCCAGAGCCTGCTTGAAACCTGCTTCAGCATCCGAGAGGAGCCCCTCAGCGAGTTCAACCCTTCCGAGCCATGCGACAGCATCTGCAGGACAGCGTATCAATGAACCCGATTCGAGCCCGATTCATCCTCGCGTTGCGCCGCAAATCATGCGTAAACCCGGAATCCCTCCAGGTTGATTCGCATGTCGGAATGGCATACGAGCTTGAGCGTGTGCTTCGCGCGGATGAGGCCTCGCTTCGAATACAACGCGACGCCCAGCAGCAGCGGAAAATCATCGACCAGGAGAGATGTCGTACTCTGGAGTTCGCCGTCGAGGAAAATATCGACCTCGCCCAGACCGATGGTCTTCTCGCCGATGTAGTCGATGCCTGTGCCCGTGAACGAGTATTCGACTGAGGCGCCTTTGGACTGGGTGGCACGGGGAAGTTCGTTGTCCATGGTGTCCTGAGTTGTGGTCCACGGAAACCACATGCCTGTGTAATGGATCTCCGGATCCGCAGCGAGAACGAAGCGGGACGATGGGAACGGATTCAGTTTGAGGACCAGGGGGATGCGCCACATTTTGTATGGCGAAGTCCGGACGTCGTCAAATGGGCATCCCGCGGTAAAAAGCGAGAGCTCGACACCGTCTTCATGGTGCTGCTGAAAGGCTGCGCAGATGCTGGGTCCATACATGTGCCAGCCAGGGCCGAGGAATGAGTCATCCGCAGATCCGGCCGGGGTCCAGGGACCCCAAGGATGAGGCGCTTGATAGAAGTCGTACCGCATGCGATTTGGCTCGAACCACCGGGTCATCGTTTCCGTGTTGTACCAGGAGACGAGCAGGTACACACCGAGCTCAGGAACAAAGGTGATAGGGGTCTGTCCGCAGCGTCCTGGGCGCTCCAGGATCGGCACGACGCTGTCAATCGAGCGAGACCAACTCGATGTTGCGGCTCCGTCGGGGGCGGACAAATATTCCCAGTCGGCGCTGTTGAGGCGAGACAACTGAGAGCGAAGAACGCGACCCAGGATCAAGGCGTCGCCATCATTCCAGAAACCGTTCGTAGAGCACGCATAGACATACCGGCTAGCTCCATCCTGTTCGACTTGGCCCCCGTTGCGCCCATAGTGCACGAAGAACGGCGCACCGAAGGAGCCTCCGAGCCACATTGGCCGTTCGTAGTTTTCCCGTGCGGTGCGCGTCCAGGTGCGGCCACGATCGGTCGACTTGATGAGGCTGGCATTTACGGCCGTCTGGCGGGTGAGCGGATCGTGGCTATCGCTTCCGTAGGTATTCCGGGAAACAAAGGCATAGAACACGCCATCGATGCACTCTTGGCCGCAGGCTTTCCACGTGGCATTGTCGGGCCCCTTCTGGCTGCCTTTGCCATACTCGGACATGGGGTTCACCTGACTCCCGATGAGCGCATCCGGCGCCTCGCCTGAAAGCTTGTTCAATGCGAGATTCATGCTTCTAGTGCCAAAGCCGCGGCCGTCGCAATTGAAGGCATAAAGGGAGCCGTCATCAGCCCAGAAGGGATCCCACGTATCGCCGTTCGAGCCGTCCCATTTGTGAATCCGGTTTAGATCGAGGAAGATGTCTGCGATGGGCGGCCGTGAGCCCAAGCCGCTCACACTCCCCGGTAAAGTGGCAACTGCGATTGCAGCCACAGAGGATTTTAGGAAGGTCCTGCGATTGAGGTGCGCTGCGGCGTAAGTCAAATGTATTCTCCTAAGAAAGCGGAAATGCTCGACAGAGGAATTGTAAGTGAGCAGCGGCTCGCGAAAGAGCAACTGCCGAGATCTGAACAGGACGAGCAGAAAGGACCATGCTCAAATGAAAACCAAGTGTCACCGTCGATGTCCAGGGTTCGCGAATTCAATGGTTGACTTCAGTACAACGTACTCATCGTGCGACAGATCACTAGTGTGGCGTCCCAGAAGTTCGTGTCATAAATTGACATCCCAAACCGCAGGTCCCGCCACGGCGGATCTTCGACCTTCGACTCTCCGCCGCGGCGGACCGCGGCGACCCTCGCTCAGGACGACAGCAGCATTTATGTTGTGAACTTCAGAGACGGGACACTAGCATAGCATCACCCTTCTCGACTTCATACTTGGCGATTTGGCATCAACTCAATGAATATCCAGCATTCTGAAGTGTCTCATTCAAAATTCAGTGCGTCATCCTTTGCCTGTTTTTCCCCCGACCAGATTATTGACGAGTTATGCCCAACCGTTTTCGGGTTACTCCGCACGCAACGCCTGCATGGGATCGACTTTGGAGGCACGCGCGGCAGGAAGCCACACGGCGAGCAGAGCAATCGCAGTGAGGATGGGCGGCGCCGATACAAACACAGTAGGGTCCCAAGGCCTGACACCAAAGAGGAAGGTGGACAAGAGGCGCGTAAGTCCGAAGGATGCAATAATACCAACGACTACACCTATCAACGCCAGCCTCATGCCCTGCCAGACAATGAGCTTGCGGATGACGGATCGATCCGCGCCGAGGGCCATGCGGATGCCCATCTCCTGGGTGCGCTGTGCGACAGAATAGGCCATCAGGCCGTATATGCCGACGGCAGCGAGCAGCAACGCCACCGCACCGAAAATTGTAAGCAATAGCATACTGAAGCTCTGTCGCGCCGTGGAGCGCCCCATTACCTCATCCATGGTGCGGATATGGGCCACTGGGAATCCGCCACTCGCGATGCGCAACTGCTCGGTGATAGCGGGAATGGACGGATGCGGGTCGCCGTGGGTTCGCACCAGCCAGAAGAGCGGCTGGATATTGGCGTAGGCCGCGTTGTAGTCATCCGAGACCTGGGCAATGGGAACGATCATCATGGCGTCGGCTCGTCTGGTAAGGCCGCCATCGTGGAAGTCGGCGACGATGCCGATCACGGTTTCTATCCCTCTCTGCCCCCCTCCCTGCCCGTGGTCGATTTGCTGTCCTATGGGGTCTTCGTGGGGGAAGAATTTCCGGGCGAAGGCCTCATTGATGAGCGCTACGCGGGGCGCGTCGGTACTGTCGTCTTCGTTGAAGTCGCGTCCACGCAGAACGGGGATCCGGAACAGGCTGAGGTAACCCGGCGTAATGCTCATCCACTTGCTTCCACAGCAGTTCTTTTCGACCTGACGCCCGACGATGTGGAATTCCCCCGTGCCATCTTCGACATCGATAGGCCGCCAAAAACCGGCGGCCGCAAGTTCTACTTCAGGGAGGGCATTGAGCCGGTTGCGTCCATCCCGCGAGAGTTGAATGATGCCGGCCGTATTCTGGTAGCGTGGGCCGTTGAGCGACATCTCCATGGTCAGAACATTATGAGAATCGAAACCAGGATCGACGTTGTGGAGGGCGATGTAGGTTCGGATGAGCAGTGCCGCGGCGATAAGCAGCACCAGGGCCAGCGAGATTTCGCTCACGACCAGCAGCGAGCGGGCCTTTCCCTCGCGAAAGCCAGTACCCGAGCGGTTGCCGCTCTCTTTAAGCGTTGAGGTCAAGTCGGAACGCGAAGCGCTGAAGGCGGGGAACATTCCAAAGAGGATGCCCGTCAGCAAAGAGACAGCGAGGGTGAAGCCGAGCACGTGCCAATCAATGCTGATGGCCGAGCCGTTTTCGCCGATGCGAGGCAGGCCGGCAGGACTGACCGCGAGCAGCGCGCGCATGCCCACAAAGCCGAGAGCCATGCCGAGAATGCCACCGGCCAGGGAGAGCAACACGCTTTCCGTCAGCAGTTGACGCACGATGCGCGCGCGGCCAGCCCCCAGTGCTGAACGGATCGCAAACTCGCGTTTGCGGACCGTGGCGCGCACCAGCAGCAGATTGGCGACATTGGCGCATGCGATCAGCAGCACCAGCCCTACCGCACCCAGCATCAACAGCAGCGAATTACGCGCGTCGCCGATGATGCTGTCGAACAATGGCCCAACCCTGAAGTGCGGATCCCACGACTTCGGGTACTCACGGAGGTACTCAGGGGTTGCTGCCGCTAATGCGGCGTTGGCCTGCGCCACGGTGACGCCCGGCTGGAGCAATCCGGTCACATAATAGGCGACGTTCAAGTCGGTGCTAGCCGGGTTAAACTGAAACGGAAGCCAGAGGTCGGCCTGCACGTCGCCCGCGAAATCCTTTCCGATCACGCCGACAACGGTGTATGGCTGATTGCCCAGCGAAATAGATTTCCCCACGATAGCCGGGTCGCCGCCGAACTTGCGCTGCCACAAACTGTAGCTCAGGACGACAACGTTGCCGCCATGTGGCGAGTCCTCCTGCGGGGTGAATGTCCGTCCCAGTGCCATGGGCGCGCCATACATGCGGAAGTAGCCTTCGGTCACGTGAATCCCGTTGACTTGCTCCGGACGGCTGCTGCCGGTAAGGTTGAACCCGGGACCCGCGTTGTCGAATGCTGCGACCTCCTTAAACAGGTCCGTTTGTCGCTGAAGGAAGTGAAACTCCGGGATATTGTGAAGGTCATTGGCGATTTCGGTTGACGGCGCCAGAAAATTCACCATGCGATCGGCGTCGGGATAGGTGAGCGGCTTGAGCAGCACCGTATTCACGACAGAGAAGATCGCAGTGTTTGCGCCGATGCCAAGGGCAAGCGCGGCAATGGCGGAAAGAGTGAAGCCAGGATTCTGCCACAACTGGCGCAGGCCAAAGCGCACATCCTGCCAAAACAGCTCCAGGCCAGTGCCGGCGCGATGATCCCGCACTGCCTGCTTTGTCTGTTCGATCCCGCCGGACTCGAGCCGTGTGAGGCGGCGGGCTTCGGTCTCGGCGATGCCAGAGCGAAGCTTGTCTTCGACTTGGGACTCAAAGTGAAAGCGCAGTTCTTTATCCAACTCCGCTTCCATTTGCTTGCGGGTGAAGAGCCCGCGCAACCAGTTCATCAGACTCCCTCCAAGGTTCCCTCAAAAATGAGACCCACGATGCCGATGAGACGTGCCCAATTTTCAGTTTCGCTCTTCAAGTGGGTTCGGCCTCTAGCGGTAAGCTCGTAGAACTTGGCTTCCCGGCCGGTCTCGGAAGGCTTCCAGTGAGAGGCAAGGAACTTTTTGTATTCGAGCCGATGAAGGGCGGGATAGAGTGACCCCTGCTGGACCTGGAGTGCGTCGCGCGAGATCTGCTGGATTCTTTGCGCGATGGCATAGCCGTGAATGGGGCCAAGCGCAACAACCCTCATGATGAGGAGATCGAGAGTCCCTTGCGGAAGTTCGAATCTGCTCTCATCGCCCATACCTAGTACTTCTACCTATACACATCAGACATATACAAGGTCAAGGCGTCTCCAAAACATTCGCTCCGTTCAGTCGCTCGAAAAATTGCCAGTGTGTGCTGCGTGCGGGAGAAATACGAGCGTCAGTTATCGCCAACATGCCTTGACACTCATCGAGGCACAAGATCGCTTCCGAGAAGCACGTTTGTCGAACCGATCGTTGCAGGATGCCGAACGCTGCTACCTTTAGTGTGCGGAGATAAAGTTGGAATCATGAAACCCTCGAAACGCGGATTCCATTTCTGTGTTGTGGCCTGGGATAAAAGATGATCGGCACTGGTTAGGCCGACGATGAGCCGTGCGCGGATTTCCCTAAACGATCTGCAAGAGATGGCAGATTACGGTTCGATAGACGCCAATTATGTCTTTATATAATGCGGGCGGATTTGCGATCTCCGAGGCGATCTCTGAAATACCGGACCACTCAGGCGCGAAGCTATCCTTCACGCCGGAGCCGATGATTCCGCCCCGGCATTCAGGAAGACCCGCTGCATCACGAAGTCGGGCGTCACCTGTTCTCCTGCCAGCAGCATTGCGGTGAGTTCCCCTCCCAGTACCTGCGGCGCGATCACGACATCCGGCTGCGCAAGCTTGACTCGGCTCAGGTGATGCGCATCGTTTACCGCGGCGACAGTGCGGGTATTCGGCGCGAACTCCTTAACCGCAAGAACCACGAACGCGTTTTCCGAGTCGTCCGCCAGCATGGCCAGCACCGCTGCGGCATGTTCCGCACCGGCCTCGCGGAGGGTCTCGATCATGCTGGGATCTCCGACGATAATGTCCGCATTCTTAGACTCTCCCGGTTCGGGTACTTCCCGCAGAATGCGAGTCACCGCCAGGCCGCGTTTTGCGAGCTCTCGCGCCGTGTTGGCTGCGAGGGGAGTATTGCCGACCACGACGAAATGGTTCTCTCGTTTCATCTCTTTTCCTTTTCGGCTGACGATACGCTGGAGGCTTTGGCTCACCAGGGGAGCGATCACGGCCGTGAGTGAAGTGGCAAAAACAGCTACGCCAAGGACAATGACGGAGATGGTGAACAGCCGGGCCTCAGGAGTTTGCGGGATGATGTCGCCATAGCCGACGGTGCTCATGGTGACCATGGCATAGTAGAGAGCGGTGACCAGATCGGTGATATGCGGCTTGAACTCCGCGCCAAGATAATACGCACCGAACGTGGCGTAGAGCAGCAGCATGAAGACAGAGGTCAGGGCGAAGAGCGTACTTGCCGCGATGCTCGACCGATCAAAGTGCCGCCAGCCGAGCAGGAGTGCGAAGACGATGAGGATGAAATACGCTGCCAGGAGCTCTCCGTGAACCTGTTTGCCGAGCAACACATTCACCGTTGCGGTGACCGCTAGCAACAAGGCAACCATCCATGCGAGCCGGGAACGCCAAAGCAGACCCAGCCCCATGGTCATCATGCCACAGCCGATGAACAGGGACGGCAGCTTGCGCAACTGGAGGTGGAACTCCCCGCTGACCAGGGTGCGCAGCCCCAGATACCAGTGACTGCCGAAGCCCCCTTGCAAGACCCAGTAGCCGGCCAGGATGAGCATCAGAGCAAGAGGGACATGAGGAAACCAGTATTGACCCCGAAAGAGGCGGTAGAGACGCTGGAGTCTAAGGCGCAATCGCTGGGTGCGCGACGTAATGATCTGGGGGTACTTCATCGGTGCAGTGAACCACCTGGACCAAATCTCAGGACGATTTCTTTGACGGAGACAGAGCGACAGAGGCCTCGCTGGTCAGGACGCGGAACACGAATGTCTCCTGGAGATACAGCTTCACTACAGACTCGTTGTGGCTGAGATAGCCGATCGAAACATCCTGTCCTAGATTGAGTTGAAAATCGCCGCCTCGCGTCGTCAGGACGAACGCGCCCTGGATCGCCGGCGCCCAGATCAGGTTGCCATCCACAATGCGTTTGACGTGTTCGAGGACTGGATATCCGTGATCGCGAGTCTCGGCGAGCGTCGTATACTCATCGGCACCAAGCACGACCGAGTATGGACCGTTTACGCCGACAAGGCGTAGCTGGCTCAATGCGTGCGCGACGGTATCCGGATATTCCCGCACATCCGCGGGGAGCGCATGGATTGGATTGCTGGTGTCTTCTCGAATGCCCTGGATGCCGGCGTCTTTGTATCCATCAAAGATCGCTCTGTCTTCCGCAAAGGCAATTTTCTTGGCGGCGTCTTTGGCCGGCTGCCAATCAGAGTCGTCCGATCCACGCTCCACATCATCGATCGTCTGGCGAGACAACTCGAACGGCACGTGCAATTCAACGAGAGGCTTGACCTCGCGCTGGTTGGCAATGATCCCCTCTGCGGGAGCCGAGATCGATTTCAGATGGCCGGTTCCAACTCCTGGCAAAGCGATGCCGCCAGCGGCTGGGACGTCCACAACGCGTCTTCCCGCAAGATATCTCTTGAGCGTGCGCGTGGTTTCTTCCTCAATCTGTGACCAAGCGGCATCGGAAACGGGTGCAAGTTCTCGATGGAGGTTATTCATCGTTTTCTCCTTTAGTCTTGTTTCTCCTCTTTGAGCGATCCAATTCCGAGGGAGTCATCGTGAGCGGGCACGGTGGAAGGCGGCTCAGGTGTCAGCGGAGCGCCGGTCACGCTCGTGTCCGGAGCATCGGCGCTGATGTTATCCAGAAACGTTGCGGTCGGCACGAAGAACAAACTGCCGGTCGCCGGATGGCTGAAATCGAGCAGCCGGTCGTAGGTGCCGGGCGGATTGCCTATGAACATGTTCTCGAGCATCTTCTCGGTGACGCGCGGCGTGCGGCAATAGCCAATAAAGTATGTTCCGAATTCCTCCTGGCCTGGTCGTCCAAAAGGCATATTGTCCCGCAGTATCTGGAGCTGTTTTCCGTCCTCTTCGATGGATGTCAGAGCATTGTGCGCGTAGGCGGGCTTTTCGGCATCACTCAACTCGATATCAGAGAGCTTTCTGCGGCCGATAATGAGCTCCTGTGTCTCGACAGAAAGAGAATCCCATCCCTTCATGTCGTGAAGGTACTTCTGCACGATGACGTAGCTGCCGCCTGCAAAGGCCGGGTCTTCGTTACCCACAATCGCAGCCTCGCTGGCAGCCGCGCCGCGTGGATTTTCCGTGCCATCGACAAATCCAAGGAGATCGCGATCGTCGAAATATCGGAATCCGTGCACTTCGTCGGCAACTGTAACGATATCTCCAAGACTGCTTAAGATGCGTGTCTCCAGCTCAAAACAGAGGTCCATGCGTTTGGCGCGAATGTGAAACAGGATGTCCCCCGGCGTGGAGACGGCGTGGCGGTTGCCGGCGCGAAGCTCTCGAAAAGGGTGAAGCTCGGCGGGACGCGGCAAGCCAAAGAGCTTGTCCCAGGCATCTGACCCGAATCCAATAACACATGTAAGGCCGGCCTCGATATTCCGAAATTCAACGGCGCGCACCAACCCTGAAAGGCCTGCGAGAAAAAAGCGCACCGCCGGATGGTTGCAGCGATCAGGCCGGATAGAGAGCACAAGAAAGATCGCCGAGCGCGTCAGCGGGCCGACCACCGGCTGGGGAAGAACGACTTCGTTGATCTCTTTGGGAGTATCCATTTCTTCAGTTTCAATCTCAATTTACGACTATCGATCCCATGCACGCTGATGTCAATCCGTTGTTCGGATGCCCGCTTCGTCAAGGTGGGCCAATAGATCAATCAATGCCCCATCCAAATCAAAGATCAATGCTGGGATCAGTGCTGGAGAGGCCCGAACGCTCACCCGAAACCTCCTAGACGCGCTACATCGTTTCGCTTCATCTGCAATGAAGTCCGGTTATTATTCCATCGTTACTGACAACGATCCCTTCCCATCCTATCGCGCGAACCACTGTCCAGTGAATTATAGAAACATATAGTTGCGTACCGCTCCTGCGCACGCCGGTTGAGCGGCGCGAGGCCGGCAGGTATCAATCCCGATGATGAGGGCCACTGCGTGCGATCTAGCAAGCTCTTAAACAGATTGCGTTCCGAGCTATCCTTATGCAGGATTACGCAGCGGGATGCTCTTGCAGGTATGTGGCAATTCAGCCAAGACCCTATATGAAGACATAATTGTCGACCCCTCTTTCGCGTCGGTAGCATCGATAGGCGATGTGAGCCAGTCCTACTCGGACGGCGGAGTGCCAGAGTACGTCCAGGCTTGCTTCGACCTCCGCATCGGAATGAAGCGCCGACGCAATGCTGCCTGGGAATCCTTGCAAGGCGTGCATCGCAACCCGTTTTTTGTAAAGGAGACAATCCATGTCGAAGTTGATGCTACGCGACCACATCTTTGAGCCGCTCCTGGACGTTCGCCGGGATTTCGACCATGCCCTTCACCATCTTTTCAGGTACCACGCGGTGCCAGGGCTTTCCACGGAAGTTCTCGCCATGGTTCCACCCATTGAGACATGGCTGGACGAAGCTGATAAACAGTTTCACCTCACCATGCCTTTACCAGGACTGACCCCGGAACAGGTCAGCGTCCATGTTCAGGGCAACTCGCTGGTCCTCTCCGGCGAACAAGAGACAGAGACCAAGGATTCCGCGAAGATGTTTTTTGAGCGCGAGATCACGACGCATAGCTTTCGACGCGTCATTCCGCTGCCTGATGGCAGCGACACCGGCAAGCTGACGGCGACACTGAGCGACGGAATTCTGGAGATCGTGGTCCCCATCGATCCGTCTGCGCTTCCGAAGAAGATCGTAGTTCAGTCCAAAGCCAAGACAGCAGAAACCGCTGCCAAAGCCGCACAAACCACGACCAAAGCACTTCAAACCACGAAATGACCCGACGCAAGTTTAGACTAGGGTTGCCTCTCGAATCGTCGAGCTGAATCGTATGCAGCGCAGGATTGATGCCAATCTCGGTATTCAGGATGAACCCGATCGATGGGTGCATTCAGCTTGCATCCTGTGCTCCAATGGCTGCGGCCTTGACATTGCAGTGAAGGGTGGCCGGATCGTGGGAGTGCGCGGGGCCGCCAATCATCCTGTCAATTTCGGTCATCTCGGTCCGAAGGGCGAGCACAGTTGGGTTGCCAACAACTCGAAGCGGCGAGGCACGATGCCGATGATCCGGAGGAGAAAAGGATCTCCGCTTGAGCCGGTTAGCTGGCCGGAGGCCATGGATTTTTTCATCGAGAAATTCAAGAACGCCTGGCAGCAAGGACATCAAAATCTGGCCTGTTACAACTCCGGCCAGCTCACAATCGAGGGGTTTTATACACTCGGCAAGCTTTGGCGCGGTGGCTTGCAATCTTCCAACATTGATGGAAACACTCGGCTATGCACCGCGACTTCTGCCACAGGTCTTATGGCCAATTTCGGCGTGGACGGTCCCGTTGCATCGTATGTGGATATCGATCATGCCGATCTGCTATGTCTATATGGCCACAACGTCGCGGAGTCGCAGACCGTCTTGTGGGAGCGGATGCTGGCCACGAAACAACAGAACGGCGCTCGAATTATCGTTGCCGATCCCCGCCGAACGCCAACGGTGCGACAGGGCGCTGATTTGCACCTGCAACTGCGGGTTGGAACGAATGTCGCGCTTATGAACGGCATCATTCATCTGCTGATCGCGCACGGCTGGGCGAAACGTGATTTTATCGCGCAGTACACGGTCGGATTCGATCAACTTGACGAGGTGACTCGCGAGTATCCGCCGGAGCGTGTTGCCCAGATCTGCGGCATCTCCCTGTGCGACCTTGAAACTGCAGCCGAGTGGATCGGCACAACGCCGCGCATGGTCTCGACTGTCCTGCAAGGGTTCTATCAAAGCGTCGAAGCTACTGCCTCATCTTCCTTGGTAAACACAATGCACTTGCTCCTGGGCGCGATCGGCAAGCCAGGAGCGGGTCCGTTGCTGATGGCAGGACAGCCCTCGGCCATGTGCAACCGAGAGGCAGGCGCGGGAGGTTCCTTCCCTGCCTATCGCAATCCACACTGCGAAGCGCAGATGCGTGATCTGTGCGAATGCTGGAATCTGGACTTCGACAAATTCCATCCCGAGGTGCCGAAGGACATCCTGCTCATGATGGAGGCCGCTGAACGTGGCGAGATCGAATTCATGTGGGTCATTGGGACGAACCCGCTCGTCAGCCTGCCTGATCAGAACCGCAGTAAGCGGATACTGCGCAAGCTTTTCCTGGTGGTTCAGGACCCATTCTTCGATGCGGAGACAGTCGATCTGGCAGACATCTATTTCCCGGCGGCGATGTGGGGTGAGAAAACAGGTTGCGTTACAAATGCCGAGCGCAGCGTCAATCTCTTGCTGAAGGCTGTTGATCCGCCTGGGCAGGCGCGGAGCGATTTCGATATCTTCGTCGAGGTCGCCAACCGGTTGGGATTCAAGGACCGGGACGGTGCGCCACTAATCCCGTTCAAGGAACCGAAGGATGCATTTGAGGAATGGCGCAAGGTGTCAAAAGGCCGCCCTTGCGATTATTCCGGGATGACCTACGAATTGATTCTGGAAATGGGCGCAGTTCGCTGGCCCTGTAATGAGCAACATCCCCGTGGTACCGAGCGCTTGTATGAGGATCTGAAATTCTGGACAGGCATCGACGAATGCGAAAGCTACGGTGCGGACTTGCTGACCGGCAATGAGAATACACGCAGCGACTACGCGCGGATCGATCCCAAAGGCAAGGCGTTTCTCAGGCCAGTGCATTGGCGGCGACACCCGAACCCGACCTCTGAAGATTATCCATTCCTGCTCAACACGGGACGCGTCGTTTATCACTTTCATACCCGTACAAAGACGGCCCGATCCAAAGCGCTGAACGAACGAGCGCCTCATCCGTATGTAGAAATTCACCCGGCCGACGCTGCCCGCCTGGAGATCAGGCTTGGCGATATGGTCGAGATCAAGTCCCCGCATGGCCGGTGGGAGGGTATCGCTATGGTCGTTGATACAGTCCGGCCAGGGGAGGTCTTCGTGCCGTTCCATTACGGGCAAGGTTCGCAATCAGCCAACCAGCACACCTGGTACGCGCGGGACCCGATCAGCCACCAGCCACAGCTTAAATCGTCGCCTGTAGCCGTGCGGAGACTCAGCTTCGGTCAGCCCGAGCCGTGGCTGCTGGCGCGGCTTGCGGAACTGAATGGAGAATCGAATGTGCCCTTCGCTGCCCTGGAGTTCGGCGGCACCGTCAACTATGTGGTCGATGCACCGAAGGACCAGGCCATACCAGTTGGCACTTCGCATTAATCAATCTGCCTGTAAAGAACTGGCAATTCTAACGAGGGAGAAAATGCAAAATGGCCAGAACATTCAGAATTGGCGATCACGTAAGCTGGAACTCCGAGGCAGGTCACGTGTCAGGAACTATTATCGCGGTCCACACCAGAGACTTTGACTACAAGGGGTATGTGCATCATGCCTCGGAAAACGAACCTCAGTATGAGATCAAAAGCGATAAGACCGACCATATCGCAGCTCATAAGGGCAATGCTCTTGAACTCTTACCTAACGAAGGCGAAGTGTGATTTTGCCGTTCTTCACCATGATTGGTGCGTATGCCGGGGGCACGCCTCTCTGGGAAACGGAACCACGGGTCTTGGACGACATGCTCATTCTCAATATGCGCACGGGCTATTTGCTTGCGCGCTGTCGTCGCGGTCATGCTCAGGCAGGTCAGCGGCGCAATTCTGAACATCGCCGGGAGCGCGGCATTGCCATCAGTGAACGGAGACATAAACATGCAGACGATATCGCTCGGCGCGAAGGGGCGTTCGACTCTCGTTGTCGCACACGAACACCTGGCCAACCGCCTTAAGGATCCATCGTTGCCGCCGGTGCTCGCCACACCGGTCATGGTCCTGGTGATGGAGAATGCCGCGCTCAACGCCATTCGAGGTTACCTGGAACCAGGCGAGAGCGCTGTCGGGACTGCAATCGATATTCGTCACCTCGCGCCGACACCAGTCGGGCAGCAGGTGACGGCAGAAGCGGAGGTCACAAGCGTCGAGGGGCGGCGCATCGTCTTTGCCGTGAGCGCACGGGACGAGTTTGAAGACATAGGAAAGGGCATCCACGAACGCGTGGTCGTGAATCTCGACCGTGTAGCAGAGCGCCTCAAGGCAAAGAGAAGTCAAGGATAGGAGCGCGATCAGACGCGGTTTTCGCGGCCTTCCTTGTTCACCATTGGCTTGAGACCGTAATCTGGATTCCAGTTGCGGCGGTGCTCCTGGCGCTGGGGTTTTTCGAACTCGCTGGAAGACCTAGTTAAGGCCTGAGTGTCACCTTGATGTAGCCATCCGCGCGCTGGTCGAAGCTAGCAAATACCCCGGGCGCCTGTTCCAATGAAAGCCGGTGGCTGACCACCTGGCTTAGCCGTGCTGCGCCGTTGATGATGCGAAGCTTCTGTTCTATCGTTTGTCATCGTCGCAGCCCATGGCGATGCGAACGTTCTTGTTAAACAGCTTTGACCAGGGGATCATAAGCTACCCCTCCCCCCAGCGAAGGCAGGACGCCGCCAGGATCCTTTTCCGGCCACACTCCGATAATGCCTAGCCGAGTCTCGGCGAAAGCGAGCACGTCTCCTGCTCCAGATTTCACAGTATGTGTGGGGATGCCTTTGGGCGGGAGCGAATGCTGCGCCGAGCGCGGCGCGATCAGGAGAGCGCCTCTCCGCTTTCATTAGAGCAATTTCACAGATGGTGTACTCCCTCCCGAATCAGAAAAACAACCGCAGATCCTTCGACTCCCTCGTGCCTTCCCTCATTGCATGAGGGAAAACACTTGGTCGCTCAGGATGACAACGCGATGAAAGAGTACAGCAACTCTGAAAATGCTATAGAATTGGCCGAATACTTCATTCTCTGGACGAGCCTGAAGAAACTCCGGGCCAGTGAGGTTCTCGAGCTCTATCGGCTGCGCTGGCAGATAAGGTTGATTTTACGCGGATGACCGAGCTGCTTTCAGGGAGATACCCCTTGAAATGAGGGAACGCTGGTTCGTTTGGGTATAAATTGAATGGTATTCAGAAGTCTGCCGCCAGGCGTGGTATTTGGGTCTCCGGTTTCTTTTTCCCAGAGTTCCCAGTATTCGCGTTCGTGATCACTCAGATTCAAGATCGCAAAAGACCTCCTGATGAGGCTTCATTGCCGAAAGCGGAACACGACTCCCGCGCCGAGTTGTAGATTGTTCTGCACATCGGTTGTGCCATTAGAGCGGTTTCGCTTCCTATGTTGACAAGCCTGCATCGTGTCCGCCGCCGCGGACGGCTTTTTCTTGAGGAAAAAGTCACTCGGCAGTCCCGGTTTTGTATACGCTTGAAGCGAAATCGCTGGAGCAGGTCTGAATGTAGAGGGTTGCGGCGCTTCCCGTCACCGAAGACTCCAGTACGGCACGTCCCGTAAATCATCGGGTCCAGTTGCGCCCGGAAACTCCAGTCGGATTCGAGGAGTGCGCGTTTTCCTGATCGTGCGCTAGGAGCGCTCGTTGTGCATCCCGGTTGATTAGACCGAAACCCATGTTTTCTGCCTTCACTGCAAGGGATTCCAGATCGCGGCGGCCGGCAGCCTGGTCGTCGCCCTGCAACTCAATTTCGCCAAGAGCCAGTCGGGCCTTCATCAGCATGCTTCCCTGGTCCGCAGTTGAGGCTAGATTCACGGCCGTCAAGGCTTCATTCTGCGCCCGCTCTAATTTACCGTCGGCTGCATCAAGTAGCGCGGCGACAATTGCTCTTTGCGTGACGTGCTCTCCGAAAATCGGCTGCTGCTGCGGGGTTTTCCGGAACCACTCATCATATGCCCGGAGAGCCTCCCTGCTTTCAGCCAACTTTCCTTCTTTGAGTAGGACCTCCGCCAGTTGACCGGACGCAATCGCGACGCCGCCCGGGTTATTGGCATCCCTGTGTCCTTCGATCGCCTGCTTCAGAGTCGTCTCGGCATCGGCAAGCCGTCCTTTTCCCATTTGCACGACTCCGAGGGTTTGGCGGCTTTGGGCAAGCGGAATGGACTCCCCGACCGAAGTCAGGATTGCGATCGCCTGGGTTGACAAGCTGTCTGCTTCGTCGAGCCGGCCTTGCCACGTACGAACAATCGCAAGCAAATTCAACTGCAGTCCTTCTCTGTTTTTTTCACCGGTTTGGCGAAAGAGGGCCAGGGATTGCTGAAGATCGTTTTCGGCCAAATTCAGCTTTCCCTGAACCGTTGCCTCGATTCCGAGATCCATCAGCCGTCCGGCAATGCGGCTGCGATCATTCACTTCCCGGCTCAGCTCGAGCGATTGCTGATACAGGCGGATCGCTTGCGCATGATGAGTGAACAAAATATCGGCCAGGACGCTCAGCGTGTAGGCCTCCTCCTGTTTGTTGCCGATCCTTCGAAAGATCGCCAATGCTTGATTGCACAGCTTTTCCCCCTCCGCCAACCCGACATAATACATCCGAACCTGCGCCAGTGCTGCAAGAGCACGTCCATGGTTGGTTTCGTCCCCTATCTGTTCGCTAATCGAAACCGCACTCGAATAGCTGGCTTCCGCTCCCCGAGGATCACCCTGCTCCCAGTGCACATGTCCCTGGTCGATCAGCAGTCGAGCCACGGCCGAACGGTCACCTATGGCCGTGTATCTGGTCTCCGCGTCCCTCCATAAGGTCATCGCTTCGGAAAGGTTTCCTAGAGCTCTCAGAGCTTCGCCTTGTTCCTCCTCTGCCCGGGCAACTAATTGAGTTGCCTGCGACGAGCGTGCCCGGTCCGCCGCGCGCATAGCAGCGTCTCTTTGGCGGCGGAAGTCGGAGATAGATGAGGCAGCCTCCGCCTCCGCAATATCAAGTCTGGCCTCATCGTCGGAACCAACCGGTACCTGATGCACCTGTGCAATCGTGTCGAGCGCTACCAGCGGCTTTCCGGCCAGAGTCTGAACGTGGGCAAGGCGAATGCCGTTTTCTATGCTGTCGGGAAAGAGTTGAAATAGCCTGGAATAGACCTCGACCGCTTTGTCCCACTCGTAGTTGGCTTCGTAAAACTGACCTTCAACAAGAAGCCGCTGCTCGGCGGTGAGGCTGCCGGCCAGATCGAGCGCCTTCTTTGCCTCTGCTCTCGCGTCTCCAGAAAAGCCGAGCATCGTATTCGCGGTGCTCAAAGCCGAGTGAGAAAGCGCATGTTCAGGTTCCAAAGCAACTGCCCTCTCGATCAGGGTGCGTGCATCGACGGGATCATATCTTTCGATCTCCTCGGTTCCTTCGGCATAGAATCGCGCCGCATCGGGATTCGTGGGCAACATCGCGCGCAGAGAGACCAGGCTTGAGCTATCCAGAGGATCCAGCCGGAGTTTTCTTCTCAACTGGACAGCCGCACTCGCCGCCAGATCGAATATTTCCGCGCGCGAACCCGATGCGCTTATCGCGAGCAGAAGTTGGCCGGAGCGGGCATCGTGCATCTGGACGTCCAGTCGAATTTGGCTCTGGTCATCGGTTCCCGAAGCGGCGTATGAGCCGGAAAGTACCAGGTCAGATCCCAGGTCGTGATTCATCTTGCCGAGCACGTCCGGGCTGACCTGATCGAGATTGCTCAGCCCGTGCTCGGACCGGAATCGTGCGATCTCTTCTCGTGAGATGGCGCGCGGTCCTGCTCCTGCAGCCAGATCGCTTGATAACCAGTCTGACAGTGCTGCCGAAAGCCATTGGTCGGCAGGATTTCCGCTCAGGTTGGCAAAACTCAGAACCGCGATCGATCGGTGTGCGCCAGGAAAATGCGCCGTTCTATGGAGAGCCCATACAGAAAACAGAGCAGTGGCAATAACCAGCCCCGCAGCAAGCGTCCACAACCTGCGTTTGCTGAAAAGAATTGAATTCTGGACCCAGTCGAAGCCGCTTTTCGCTGCGGTTCCCGCTTGACTACCATCGAGGCTGTTACCTGCGTAACCAAGTGCGTAACGCGGACCTCGCGTAACTGATTCTTCGCGCTGTGCAGAATAATCAACCTGTTCCAGGAGCGGTTGGGGTTCCTTTTGCGCTGGGCCATTGGGAGCCATTGCAAGAACTGATCGGCCGTTCCGGCTCACGAACTCAACATCCGCGATAAACCGGTATCCATAACGGCTCAGCGTTTGCACGAACCGGGGATCTGCGGGGTCGTCCCCAAGACTACAACGAAGCTTATGGACTGCCTTGTTCAAACGCTGATCGAAATCTCCATGCTGCTCACCAGGCCAGAGCAGATTGACTAATTCATCCCTCCCGATAGCCTGACCCGGCTCCTCAAGCAGACGGGCCAATAGCTGCGCCGGCTTCTGCTCTATGCGGAGCCGGAGCCCGTGTTTCTGCAGCCTAAGCGTCCCAAGGTCAAACTCAAAGGCCGACCAGAGGGCCAGGCGCTCTCCTTGTCGCGTGGGGCGCATGGGGAGATTCACCTTCCGGGGGAGTGTAGCGAGTATGTTAACTCTTTTTCTCTTTGTTGCCTAGAAGTTGCGAGGGAATAAAAAGGAAGAAATTCGGAACTTGCGAACTCCACGGAACTTCGCAAGATTGCTTCCCAAGGGGTCAATGACGGCCGATCGGGGCGGATGCTATCGATTTCATCCGCTGGACAATGTTACGACAATTGACTTCCCAGTTCGGCTGTCTTTCCGCCCAAATTTCACAAATCTCGCCCCGCAGGGTGAACGTAACTGCTGGGGAACCCAAGACGGGCTGCGGTCTGTACCCAGGCTTGGCTGCTCGAAGTGAACGGTTTCGTGTCTTATTTTGGGCCATCAATTTCAGGAGGGCGCCTATGCGCAAAGGGATTGTTCTGGCTGTTTTTGCGGTAGGTGCGGCTTCGTTTTTCTCCGGCTGCGGAGGCAGCAGCTCGAAACCGATTAGTGTCGCCGTAACAGCGTCCTCGTCCACGGTTGACGGCAGCGATACGGTGACACTAACGGCCACCGTTACGAATGACAAGAACAACGCCGGCGTGAATTGGACGGTGAGTGGCGGAGGATCGCTCTCTAACACCACCACATCGTCAGCGACGTATACCGCGCCCGCAGCTACCAGCGCCCAACAGACGGCGACCGTCACGGCCACGTCGATCGCGAACAGCGCTGAGTCGGGCTCGACCACGATTACAGTACCTGCCGCGCCGGTGGTCACGTCCACCAGCGCCAGCCTCGCGGGTGCGGTGGGCACAGCATATTCGGTGACCCTGCAAGCCAGCGGCGGAATTCCGCCGTTTACCTGGGCATTGGGTGCCGGCACCACGTTGCCTTCCTGCCTGACCCTCAAGTCCAACGGCACCCTGACCACTGCATCGGGTACGGCGCCCACTGCCTCCTGCGCCGGTAGCTATACCAATCTCACATTCAAGGCCACGGATTCAGGCACGCCTACTCCGTTGAGCGCGACCTCGTCGCCGCTCACCATCACCATCACCGCGCCGAGCATCTCGTTTTCGCCCACGCTGCCGGGTGGCAATGTCGGCGTGGCCTATACGGGCAGTGTCGCGGCCACCGGCGTGCTTGGCGCGCCTACCTACACCATCGCCAGCGGCTCCTTGCCTGCCGATCTCAGCCTGAATCCAAGCACAGGTGCGATCACCGGAACTCCCAAGGCTGCAGACGCAGGCACAGCTACCTTCACGGTTACAGTGACAGACGCTTACGGGGACACTGCCACCTCCGGAAGTCTGAGCATCGCCATCGCCGCGGCCCCGGCCATCACCTTTACCGGCTCTGTGCCGACCACCGGTACTTATGGCGTGGCCTTCTCAGGGAGCGCCGCAGCCACCGGCGGGGCGGGCGCGCTCACGTACAGCATTTCGGCTGGCGCGCTGCCGCCGGATCTCTCGTTGAACGCGGGCACCGGCGCCATCACCGGCACTCCAAGCAAAGCCGCGGATGTAGGCGCGTTCAACTTCACCGTGAAGGCGGCCGACGCCTATGGCGATTCGGCTACGCAGAGCTACACGCTGACCATC
Organism: Acidobacteriaceae bacterium; assembly: GCA_030038195.1. GTDB lineage: Bacteria > Acidobacteriota > Terriglobia > Terriglobales > Acidobacteriaceae > Telmatobacter. The sequence goes on from JASHPJ010000133.1 coordinate 31,599, forward strand.
AGTTATCCGGCCATGAGCGTGACTACATCCACGCTGCCTACCGCGTATGTGAATGGCCTTTATCCGACAGAAACTCTCTCCGCGACCGGCGGCACGGGCTTAGCAACTAACTACTCATGGCAGTTGACCGGCGGAACGTCGCTGCCCGGCGGACTGTCACTCTCTACGGCGGGCGTGATCTCCGGTACGCTGTTGAGCGCAGACACTACCGGGACCGTGAACTTCACAGTGAAAGTGACCGATACGGTCGCGAACATCTCTGGTACGGCGAACCTGTCCATTGTTGTCAAGCCCGGCGTCAGCATCACCACTTCCTCGCTGCCTACCGGCTACGTTGGATCGGCCTATACTTCGACAACGCTGCGGGCCAGCGGCGGCACCGGTACCGGCTACCAGTGGATCGTTACCGGCGGAACGAACCTGCCTTCCGGACTGACGTTATCCCTTGCCGGCGTACTGAGTGGGACGCCAGCGAATCCCGGCACGACAAGTGTTACGTTCCAAGTCACCGACTCGGCGGGCAATAGCGCCACGGCCAGCCTGAGCATCACCATCGATGCTGGTGTGAGCGTAACTGCGCCCGCGCTTGCCTCGGGCTATCCGGGTACGGCGTACACTTCCTCCGCATTCACCGCCAGCGGCGGGAGCGGCACGGGCTATACGTGGTCATGGGCCGCGGCTAGCGGATCGACGCTACCCAACGGCCTGAGCATCGGAGGCAGCACCGGCATTATCTCCGGCACGCCTGTTAACACCGGCACAAGCAGCGTGACTTCCAGTGTCGTGGTAACAGCGACGGATTCGGTGGGCAACAAGGGCAGCGTGACGGTCAGCATCACCATCGAAGCCACGCTCACCATCACCACTCCAACAACTCTGCCCTCGGGGACCGGGAACGTCAGCTATTCGCAGGCCTTGGCGGCATCCGGCGGATCGGGAACCGTTTCGAGCTGGCAGCTCGTCTCGGGTGGAACCAGCCTTTCTGCAATCGGACTTAGCTTTAACACAACTACCGGAGTCGTCTCCGGCGCGACACCCAGCCAGGGAACGGCGACGTTCACTGTGACAGCTACCGACTCCGAGAGCCACGTCTCCGCGCAGGTCACATTCAGCGTGACTATCAATAACCAACTCAAGATCAACCAGACCACTCTGCCGGCTGGAGACCTGGGCTCGGCCTACTCGCAAACCCTGACGGCTTCAGGAGGCTCCGGCAGCGGCTACACCTTCTCAGCCACGAACAGCAACCTGGCATCTTTCGGACTGACTCTGGCGAGCACCGGCGCCATCACCGGCACGCCCACCTCAAATGGGACCGCCAGCTTTACCGCGAACGTGAAGGATTCTGCCAACAACACGGCCACACAGGCGCTGTCGATCACCATCTACAGCGGGCTCTTCTTACCGACTCCAAATCCAAACACGTTGCCCGGCGGCTACGTTGGCGTCGCTTACACCGGTAGCGTGACCGGATCGGGCGGCAGCGGTAACCTCTCCATTGCTGTCACCACCGCGCTTTCACCCTCCAACGGCACCATGACCACCGGCGTCACCGGAACCAATGTCAATGTAACGGGAACGCCGGCAACCGCTACCACCGAGTCGTTTGGCGTCACGCTCACTGACACCACTACCAACAGCTCGATCAGCCAGACCTACACTATCGCCATCACCACGCCAACGGCCGTCGGTCTGCCCGCACCCAACCCGTCGTCGCTACCCTCGGCCACGGTGAACCAGAACTATACCGGCGCGATTGATGCCACCGGCGGCGTGTCGCCTTACACCTGGTCGATCAACGGCACTACGGTGGGCGCGGGCGGTTATAGCCTTGGCAACGGTACCCTGATCGCGTCCAGCACCGGCGGCAACACCCTCACGATCACCGGAACGCCCAGTTCGACAGGCACTGTCAATCTGACCAATGTAAAAGTCGTAGACGCCGCCAATTCCAACGCCACACAGACTTATACCATCTCTGTCAATAACACCCAGAACGCCAGTGGCCAGATCTCCCTCAACAACTTCTGCGGCACAACCACACCGGATATGTCGATATTCTCGGTAACCATCACCAATGTGGGCGGCACTACCTTTACCCAGACTGTGACCACCGACAGCAGCGGCAATTACACTTTCACCGGCATTCCCGACGGAAACTACACCATCACACCGTCGCTCACTACTTCCGGACCGAGCGTGGTGTTTTATCCGGCGACAGAAAGCCTGACCGTGAATAACAGCAATATAAGCGGACAAAACTTCAGTGTGTCGCTGGGCTACACGGTCTCCGGCACGGTCAGCTACTCCGGAACCACCACAGCGGGCCAGGTTTATCTCGTACTGGCTAACAACAACTGCAGCGGTCCCTACACAAATGGAACCAGCATTGCCTTTCCCTTTACGTCAGGCGGAAATTTCACCATACGCGGCGTGCCTCCCGGCAGCTACACGCTCGCGGCCTTGATGGACCCGACCTCGCTTGGAGAAGGCCAGCCGAACGTCGCCGATCCCACCAACGGCAGCAGCAACACGGTTGCGGTTTCTACCGCGAACGTGACCGGAGTGGCGGTCACCTTGAACGATCCGACCGGCATAACGGTTGGCAGCGGGCCTACGCTTAAGGGTGTCTCGCCGGAGGGTTCCGGCGCAATCATCACTTTCGGCGATGTCGGCGTCAGCAGCGGTCGAGAGGGATACACATCCTACACTGTTCAGTGGTCAACCACCACGAGCGGGTTCAGCAGTTCCAACCAGGCCACGTTCAAGGCCACCGGTGCCAGCGGCAGCGACGTCTGGATCATCGACGCTTTCGACAAGAGCTTCACCGGATCGCTCAACAACGGCACCGCGTATTACTTCCGCGCCATGGGCACGAATTCCGCCGGGAACAGCCCTTGGGGCTACTGGAATGGTTCCGGTACGGCCTGCACTTCCACATCCTGCGCCGCCACCGTCACCGTGGGCGCGCCTACGACCGGCAGCACGGTTTCCGGCACCATAACAATCCCAACAACTGGTGTCACCATCAATCCGGGAGCCGTGCTCTACGCCGGCCTCTACAACGAGGCCACCAACACCGCCTACGCCGACGTAATCACCAGTCCGGTGGTCGGGGCCAACACTTATTCGGTCACGGTCCCCAGCGGCAACGGCTCTGTCTACATCCTCTTCGGTATCCTCGACCAGAACGACGACGGCCTAATTGACGAGGGCGACGATACGAACGTGAATGAACCGAACAGCCTCGTTCTCTACGTGACCGGCAATCTGACCGGAATAAACAGCACCTTGCCGGGAAGTAACGCTACTCTCCAGTTGGGGGCTCAGTACCTAAGCATCACGACCGCCGGAGGCACCTCGACCGATTATGCCCTCAACCTCAACTTACAGGAGGCCCAGAAGCTGCCCGTCGCCGTCACTCTTACGGGTGGGCCAAACGTCATCAGCCCGGTGGATATCGGCCGCTGCCTGGATTGTGGCAACGTCGAGTTCCAGTACTACTTCAGCATCAATAACGACACGCCCTCCGTCGGCGACGCCTACCCAATGAACATAACCTTCAGCGACGGAACGTCGGCTGCCCCGAGCCCCAAAATCAGCGGCTGGAACGGCGGTAGCTCAGTAGTGGGTGCGTCCAATCTTGTCACCAGCATGTCGCCCAGCGTGACCAGCGCCAGCGACACGCCAACGTTTAGCTGGATCAATCCCTCCGCCGACACCAGCGCCGATCAGTATTCATTCGCCCTCTACAACGGAAACGAAAGCAATCAGATCTGGCAAATTCCGGGTAGCAGCTCCTCCTTCAGCTTCTTCGACAGCAATATCACTTCCATCACCTGGGGTGTCGATCCCACAGGCAGCGGCAGCACACCTTCCGTCACCAGCCTCACCTCGGGAGCGACCTACAACTGGATGATTCAAGTACAGGACGGCGCCAGCAACCAGGCGCAAACCTGGACTTACTTCGTCGCCCCATAACACTTCACACCTGTCAATCTCTTAGAACCTGTCCAAAAGCTCATCTGGGTAAGGCAAGGGCTTTGAAAGGGTACGGCTTCAAAGCCTGCCCTTTCAAAACATCAAGTTTTTGGACAGATTCTCAGAATTCGGCTGTCTCGGTTGCGGCCCTGGAGTTCAGGGTGGGCAGCTTGGTGTCGTTGTTGAGCGGCGCAAAGATCTCGTACCCAGCCTGGCCCAGAAAGTCCGGCATCCGCCGGACGGCGAGGCGATCCACGTTCCGGATGTCATCGGTCAATTGATCCCAGGGAAAGAGGAAGTTGTGAATCAGCAGGCTGTCGTTTCTGCTTTCCGGAGCCAGACCTGGACCCGGTATCCAGCCTGCGCGCCGCTTTTCCGCAACCCAGCGGTCGTGCTCGGTCTCGGCGAGGCGATCTTCCTTCAGCCTGAGGTACTCGCGCACATCGGTTGCAGCGGGCGCGTCGGGCACGGCCGTGCGGAACCAAAGGCCGATGGACTGCAGCTTGACCGCGATATGGTCCGCCTGCTGGCGATTCGATTCCTTATAGTCCTCGCGCAGCGCGTCCCACGGCTGCACATTTGAATCCGCGGGATTGAAGTCCGGCTGTTTCTTTTTATCCTCGACGAAGGCGTTATGGATCGCCCGGGCGATCTGTTCGCGTTCGGCATCGGGATAAGGATAGTCGGTCCCGAGAAGCTGCATGAGTTGGCCGGCGTCGGCGTGCAGGGCGGCGTGTCCGGTTGCGGGCAGCAGAGAAGGGGTGAATTTTTCCTCGCCGACCAGATGGCTCATGTCGAGGAGGGCTTCAAACGACCGGTTGCCGTGCGCGAACCTGGGCAGATGGAGCAGGGCGCGAATGACGGCCTCGCTCACCTTGAGGGCCTTGTTCCTGTCTTCGAGGCCGGGGGCTTTTTCGCGTAGTTGGAAGGCGAGGATATTGGCCCGCCTGAGAAGGATGGCGGCCTCGCAGGGGAATGCCTCGGTCGGACCGTAGGCGTCGAACTCCTGGTCCAGGTCCAGGCCCGGGATATCGAGAGTTCCGCGCAGCCGCGAAAGAAAATCGGGCCCCTTGGCGCTTTTGAAGTTCTCGCAGGCAATTGCGGCCGCCTTGTCGCCGGGCCGGTCCGTGAACGGGCGGGCGAAATCCGCGTAGGTGCCGCACGTGCCGCCGGCGAAGACAAAAATGCTTTGGCCAATGGGATGCGGCTCACCGCGATCGACGAACTCTCCGTCCTGCATGGGGCCCAGGAAGTAGCGCAGCCAGCCGAGAGGCTGGCCATTGAGCGCGGCGTCAAACTCGTCGAAGAAGACGAGCGGGATTTTGCCGCTCAGAGCAATATCGCGGACCAGGTGAAACACCGCTGCCAGCTCGCCGGGGTCCCGATACTGCGAAAGATTGAAGGTCAAAGGCTGGATGGCGCGCGTGCCGCTGGTTGCGAGCGCCCTGGCAACCATCTTGACGCCAAAGGATTTTCCGGCGCCCGGCGGTCCGAAAACAGCCACGCTCAAGGGGCGCGCGGCCATGTGTTTCCTGACATAATCGAACATCAGGCTGTAGAGCGCGCGATAGCTCTCGATCTCGCGGCGATCGTAAGCGCGCAGCGCGCCGGCAAAGACGGCCACAGGCACCTGGCGCAGCAGGCTTTGCGCAACTTTGTCTTCGTCTTCAAGTCCTTCGCCGCCTTCCCGGATATTCCTGGCGGTGAGGCTTACGGCGCGATGCAGATACTTCGTCTTGCCCGCGAAGATGGAATCGATCAGCCGCCAGTAGCCGCGGTCAGGCACGGCGGCGGCTTCAAGGATGGGGATGGGCTGGCAGGCGAGATACAGTTCTTTTTTGTCGTGGGCGAAGAGCGGTTCAAGGGGATATGCCGGATCGGCCGGCTTGGCACCGAAGCCGATCTTGAGCAGGCGCTGGCTGGCGCGAATGCCTGCGAAGATTCCCTGGATCAATGCGCCAGGCGGCTGGACGACGCCGTCTTCGTCGTGCGTGCAGGTGAGCGGATCCGCATCTGCAGAGCTTACGAGCTTACTGGCCACGCCCGCGGTGAATGCTGATCCGTAGGCGACCATCTGGCCCTCGCAGGAGTTCTCGCAATCGCCTTCGATGGCGGAGGGATTATACGCGAGCCACGCATGATGCTTCCTGGCGCTATCGAGCGGGCTGCAGTGCCAATAGATGGCTCCGTCAAGGCCCAGCCGGATGAGGAGATGGGGAGTCTCCCTGAGCTCCTGCCAGCGGGGCTGATTCTTGAGATGCCAGACCAGGTCGAGGGCGGTGCGTTCCCACGAGAGACCGCGGCTGACCGGCATGTCGTCGTTGCGCAAATCGTCGACGGAGAGAACCACGACGCGCCGGAGGGGGTGATTCTCTTTGAGAGCGTCCCAGAGAGAGACGCGGACGCCGGAATCGCGGGCCTGCGGGGATGCAGCGCTGCTCTTCGGCTTGACAGCGGGAACGGGCAACGGCCGGTGCAGCTTGTGGAGGATGATCGGCGCAGCGGCTTTGCCGGGCCGGGTGACAGCGGCCGGCCATTGCTCGGCCGAGTGGCGAAAGCTGTTGCCGGTGTCGTCCAGAACGATGAGGTCCGGCTCATCGGAGCAAGAGCATCTGACCTGAATCGCAGGCGGGCCCTGCGCCGGTCCGGAAAATCCCTCCCTGCGCGCGACGCGAAGGGCTTTATCTTTCTTGTCGGCCTCGGGGCTTCGCTTGAACTCGTCTGCGCGCAGGATCGAATGAACGATCTCCTCGCGGGTGAGGCGAATGAAAAGGCTCTCGTCGAGCGGGCCGCCTTTCTGGCCGCAGAGAAGCGCATCCGGCATCTGCAATTCCGATCCGCTGACCGTACCTGAGGCGCCAACGGCAGCGCCAATCATGTCGGCAAGCAACAGCGCGCCGCCTCTTGAATAATGCGTGCGAATCTCGCCGGCCAGTCGCCAGTTTTCCGTCGCGGCGGTTGGAATTCCGGCCGGCGGCGGTTGCGGCACGCCGATCACGTCGATGCAGACATCGCCGGCAACCTGGATATTTTTCGCGGGCATTACGATCACCTCTCGACACAGTGCGATGCTTCGCAGCGGCTGACCGGGGCAGGAAATGGACCCAATAGTTGTATCGCACGCGGTGCAAGGCCGCAAGCCACGGATGGAGCCGTTGCCATCGGCCTGGCCGCGCTCATCGGAAGTGACGCGGGACGAAGCGAGCCGGCGCGACGCGGCGTTTTCTGCGGCTGGCGCGACGCGCAACGGACGGCCGGACGTCCCGCACTTTTTGCCCGATCAACCCGATCAATGAGAAACATGGGCAGTGCAAAAAAAGAGTATGCTGCTTGAAAGCCTGCCTTGCCTCGGCGATGAACGCAGTTCCTCCTGCGTCGGCAGCGCAGGGCGATGACCGGAGACGCAAGGGAGTTCGGCCATGCAAGACTCGCGAACGATATGCTACGGGCTGATGCGCGCCTGCGGGACGATAGGATTCCTCCTGGGCGCGACGATCGTTCTACGAGCAGGTCAGCAGCACTTCCACCTGGATCTCTCCGCCGGCAACTTGCACGAGCTGTCGCGCAGACAGATCGTTCTGCTGGTGGCGGCCCTGGCGGCAGCGATGGCGGCAGGCGCACTGGGACAGGGAATCGGCGCGCTGATTCCCATCCGCAACGACAAACGCGCCCGTGACATCGACGCGATCTGGCATTTCGGCGCCAACTCCGTCATCATCTGGAACATCGTCGCGATGCTGGTCTTCGGACTGGCGATGGGCAGGGAAGCGGCGCGCGCCTTTCGCGCGACCCACAGCACGGTGGAGACGATCTGGCTGGGAATAGCGATCCCGGTGCTGGCCGGCTGGTCGATCTTGTTTCTGAGCTGGTTTTCGGTGGAGATTGTTCCCAAGTTTGCAGGCGTGGCAGCGGTGATGCTGATGGGCTATGTTGCGCCGGCCGTGGCAGGCATCGTGCTCGGGGCGTTCGAAGCGCGCGAGCTGGGGCTGAATCCGCGCTGGGGACTGGTGATGGCGGCGATCCCGCTCGTCCTGATTCCAACGGCGCTTGACTTCATGCGCAAAGACGCGCAAAGACGCATCGGGTCCTGAGCGGCTCAGGCGCGGCGCAGCTTCTCGTCGCCCAGGGCCGAGTAACTGAAGAAAGCGCCGGCCCTCCACCATCCGAACGCAGCCGCCACCAGTGCCCAGCCGTCGACGAGCGGCGGCATGTGCTGGAACCACGCGGCGCAGAATAGGACCAGGCCGACTCCGCTAAAGCCCTGCACGAAAGCGAGCGCGGCGGGGCTCTCATGCTGGACCTGAAAGCGCGAGACAACGGCAAGCCTGAGCCCGCAGCCGGCAAGATAGGCGGCGAAAAGAAACAGGGCGATTGCCGTATGCGGACGCAGCCAGTGAAGAATCGGCGTGTTGTTCCACATCTCGTATACCCAGCCCGCCCAGGCGAGCAGCCCCGCCATGGCGGCAAACGCACAGAGCATGGTGACCAGGCGGATCAGGGCCTCGAAAATTATGGCCACTGACTGCGGAATGACGCTGACCGCTTGAAAACGAGCGGGCGTCAACTCGCTCGCCAGCACGTCCACGGTACGCTGGGAGACGCGAATCCGGCGAACCAGGTGCATCTTCGCGCCTTCCGGCGTGTCCTGCTCGAGGGTGCGCGCGAAGACCGGCCGGGCCTGGTCGAGGCTCAGCGTTCCGTTTTCGAGGGTGACGATACGGGGCGAGCCGGTCAGCGCCTGCCCGCGCATGGCGTTGAACAGCTCCGAGGCGACCCAGGGGCGGGTGAGCGAGACCTGGTCGAGGATGCAGAGGAAGGTGCTGGCGCCGCCGATCTCGTATTGCAGCTCCCGCCGCCAGTTTGAGCCTACCGGGATCTTTTCGCGATCGAGAAAGACGGGCGAGTCGTTCTTGACCAGCGCCGAGAATAACCGGGTGGCAAGATCGTAGGACCACCGCGAGGCGCGCGCATAGCTGATGACGACCGATTGCGAGACGACCGACCACAGCGGCACGCGAAAGATGTTGGCCGGACCCACGCCCGCCAGGTTCTCAGTCAGCCCGGAGAGATCGGGATCGATCGAGTGAACCTCCAGGCCATGGCGAAGGCGCTGCGCCTGCAGCCCGGCCCTGCGCAGGCCGTCCACGCAGGCGCCGATCGCAATTCCGAGGAGCATCCACGGGCGGCCTGCTCCTGCATGGCGGGCCATCCTCAGCGCGCCCACCAGGATCAGCGCGCACAGGGTATTCATTCGGACCGCCCATCTTGTATCGCGCGCCGCCGCAGCGGCGGCCGAAAATCCGCGCAGAATGAAAAAGACCGGGAACATCAGCGCCCAGAATTGGATAATGCCCGCCGACAGGCTGATGGCCTCGCGCAGAGCCTGGGCATCGACCGGGATGCGGGCGGACCAGCCCATCCTGGTGGCGGCCCAGCCGCAAACCAGAACGAGCACACTCACGGCCTGCATGGCGCCGGCAACGCGGCCGGCGAAGATCCCTGCGCCGACCCTGATCCGGCGCCAGTTTGCGCGATCCCGGATGTCGCGCAGCGATGCGAGCATCTCCGCCAGCGACGCCACGACTTGATCAGTGATCGGGCCGGCGCCCGACTGATCGGGCTCCCGCAATCCGGCGGTCAACTGAATGTTGTCGTGTAAAAGATCGAAAGGCTCGATGCGTGAGCCGGCGAGCGCGTGGAACTGTTCGGCTGTCAGATTGTCGAGCAGCAGGTAAACGCGGAAATCGTCGCGGGCCGCGGATTGCTCCACCAGCGCGCGCACGGCGCTCGTGAACAGCCCGTCGCCTGCGCTGTTCCCGGAGAGCGCGACGACCGCCGCGCAGCCGTCCAACGGCTGGCGCAGCGCGGGCAACAAGCGCTCGTTGCCGAAGATGCGCGGATCAATCGAGACCCTGCGATTCGCGCGTCCGGCCGCCTCCGACACCACTGAAACCGCCCGGTCGCAAGCCGGCTCCGACGTCGCCAGCACGTGCACGACGCGGGGAATCCCATCCCAGTTCCGGGCCATCGGATCAGGCTTCATGGGTATCCTCCTCGTCGGGCTCGGAGTCACCGAGGAAGCGGGCCATGGCCCGGCGTGTGGCGCTGACGCCGGGAAGATCCGCCAGGCTCTCGTCAAGACGCAGCGACCGCGCGAAGAAGTCCCGGGCCGCGTCGTTTTTCTCTGCGCGTGCGGCCAGGATGCCGAGATGGTAGCAGCAGCCGCTCATCAACCGGATCTCATCTTCAACCAGCCGGGGCAGCGAGTCGGCGATCTCGAGGGCCTCGGTAAGCAGCTCTTCGGCCTCACGAAAGCGGCCCTGCAGGTGGTAGAGAAGGCCGAGCTGGTAACAGTTGACGGCGATGTCGTGGTAAGCGTCGTCCTTGCGGCAAAGGCGCAACGACTGCTGGTACAGAGATTCGCATCTCTGGAGCTCCGGGCTCGATTGCGCCTGCGCGAAGTCGCTCTCTGACAAGTCGCAAAACTCCCTTTCCAGCCGGTTCAGATACTCCTCGTAGAGGGTGCGGCCCTCACGAAATAGACTGAACCGCGGCATGGTTCTCGACGCCCAGCGCTCTCCAAGCTTGCCAAGTTCCATTCCAACCTCACATGGATGGATGTTGCCCCTGCCAAGGATGCGGCGTGCCCACAGCCGGCCCGGTGTTTTATGCAGGCTCGCCGCTGTGCCTTGCCAGCCATCGCTTGAAAACAAAGCCCAGTGGAAACGAAGTAAGCGCAATCGGGAGGCAAACAAAGAAACTGGCAGTGGCCTTGAAGTAGAAGAGATGGCCGCAGGTTGCAAGTATGGTCCAGAGAACCGAGTGGTTGTAGATCCGCAGGGCGCCCAGGTGCATGGAGCGGTCCGTGTTCATTTCCATGAAAGACGATCCTGGATCGAGACCTGGAATGCCGCCGCCGATCTGGCGGGCGATCCTGTGGAACTCCGCGTGATCGCCGGCAAACCACGGCGGAAACCCGAGGCCGGCGAGCGTTTGAGCGGGAATGACGCGGAATCCGAAAAACGCGCCCGCGAGCAGCGTGACTATGGAGCACGTCCAGCGGAGCGGCTCGAAGGGTATCAGGAGCAGCCAACTGAAGGCAACTGCAACCAGGCAGACGGCCTCAACGCAAACATGAAAGAGCAGATGTAAAACCAGGTACAAAGCGGCGAAGAGACCCAACACGATGAACGGCTCGACCATCATGCTTTTCCGATCCTTGGGGCGGGAGGAAGCCAGTATAACCCGGCTCGGGCCAATCACACGGAACATTCGGGACAATGCCAGGGCAATCGCATACCAGCGCGCCCCTGGCCGGACCCGATTGCCGGCGTCCGGCTACGGCCTGCGCTTCGAAGCCCTGCCGCCCCATTGGTAAAAGATCGATCCCGTGCCGAGGACCACGTTGGTATCGGAGACGAGGGTGGAAAACGTCAGTTGCTGGCGCTCCCAGCGGAACTCCGGGCGGATACCCCAGCTCCTGCCCAGGTACAGGCTGGCGCCGCCACCGAAGGCAGCGTACGATCCGTTGGCCGAAACGCTCACGCCGCTCTCGCTTCCGTTCAGGCGATCGAAGCCGAAGGCGGCGAGCGCATAGGGCACGACATGCTTTGAGCTGCCGATGTTCAGGCGAGTCGCAGCTCCGATAAGCTGCGTGTTAAAGGCCACTCCGGAGCGCGAGCCCATCGGCATATAGGTGTATTCGCCAAGAAGCGCGGCATATGGAGACAGGTTGAAGCCCGCCGTACCGCCGAAGTTGACGTGATTGTTTCCGTCGGCCCCGGTGAGATTGCTGTAGCCGGCATTGCCCGACAGGTCGAGCGAGCCGGCCGTGACGCCGCCCGATGAGACAGGAGCCGATTGCGCGAAGGTTGAGGCCGCGATGGCCGCCAGAAGCAGGGCCGCGGAGAAGCCGCCAGCCAGGATTCTACCGATTGAACGATGCGACATGGTTTCCCATTCCTTTCCTGTACAGCCGGTGCGAAGCTTGCTGCGGCGGCCCGCGCGAGGCGCGCGCCCGTTACTTCTCCCGCCATGTGGCCAGGCGCAGATTCTTGAGCTTCTTTGCTCCCTCGTCTTCGGGCATGAAGCTGATCTCGTTGCGGGCCTTCATGACGCCCATCTCGATGTGCTGCTGCAGGTAGTACGTCTTGCCGGCTTCAACCTTCGCGAGCAGCAGCGCGTGGTTTTCAGCCACCGAGCAGAACGCGTGCTCGCCCGGTTCCAGCATGAAGAAGAAATAGCTGTCGCCGCGATTGACGCCTTTCCAGTCGCCATCGACGGCCAGCTTGGTCTGGATTGCCATGCCGACCATAGTCGGCCGCATCACGTAGACCAGGGCCTTGTCCGCCGACTGCTCAGGAGTCGGATGCTGATGCTTGTCCGTGCTCTCCGCATAGTTGACTTCCTTGTCCCTGGGACCACAGGCCCGCAGCTCCAGATCTTTCTTGTTCGCCTCCTGCGCAGCCACGCCCGCTGCGCATGTCAGCGCCAGGATCAGCGCATACCATCTACTCGTTTTCATTCGTGTTGCCCTCCTCAATCGCCGTCTTCTCCGCGCCGGGCCCGCACCCGAAGCCGGAGCAATTCACCTTGCCCTGGGGATCTTCCTTGCGGCTTGTCTCGGCGCCGACGCGGCGGCCTGTTGAGCCGCGGCACCATTCTCGCGGCGGATGGAATGAGGGAAACAATCACCGCGAGCTCGTGTTGGCGCGCAACAGGCAACGGTCTGAATCTATGCGCGATGGAGTTGCGACGCGTCCAAGCCAGACACCGTGCGTCAGTTTGCGCGCCGGGAACACGACTGCTCACACGGTCTGCAGGGCGCGGCGCAGATGCAGCTCAGGCCGGCCGGTTTTACGCAGCGATGAGCGCGGTGATTGAAAGTGTTTCGCGCTGACGTTCCCGCGGCCTATATCGCACACTCCCAGAAGCTTGATGGCAGGTGCTTGCGCTCAACCGCGGTGATTGTCAGGGCTGCGTGGGGAGGGCGTCAGAATGATTCGGGTCAAGATGATTCGGGTCAAGGCCGATTTCCCCATGGCGCATCTGTGGATTCAGGACGCAGGCAGTTGGGCCGCGAAGAAGCTCTTCGCGGAGCGGATCGACCTTGCGTCGCTGGCCACGGGCGGCGGCGAGCCCGTTCCGCCGGCCCCGCCTGGCGAGAGCCAGGTGCTCCTCGTCCGGGCCGATGTCGCCGGCGCGCAGGTGTGGGCGCTGGTTGCCGCAGAGACGTCGGGGGCGCGCGTGAATGGCGAAGAGCCGGCGGGCGGTTTGCGGGTGCTTGCGGATCGCGATGCCATGCGCACCGCCGACGGCAGGTTGTGCTTTTTCTCCACCGAGACCCTCGCGACGGTGGAGTTGTTTCAGGGCGCGGGCCGGCCGGTGTTTTGCGGGCGCTGCCGGCAGCAGATCGAGCCGGGCACCGGGGCTGTGCGCTGCCCAGGTTGCGGCGTCTGGTACAACCAGGGCCCCGAGCTGCCCTGCTGGACATACGCGGAGACCTGCGCGTTCTGCGGAAACCCGACCGCGCTCGACTCCGGCTTCCGATGGGTTCCCGAGGAGTGAACGGGATGAATGCGCTTCACATCGTCGTGGCCGGAGCCGGGGGCAACACCGGCTCGCACCTGTTGCCGCACCTGGCGCGGATGAGCGAAGTGGCGCGCCTGACGGTGGTCGATCCGGATGTGTACGAGGCCGAGAACGTGCGCGTGCAGAACATCGATGCGCCGGACGTGGGCCAGGCAAAGGTTCTTGCGCAGGCGGCGCGGCTACGGCGCATCCGGCCTGAGCTTGAAGTGACGGCGCGGCGGGAGCGCATCGAGGATGTTCCGCGCGGGCTGCTCCGCTGCCACCTGTTCGTGAGCTGTCTCGACAGCAGGATGGCGCGACAGCATCTGAACGAGATTGCGTGGAGGCTCGATACGCCGTGGATCGACTGCGGCGTGCTGGGCAGCCAGAGCCTGGTCCGCGTGAGCGCCTACACGCCGTCCGGCGATTCTCCGTGTCTGGAATGCTCGTGGAGTGCGGGTAGGAACGGCGACTACTCGCTGCTCGAGCAGGAGTATCTCTGCGGCGCCGTGCATGGGATGGGGTCGCCGACCCTGTCCTCTGCGGCGCTGGGCGCGCTCGCAGCCTCGCTGGTGGCCATCGAGGTGGCGAAGTTCGCGCGCGGGGACCTTGCGGAATGGAGCGCCTCGCGGCAGTTGATTTTCGACGCCGGGCACCGCGTGGCGCAGGTCACGGCCGAGCGCAGAAACCCGTGGTGCCGCTTCGATCACCGCGCCTGGAGCTTGGAGCCGTGGGTCGCGCCTCCCGCCACCACGACTGTCAAGGAAACGCTCCGCGCGCTGGGCTCAATGCAGGTGGCCGGCCACCATTTTGTGAGCGAGATGGTGTGCCCCGGCTGCGGACGGCGCGACAAGGCGCCGCGGCTCAACCGTCCGCTGGCGCGCTGCGCCGCTTGCAACCGGCGCATGGCGTCTTCAGGCTTCGGCGCTCTCGAACGGCTTGAGCCGCGCTGCGCCGGCGAGTTCATGCGCTTGACGCTGGCCCAGGTGGGGCTGCGCGCGGGCGACATCCTTACCAGTGGGGCCCGGCATCGCCTGCTCGTGGAGGCCCAATGAGCGCAAACGGGAACTTCGACGATCCGGTCTATCGCCGTTTCATGGAACGGCAGCTTGAAGAAGGCAGGGCGCTCGAGCATTCGAGCGATCTCGTCCGGCTGCATGTTCCCTCCCTCGCGCCGCCGCATGTTGTGGCCGAGTTCCGCTGCAAAGGGCTGGTGCGCGAAGGCGAAGGAGAGATCAGGGAGGCCGGCGAATTTCATGTGGGGATCTGGTTTCCGCCCGACTACCTGCGGCGCGCCGATCCGTTCGAGATGCTGCGTCTCTTCACACCGCATGTGTGGCATCCCAACGTGAGCCGCGAGCTGCCGCTTATCTGCATTGGAAGGCTCGCACCCGGCACGCCCCTGGTCGATATTCTCTACCAGCTCTTCGACATCCTCACCTACCAGAAGTACAACCCGCGCGAGAACGACGCGCTCAATAAGCCAGCGTGCGCGTGGGCCCGCGCCCACCAGGATCGATTCCCTGTCGACCGCCGTCCGCTCAAGCGCCGGCCGCTTTGCCTGGAGGCGCAACCGCTATGAAGCCTGCAAACCATGCCGCTGAGGTTGCCCTGGCCATGCTCGACCGGTGCTGCGACGAGGTTGAGCCGGTCAGGCCGTGGAGCTGGCAATGCGCATTCCAGAACGGGACGCGCCTGCCGTTATCGGCGTCGTACGCAGACGGCTTTCTCCGTCTTGCCGCCGGCCCCGCAATGGCGCCGGTGACTGCTTCTGCGCTCGATCGCGCGATCAGGTGGAACGCCGCGCTCACGGGCGGCATAAAGATTGCGATCGATGCGGCCCGGCGCGCCTTCGCGCTGTGCGCGGACCTCGTTGTGCTGGATGAAGCGCAGTTGCTGGCGCGGCTCCGGTGGGCGCTCGATGGATTCCATGACGGCTTGAGCGCGTTCGCAACCGATGACAGCCTGGATGCGGCGATTCCCTCGCGGCCGGCGCCCGCTCCTGCATCGGAGCTGCCCGAGCTGCTCGGCGCAACGCCGTGGGAATTCGCTGAACGCGACGCCGGCGCGTGTTCGGTGGCTCTCGATGCCGAATCCGCACCGCCGGCAAGAGTGTGGATGGATGCGGACGGTATCTCGCTCAGCGTTGAGCTGGCGCGAGCGAGCGCCGTTTCTGCTGCGCAACTGCGCGCGCTCGGCCTGTTCCTGCTGACGGTCACCGGCGCCCTGCGCCTAGTACGCGCCGGCGCAGTCGAATCGGACGGGCAAACGGTCTTCACGCTCGCGGCGCGACTGCCCCAGGCTCCCGCGCCGGAGGAGCTGGACCATGCGCTGGCGTCGCTTTCCGTTGCCTACCGCCTGTGCGCGCGCGAGTCGTGCGTGCTGCTGGACGAAGCGGCGGCTGCTTGTTACCTGGCCGTTCGCAGGCAACCAATGACCTGTCAATCACTCGACAGAAAGGAGAACTGAATATGGGAAAGGCTGAATCAGCAACCGGGATCGCACTGGAAGTCAGCGACGTATCCGGCCAGAAGGTATTTTCCGTGTCCAATGCGCCGGCTGTAAATACCGTCGGCGAGCTCATTCACGAGATGCTCGGCAAGATGAACCTGCCGCGGAACGACTCGGGCGGGGCTCCGCTGATCTACCAAGCCAGGCTCGAGCGGGAGGGGCGTCATCTTCACGCGTCGGAGCGCATCGGCGATGCGCTCGAGAGCCACGACCGGCTGACATTGCAGCCCAACATCGACGCGGGCCTGGCGTGAAACCAGGCTGCGCCGCAGGAACAGGCCATGACGCTGACTTTTCCATACCGCTTTGCGATCGCCTTGTTCGGTGAGGATGGGACTGAGCTGGGAACGATTGCCGTGAAGCGCGATTGGGAGCCGGCGGCCGAGTGGACGCGCCTCCGCTTTCAGCGCCGGGGAGAGCTGGCCCTGGATGCAAACGGGAGCGCGTCCGTCCTTCCGCTCTGGGAAGAGTTGCTGGGCGAGCCTTATTGCTGTGGCTATCGTGTGCAGATTACGCAGCCCGGCGGCCAGGCGGTGGCTTCAGATTTTCCCATTACCGACTTTCGCGACTTCGCCAACGCGACGGCTTCAGCTTTCGTGGAACAAAAGCGATTGCGCGAGGGCGAGGTGTACACCTACATGGTGGTTGCCCACCCCACGGCGCCCGAAGCGCCAGATGCAGGCGGGCTTCAGGTCACGAATGCTTCGCCGCGCATTCCGGCCGGCGATGCATCGCTCGATAGCTTCCTCGTACGGGCTACGCCGCATGGCGCACCCGATGTGCTCGATATACCGGTGTTTGTGTCCTCCCAGGTGCTGGAAGAAGCCGCGGCGCAGACGCGCGCATGCCAGGGAACCGAGACCGGTGGCGTTCTGATCGGCTCGCTGTGGCGCGACCGGACCGCGGGCGAGATATTTGCCGAAGTCAAGGCGCAGATCCCCGCCGAGCACGCCGCCGGCACAAAGGTAAGGCTGACGTTCACGCCTACCACCTGGACCGCGGCCGAAGCGGCGCTGCGGCTGCGGGGACGCGGCGAGATCTACCTCGGCTACTGGCACTCCCACCCGGTGAGGGAGTGGTGCAAGACGAGAACCTGCACACTCGAGGCGCAAAAAGTCTGCCGCTTTGCAAAAGATTTCTTCTCTGCCGACGACGAGGCGGTGATGCGCGCTGCCTTCCCGCGCGCTTACTGCGTGGCCATTGTGGCCAACGACACCGCCTTCACCGATCTGACCTTCAGCATGTTCGGAAATCACCAGGGCATGATACGGCCGCGGGGTTTCTACATTCTCGAGGAGCAACGAAATGTCGCGTAAACCAGCGGAACAGGCATGCGCGCCGGTCGCGGCGCTGGTCGAGCTTTTATGGGATGGCGACCCTTTCCAGTCGCTGGAAGATCGCCTGGCGGGACTCCAGCATCTGCGCGAGGGCGGCGTTGACGGCGCTGCCATCGACGCTTACCTGCTCGAACGGCTGCTCTATCTGAATACCGCGCTGAACACGGTGCACGAGGAGCAGGACAGGCTGCGCTCGCTGGTCGGGAGCCTGACCGCGCCGCCCTACTTTCCGGCGGTATTTCTGGCAGCAGCCGACACCGGCGTGGTGCACGGGGCGATTGTGCAGACAGAAAACGATCGCAGGGTTGTGCAACTGGGCGAAGACGTCAACCTCAGCCAGCTTGCGCCCGGCGACGAGGTCCTGCTGACCCACGAGCGCAACTGCCTCATCGCCCGGTCGGAGACGCCGAGCTTCATGACCGGCGAAGTGGCCAGCTACAGCCGCACCATCGGCGACGGCCGGATTGTGGTCCGGTCCCGCGACGAGGAGTTTGTGGCGCTGCCCAAAGCGGCGCTGCGCAGCGTGCTCTTGAAGGCCGGCGACGGCATCCGCTTCAACCGCACCACCGGGCTGGCCTTCGAAAAGATCGAGGCTTCAAAAGGCGACGAATACTTCATCGAATCGACGCCCCTGGATTCGTTTCACGAGATTGGCGGCCTCGATCGCGAGATCGAAGAGCTGAAGCGGCTGATGACGCTGCATCTCTTCCATGCTGGCGCGGCTGCCAGGTACCGGGTTCCGCGCCGGAAGTCGGCCCTGCTGGAAGGGCCGCCGGGCAACGGGAAAACAAAAGTGGCGCGGGCTGCGTGCAACTGGCTTGCAACCCTGTCGCCCTCGGGACACTCGCGCTTCATCAACGTGAAGCCGGGCAGCCTGAACAGCATGTGGTACGGGGCGACGGAACAGCGCTATCGCGAGATCTTCCGCGTTGCGCGGGAGGCTGCCGACGCCGAGCCGAATGTGCCCGTAGTGATGTTCTGGGACGAGGTGGACGCGATCGGCGGGCATCGCGGCGAGTCGGTGCACCGCATCGACGATCGCATGCTGAATGCCTTCATGGCGGAGCTGAACGGCCTTGAGGATCGCGGCAACATCCTCATCCTGGCCGCGACCAACCGCCTGGACTCGATCGATCCCGCACTACTGAGGCCCGGCAGGCTTGGCGACCTGATCCTGCATTTCCCGCGGCCGAAGGCAAAGGCGGCGCGCGCAATCCTGGGGCGTTACCTGCCGGCGGACATTCCCTACGCGACCGGCGGCGAGAGTGCCGCAAGGGCGCGGGAGCTGCTGCTCGACCAGGCCGTGGCGCAGCTCTTTGCCGAGTCCGGCGATACCGAGCTGGCAAAGCTCACCCTGCGCGACGGCAAACATCGCCTGGTGCGCGCGGCCGACCTGGTGAGCGGCGCGCACCTGGAGGCGATTGCGCAGTCGGCCGCCGAGCGAGCCTGTATACGCGAGACAGAAGGTGGACCGGCTGGCGTGAGCGCCGCAGATGTGCGCGCGGCCATCGCCGAGTTCTGCCGGTCGGCGCCGAGAGCGCTCACGCCTCGTAACGCGCGCAGCTACCTGCGCGACCTGCCCCAGGACGTGGACGTGGTCCGCGTGGATCTTGTCGAGCGAAAGGTGCAGCAGCCCTATCGCTACCGGGTGGAGGCGGCCTGACGTGAGCACGCACGCACGCAAGAATCCCGCCGGGTGGGCTCTGCCCAAGCTGTGCGGCGCCGACATCGAGCTCGGTAACTTCATACTCGGCGTTCAGCAGCCCGGAGGAACCGGATACGAGGCCTCGCGGGAGCTGCTCGCTGAGATTGCGGGTTACCCGGAGGGCCATGGAGGCTGTCTGCGCGATCTGTGGTCGTCAGCATACGCGGCCGCTCATGCCGGAAGCCGGCTGCGCGCAGGCATCTTTCCAGGCTTCGGGCTGAGCGACCTCGGCGCGCAGGACGTCGGCCGCCGCTTTCTCTCCTCCCAGGGCGGCAGCGCGTATATTGACCTCAATCATCTTGAGCTGTGCATTCCAGAGGTGATCAGTGCATTCGATCACGTCGCCAGTTGGCACGCCATGTTGCGCATCGCCAGAGGCGCCCTGGAGCGCGCCAACCTGAAAAGGGATGCACATCGTCGCATCCAGGTGCTTGTGAATAATTCAGACGGCCTGGGCCGTTCCTCCTACGGAAGCCACCTGAATTTTCTCGTCAGCCGGCGCACATTCGACCAGATTTTCTCAAGGAAGGCGCATTACCTGCAGTTTCTGGCGTCGTTCCTCGTCTCCGGAATTGTTCTTACCGGCCAGGGAAAGGTGGGAGCGGAGAATGACCGGCCTGGAATCGCGTACCAGATCAGCCAGCGCGCTGATTTCTTCGAAGTCCTTCAGGGAATCCAGACCACCTTCAACCGGCCCATCGTCAACTCCCGGGATGAGTCGCTGTGCGTCGCGCAAGAGAACTGCGACCCGTGCGATCCGGCCCGGCTGCACGTCATCTTCTTTGATAGCGCGCTGGCGCATGGCTCGGCTCTGCTGCGCGTGGGGCCCATGCAACTGATCCTGACGCTGATGGAGCTCGAGCGGGTGAATGCGCGCCTCATTCTCGATGATCCGCTGGCCGCGGTGTGCGCCTATAGCCGCGATCCGGGGCTCAGGGCGCGCGCCCGTCTCATCGGCGGCGAGCGCATGACGGCGGTCGAGCTGCAGAGCGCCTATCTCGAAGAGGCGCGGCGCTATGCCGTGCGCGGGGTGTTTGAGGGGCTCGTTCCCCGCGCTGAAGAGATCCTTGCTCTGTGGGAAGACACGCTGGTCAAGATGGCGAAGGGCGATCTGACGGCTCTTGTTCCGCGCCTTGACTGGGTGATGAAACTGGCGGCGATTGAGAGAGCGATGGAGCAGCGCCGCGGACTTGGCTGGCAATCGGCTGAGACAAAAATGATCGATCACCTGTACTCCAGCCTGGGCGGCGATGGCCTGTACTGGGCTTACGAGGCCAGTGGCGTGGCCGAGCGGCTGGTGACGGACGCCGAGATTGAGCGCTTCACCGTCGATCCTCCGGCCGAGACGCGCGCATGGACCAGGGCCATGTTGCTGCGGAGAGCCTGCCGCGACGGCATCGATGTGGACAGCGTGGATTGGGACCGGATGACCTTCAGGATGCGCGGCCAGCACGGATGGCCTGTCTATCGCACCATCGAAATGCGCGATCCGCTGGGATTGACGCGGAGCGACGCCCAGGCCCTCTTTGAAAGCATCGACAACTTCAATGACCTGCTCGATGGTCTGGACAAGCTCTCGAGCGGGCGCACGCGGCACACGGCGGCGCGCGCGGCAGAGGAACGAAAAGGAGACAGACATGCAATTTCTTCGGCGTCTTGATGACGAACAGCAACGGCAGCCCGGCGCGGACGGCGGCGCGGATTCCCAGGGAACACTGGAGCAGGAGCGCGCGGAAGGCGATCGCATGCTCGCCGTCGGAGATGAGGCGATTCGCAGGGCGCTGGCGGGCGGCAATTCGGAGGCATTTCTGCGTTCCGCCATGCAGCAAGGCGGCGAATAGAGATCGGAATAAGCCGGAAGAAAAAGCTCAGCCGTCGGCAAGCTCAGGAAGACTATGAGAGCCACGCTTGTAGGCCAGGCGCACGCCCTTGCAGCGATGCGTTTGAATGAGCCCGCGGCTATATCCGGCCAGGCGAAGCGCTTCCTTGAGCCGGTGAATCAGGTTGTTCACGTACCGCGCATGGAAGGTGCGTCCAGCGGAACGGGCCACGAACTCAAGGATTTCGGCTCGCGTGCGCCAGCCAACCAGCGGATCCTTGCTGCCGCGCTCCTTTTCGGCCGAGGAGATGAAGAGAAAGACCTCTGCGAGCTGGGGCGGCAGCTTGAACTTTGGTCCGCCGTCGAGAGCCACGACAACGTACCCGTCGGGGCGGGAATCGACCTCCATGTTGTAAGCGATGGGATCGGCGGCGGAGAGAATCGGGCCGCCATCCCCGGCAGACGGCTGGGAGCACGTAGAAAGGAAGAATCGTATTTCGCGCTCCAGGCGCTCCAGCCGGTCGACTTGCGCATCGAGAGCTCCCATCATCAGCCGGATCTCGTGGAGCCAGTTGCGCAGCGTGGCGCCGGTGTTGAAACGCGGCCTGGGTGCGGGCATGTTCTTGTCCATCCGTCCCCTCCTGAGGGTCGCGGGAAACCAAGCGGCCTCAGCCGGGGCAATGTGCAGCCCGCGCACCAACGGACAAGCGATTACGCGTCAATCAGATACAAAATTGCGCCGGGTGACCGGATTGAGTTAGCGAGTTGAGTTCAGGATTGATCCAGATCGAAGCGGCCGAATCTGGCCCTGGATCGTGCGAGGGATCCGATGGGGTCGGTCAACTTTAGGCAAAATGGGGGAATCCGCAAAAAAACTCAACCAAGACTCGTTCTGGCAGCGCGGAATCGAGACTGGCGGTTGCGCATGCTCTTGATCGACGGTTCTTTCTGCAAAGACGGCAGAAAACCTACTCGTCGTTCACACCGTTCCCAAAGGATTTTGGCGTGCACGGCTTTGCCCGGTCTTCGATAGCACCGACTTCCAGAAAATCCCGTCCGTTGGTACCCGCTTCCTGCCCAGCACGACCAGCTTGAGAGGCACCAGCACAAACTCGGTCAGCCACTGGCTCACCATGAAGTCCGTGTATCCCGCCATGGCGTTGTCAACCGCCAGGGCACCGAGCCGTTCGCCGAAGATTACGTCAGAGACGCTAGGCGGAATCGAGCGAATCAGATGTCTTGGCTCGTTTGTTATGACCCGGAAGTACTTCCAATATTCCGCGGGCTCCATCTCTGTTTGGATTTGGTGCTGCAAAACATTGGATACGATCTTCAAACCTGCCCTGCGCAGGTGATCCGGCGTTTGGCCTCGAAGCCGTCGCCCTTGTTTCACAAAGTTCTTTACTGCGTTTTGTTCGTCCGTCGAGAGGTCGGCACGCGGATCACTGCAATACTTCTCGGCGTCAGTCGGCAGTGCAGTCTCGGCCATTACCACGAGTGCGTAGGGTCCAGGAGCATCCCGGCTGTCTTGGTATCGCGCATTTAACTTACCCTGAATATGAGTGACGATCTCGTCCATGGACATCGGGTCTTCGGGGATTAAGACGAGGTCGCACGCCGTACTATATCCGGCGTGACTCGCGATGAACCCCGAATCGGAGCCAAACAACTGAACGACGCCAACGCGAGGATTGGACGATACTTCGGTGTGCATGTGGAGGATTGCCTGCCGGGCCTCTTCCACCGACGACAGAAATCCAAACGATTGCCAGACCCAGAGAATATCGTTGTCCATTGCCTTGGGGATGCACACGACCGAGAGGTCGTAGCCGATTTTCCGGGCGTAATTCCACAATACGTGGGCGCAGTTCATGCTTCCGTCGCCACCGATCACGTATAGAATGTCGATCCCGTCGTTTCGCAGCCTTGTAATGGCATTTCTCAGATTTTGCTCCCTGTTTTCGGCGTGTAACAGGAGCTCGTCTGCGCGGGACGTTCCGAGGCACGAGCCCCCCGACTCGACGACTCCTCTCATGGTTTCTACATTCAACTGCTGCGGATGGACGCC
>JASHPJ010000134.1 GCA_030038195.1 Acidobacteriaceae bacterium
GCAGCCCGCTCAAGAGCGACAACCAGTGGCTGCTCAACGTGGCCGTCAGCCATCCGGCCATCGTCGGCATGGTGGGCGATCTCTTGCCCGACGCGCCCGACTTTCAAAGCGATCTCGACCGCCTGCACCAGGACCCGCTCTTTCTCGGCATCCGCTACGGCAATATCTGGAACCGCGACCTCTTTGCCGACATGGACAAGCCCGGCTTCATGGATGGGCTGAAGTATCTCGCCGCATCCGGGCTGGTGCTTGAGAGCGCCAATCCCGATCCGCGGCTCATCGCCGCCCTTTGCCGGGTCAGCGAACGGGTTCCCGACCTGCGCATCGTCGTCGATCACCTGCCGCACGCGCCTATTCCCACCGAACCGGCCGCGCGCGATGCCTACTGGGCCGACCTGCGCACGCTGGCGCAGAATCCGCGCGTCTTCATCAAGCTCTCCGAGATCCCGGTCATCGTCCACGGCAAGTCCGCCGCGGCGGACAAGCTCGAAACCGATCCGCACTTCTACCAGGCGCCACTGGACGCTATCTGGGACGTCTTTGGCGAAGACCACATCCTCTTCGGCAGTGACTGGCCCAACAGCGACCACGTAGCCAGCTACGCGCAGACTTTCTCCATTGTGCGCAGCTACATGGCGCGCAAAAGCCCCGCCGCCCGCGAAAAATACTTCTGGAAGAACTCCGTGGCCGCCTACAAATGGAAGCCGCGCCAGGGCAGCCAGCCAACATTGTAATCCGCCAAGCCGCATGAGCGAGAGCTCCACAACCCGCGTCGCTTCCGCTGCGTCCGCATCCGCCGGCGCACGGCGCGGCCCGCTGGACCACGCCGTCTCGCGCGCGCTGTGGCGGCTTACGCCTTATCTCATGCTCATGTACGTGGTCTCGTTCCTTGACCGCGCCAACGTAGGTTTTGCCAAGCAGGCGCTGCAAACCTCGGTGGGCATCTCAGAGAGCACGTACGCGCTGGGCGCGGGGCTGTTCTTCATCAGCTACTCGCTCTGCGGATTCCCCAGCAACCTCATCCTGCACCGCGTTGGAGCCAAGCGCTGGCTCTCGTTCATCATGGTCGCCTGGGGACTGGTTTCCATGGCCACGATGTTCGTCACCGGCAGCACCTCGTTCTATGTTCTGCGCCTGGTGCTGGGCGTGACAGAAGCCGGCTTCTTCCCCGGAACCATTCTTTATCTCACCTACTGGTTTCCCAACCGCATCCGCGGCGAGATCGTCGGCCTCTTTTATCTCGGCGTGCCGCTCGCGCTCATTCTGGGCGGTCCGCTTTCGGGCCTACTGCTCGAGATCCAGCGGAAAAACGGCCTCGAA
The DNA here is from genome assembly GCA_030038195.1 of Acidobacteriaceae bacterium. Taxonomy (GTDB): domain Bacteria; phylum Acidobacteriota; class Terriglobia; order Terriglobales; family Acidobacteriaceae; genus Telmatobacter. The sequence continues at coordinate 1,321 of JASHPJ010000134.1, forward strand.
GGCTGGCAATGGATGTTCATGATCGAAGGCCTCATGGCCACGGCAGTGGGACTGGTCTCCTTCTACTTTCTCGACAACAAGCCGGCCAACGCCAACTGGCTGCCGCCCGACGAAAAACAGGCCCTGATGGAAGCCCTTGCGGCCGAAGAGCAGGAGCGCCGCTCCACGGGGCCTGTGGACCTGCTGCCCATGCTGCGCAATCCGCGCGTGCTGCGCTTTGTGCTCATCTACTTCATGATCCAGATGAGCATCTACGGTGCCATCTTCTATCTGCCCGCCGAAATCTCCGCGCTCATACACAAGCCCGCGGGCTTTGAGGTGGGCATGGTGTCGGCCATCCCGTGGATCTGCGCACTCGCCGCCACCTGGTGGCTGCCCAAACGCGCCGACTACCACCGCAACCACCGCGCCATGGCGGCGTGGGTGCTGTTCGCCGCCGGCTGCGCCAGCTTTGCCTTTCCCACCGCCGGTCCCGGTGCTGGGCTGCTCACGCTTTCCATCGCCATCTCCGGATTCGTGGCCGTGCAGCCGCTTTTCTGGACATTCCCCACCGGCTACCTGGCTGACCGCGCCAAGGCCGGCGGCATCGCGCTCATCGGCACCGGCAACCTGGGCGGATTTCTCGCACCCAATCTCAAGGTGTGGGCCGACGAGCTGTTTCACTCGCCGAGCGCCGGGCTCTATGTTCTGGCTGCAATTACCGTCTTCAACGCCGGCCTGATTGCGCTCACCAAAACCGGTCCGCGCGCCGCGCAGAAGTGAAGCCGAAGCATCCGCGGCGTATAATCGCTCCCATGGCGGCGCAGATTGAGACAACTCCGGTCACGCTGGATGCGCTGGTGAAGCTGCGCGATCTTGAGTCGCGCCTTGAAGCCCTGGGCAGCGTGATGGTGGCGTACTCCGGCGGCGTGGACTCGGCGTTCCTGGCCGCCACCGCGCATCGCGTCCTGGGCGCGCGCATGCTGGCCGTGCTGGCCGACTCGCCCTCGCTGGCCCGCCGCGACATGGAGCAGGCCCGTGCCTTTGCGCACTCGCTCGCCATGCCGCTTGAAGTGGTCAATACCGAAGAGCTCGACCGGCCCGAGTACGCGCGCAACGACGCCGACCGCTGCTTCCACTGCAAAGACGAGCTCTTCCAGACCATGGAAGCGCTCGGCCGCAAACGCGGCTTCGAGCGCATCGCCTACGGCATGAACGCCGACGACACCCGCGACTTCCGCCCCGGCCAGCGCGCCGCGCAACAGCACGCCGTGCTTGCGCCGCTGGCCGACGCCGGCATGACCAAGCTGGACGTGCGCGCGCTGGCCAAGGCCGCCGGCTACCCAGTGTGGGACCGTCCCGCAGCGCCGTGCCTGTCTTCGCGCGTGGAGTATGGCCGCACCGTCACCCGCGAAGTGCTCGCACAGATCGAGCAAGGCGAAGAGAGCCTGCGCCGGCTTGGCTTTCGTGAGCTGCGCGTGCGCCATCACGGCGAGCTGGCCCGCGTGGAGATTGCCCGCGGCGAGCTGCCCCGCGCGCTCAACCTGGAGATGATGGACGCCATCACCGCCGCGCTCAAGCAGGCCGGCTTCCAGTACGTCACCCTCGATACCACCGGCTTCCGCTCCGGCTCCATGAATGCCGTGCTGCCCGTGGAAGTCCTGGCGCGCCGCGGCGCATAGCTTCTTTTCCCTTCCCGTTGCCCGGCAATTTACAATCACAACGCAATGCGTATCGGCTACCTTGAGTGTTTCTCGGGCATCAGCGGCGACATGCTGCTGGGCGCGCTGGTCGATGCCGGCGTCTCTTTTGCGATGCTGGCCGAGACAACCGTCGCGCTCAATGTGGGCGCGCGTCTCGAATCGCGCAAAGTCACGCGCGGCGGAATCACGGCGACAAAGGTTGACGTAATTACTCCCGAGCAGGACGAACACCACGCGCGCACGCACGATCACGAGCACGCGCACGATCATGGGCAGGAAGCGCATCTCCATCATGACCACGCGCACGAGGCTCATCCTCATGAGCACCACCACGAACACCATTCGGACGAGCATAGCCACGCGCCGCACCGCTCGCTCTCGACGATTCTCGCAATCATCCGCGCCGCGCATCTCCCTGACTCTGTAAAAGCCCGCGCCAGCCGCGCCTTTCAGCTTCTGGGCGAGGCCGAGGCCGCCATTCATTCCATCCCTCTTGAAAAGGTCCACTTCCACGAAGTGGGCGCGGTTGACACCATCGTCGATATCGTGTGCTCTGCGGCCGGATGCGAAGCGCTCGGCGTCGGCCGCTGGCTCGCCTCACCGCTCAACGCAGGCAGCGGTACGGTCAAGTGCCAGCACGGCACGCTGCCCGTCCCCGCGCCGGCCACGCTCGTGCTGCTCGGCGACGCACCTGTCTACTCGGCAGGCCCGCCCATGGAGCGCGTGACGCCCACCGGCGCGGCTCTGCTGCGCATGCTCGACGTGGAATATGCTTCGCTGCCCGCCATGCGCGTGCAGACCTCCGGCTATGGCGCGGGTAGCCGCGATACACCCGGCGAGCCCAACCTGCTGCGCCTGCTGGTCGGCGAAGAAAGCAATGCTTCAGCCGCACTGGCGGGAACGCATGACGCAACCGAGCCCATTGTTGTGATGGAAACCACTATCGACGACTCGAATCCGCAACTGCTCGCCTGGGTGAGCGAACTGCTGCTCGAAGCCGGCGCATGGGATGTTTATCGCGCCGCCGTGCAGATGAAGAAGGGTCGCACCGGCGTGCAGATGACCGTGCTCTCCAGCCCCGAGCGCCTGGCCGCGCTGCGCGAGATCCTCTTTCGCGAAACCACGACCATCGGCTTGCGCTGGCGCATCGAAAACAAGCTCGCGCTCGAGCGCGCATGGATGACCGTAACCACCCCGTGGGGCGATGTGCGCATGAAGATTGCGCGCTGGCCCTCGGGCAAAGCCGCCAACGCGTCGCCCGAGTACGAGGACTGCCGCAAACTGGCCGTCGAGCGCGCGGTTCCACTCAAGGACGTGATGCAGGCCGCGATGCAGGCTTATGCGCGCTGGACAAAGGAGAACACCTGATGGACCCTCTTACAATTGAGGCTCTCCTGCATGACGTGCGCGAGGGCCGCACCGATGTTGCGCAGGCGCTCGAACGCCTGCGCCGCCTGCCTTTCGAAGACCTGGGCTTCGCCAAGCTCGATCATCATCGCGCGCTGCGCACCGGCATGCCCGAGGTGATCTTTGCCGAAGGCAAAACCAGGGAGCAGGTGGCGACGATCTTTGCGCACATGGCGCAGGCAGGCGGCAACGTGCTGGCTACGCGCGCCACACACGCCGTTTATGACGCCGTGTGCGAGGCCGAGCCGCGCGCCGTGTTCCATGCCACCGCGCGGGCCATCACGCTCACGCAGATGCAGACGGCGCAGGGCAAAGGCACCATCGGCGTGGTCTGCGCCGGCACCAGCGATCTGCCCATCGCCGAAGAGGCCGCGGTGACCGCGCGGCTGATGGGCAATACGGTCGAGCTGGTCGCCGACGTGGGCGTGGCCGGCATCCATCGCCTGCTGGCGCAGCAGCACATACTCAAAGCCGCGCGCGTGCTCATTGTCTGCGCCGGCATGGAGGGCGCGCTGCCCACCGTGGTCGGCGGACTGGTGAACGCGCCGGTACTGGCCGTGCCCACCAGCGTGGGTTACGGCGCATCGCTGGGCGGCGTGGCGGCGCTGCTCGGCATGTTGAACACCTGCACGCCCAACGTCTCAGTCGTCAATATCGACAACGGCTTTGGCGCGGCGTGCATCGCCTCGCTCATCAATCACCTGTAGCGCACATCGATCAACGCGCAGCGCCAGGCCGCATTACCCGATAAAGCGGTGATTTGCGCACAACTGGTGCTAGGCAAGTTGATGAACCCGTTGCCATGTGGTTGAATAGGTGCGCGAGCCGGAAAACGTTTGCTTACACTTCCAAATCTCCCGGCGCCAGCGTTCTCCAGATCCAGGTGCTCGTTCAAGGAGGGTGAAACTTCCATGACTCCGTCACGCAGAAGCTTTCTGAAAGCCGGCGCGGCGCTGGCCGCCGCTTCTCTGGCAAAGCCACACCTCGCGCCGGCGCTGGCCGCCGGCGAAGCCGCCACTACCCCACAGGCCATCACTCCGCAGCTTGAACAGTTCGGTTACGGCGACGTGGAGCTGCTTGAAGGACCGTTGCGCCAGCAGTTCGACGCCAACCACGCGTTCTTCCTCGCCCTCGACGAAGATATGCTGCTCAAGCCCTTTCGCCAGCGCGCCGGCCAGCCTGCGCCGGGCAACGACATGGGTGGATGGTACGACAACGCCTCTGAGTTCGATCCGCATGGCACCTTTCACGGCTTTATTCCAGGCCACAGCTTCGGCCAGTATCTCTCCGCACTCGCCCGCGCCTACGCAGTCACCGGCTCCAAGCCTACGCAGGCCAAGGTGCAGCGGCTGGTAAGCGCATTCGCACCCACCGTCACGCCGAAATTTTACGAAGGCTACCACCTGCCCGCCTATACCTTCGACAAAACCAACTGCGGCCTGATCGACGCGCATGCGTTTGCCGGTGATCCCAACGCGCTTGACGTGCTCAACGCCGCCACGGACGCGGTGTTGCCGCATCTGCCGCCCAAGGCCATGTCGCGCGCCGAGCAGTACGTGCAGCCGCATCCTGACGAGGCCTATTGCTGGGATGAGACCTACACGCTGCCCGAGAATTTTTTCCTCGCCTGGCGCCGCGGCGCGGGCAGCCGCTATCACGATCTGGCCGTGCGCTTTCTTGAAGACGATCGCTACTTTGGCCCGCTCGCCGAGGGCCAGAACGTGCTGCCCGGCGAGCACGCCTACAGCCACGTAAACGCGCTCTCGAGCGCCATGCAGGCTTACCTGGTGCTGGGCAGTGAAAAACACCTGCGCGCCGCGCGCAACGGCTTTGAGTTTGTGCGCACCACGCAGAGCTTCGCCAGCGGCGGCTGGGGTCCCGATGAAACCTTCCGCAAGCCCGGCAGCGGCGAGATAGGCGAGAGCCTTACGCGCAGCCACGCCAGCTTCGAGACGCCCTGCGGCGCTTATGGTCACTTCAAGATCACGCGTTACCTGTTGCGCGCGACGGGCGACAGCCGCTACGGCGACAGCATGGAGCAGGTGCTCTACAACACCATCCTGGGCGCCAGGCCACTGCTCGAAGACGGAAGCAGTTTTTACTACTCCGACTACAACAATCGCTTCGCGAAGAAGGGCTATCACCGCGACAAGTGGCCCTGCTGCTCGGGAACCTTCCCGCAGATCACCGCCGACTACGGCATCAGCTCCTACTTCCACGACCGCGACGGCATCTATGTGAATCTCTATGTGCCCTCGCGCGTCACCTGGCCGCGCGGCGGTGGGCGCATCACGCTCACGCAGAAAACCGGCTACCCGCACCACCCCGAGTCGCAGATTGAAGTCTCCGTCGACACGCCCTCTACGTTCCCTGTTTACCTGCGCATTCCAGCGTGGGCCGGCCCCGGAACCGCCGTCGCGGTCAATGGCAAGCGTATTCTCTCAAGCCCCGAGCCGGGCAAGTTCGCGCGGCTCGACCGCACGTGGAGCAGCGGCGACCGCATCGAGATCGAGTTCGACATGCCGCTGACGCTGCAGGCTGTCGATCCCCAGCATCCTGACCTGGTGGCGCTGGTGCACGGCCCCATCGCGCTCTTCGCGCTGGATCAGATGCCGCCCACATTCCATAGAAAAGAGCTTCTGACCGCCGCGCCCATCTCCATCGGCTCAACCGACTGGCAGGCAAAGATCGCCACCGGCACGCTCGCGCTGCGGCCTTTCGCTGCAATCGACGAGCAGCTTTACCGGCTCTATCTGCATGTAGAGACCTGAGTCACAAGCTATGCGTGAATGAGCCAGTGTGGTGAATCTGAAATTCGCGGAAAAACAACCGCAAGTTCCGCCACGGTTGATCTTCGGTCCGCCACGGCGGATCTTTGACCTTCGACTCCGCAAACCGCACAAAACGTGGCTTGCTCCGCTCAGGATGACAGCAGTATCTGTGTTACGAACTTTAGACTCGGGACACTAGAGCGCAAGCGGAGGGAGTGTGTCCCGTGGGGAGACGCGCCAGGTTGCCGCTCCCTGCTGGTCGCGTCCACTGCAGGGCAGTGGGCTCCGAGATACATCCACTCTGGTTTCGCTGTAAACTGGCCTGCGGAGGATTTTCTCTTTGCGCGACTGCTGTCTTCTTGCCTGCGCTGTGTACGTAGCCTTGTCTTTCACCACTGTTACCCGCGCGCAGCAGGGACCGCCCAAACCGCAACAGGGAGGCATGGGCGGCATTGCCTCGGGCGTCTCTGCGGCTCCCGTCTACGACGCAGAGAAGCGGCCCATCACCGCCGGCGGATTCGTGGATAAAGGCCCGGTGATCTTTGAAGACATCACCCGGCAGGCCGGCCTCGCAGGCTGGCGCCACAAGATGGGCGTGCCGGAAAAGAACTTCATCGTTGAGACCAACGGCTCCGGCGTCTGCCTCATCGACTACGACAACGACGGCTGGCTCGATATCTACCTGGTCAACGGCTCGACCTTCGACGCGCTCGACGGCAAGGAAGAGCCGCCGCACGCCGCACTCTTCCACAACAATCACGACGGCACATTCACCGACGTGAGCGCCAAGGCCGGCGTGACCAACGACCGCTGGGGCTACGGCTGCTCCGTCGCCGACTATGACAACGACGGCTGGCCCGATCTCTTTGTGGGCAACTACGGCGAGAACCGGCTTTATCACAACAACCACGACGGCACGTTTACCGACGTTGCTCCCAAGGCCGGCGTCACGCTGGGCAACTGGTCCACGGGCTCGGCCTGGGGCGACTACGACGGCGATGGTAAGCTCGATCTCTACGTGGCCGGCTACGTGCACTTCGACCGCAACAACCTGCCCATTGGCGGCAGCAAGGCCATGGGCTACTCGTACTGCCAGTATCGCGGCGCGGCCGTGAACTGCGGCCCGCGCGGCCTCGTCGGCGAGCCCGACCACCTTTTTCACAACAACGGCGACGGAACATTCACTGACGTGACCGTGAAGGCCGGTGTCGAAGATAAGGAACGCTATTACGGCTTTACGCCCATCTTCATCGACATCAACGGCGACGGCAAACCCGACCTTGTGGTGGGCAACGACTCGGTTCCCAACTACCTCTACATCAACAAAGGCGACGGCACCTTCGACGACCAGAGCTACATCTCCGGCTTCGCGCTCAACAGCGACGGCCGTGAGATCGCCTCCATGGGCATCACCGCCGGCGACTACGAGAACAACGGCCTCGTCGATTTCTTCGTCACTGACTTTGGCGACGACTACAAGGTGCTCTTCCACAACGATGGTGACGCCAGCTTTACCGACGTGAGCTACAAAGCCGGCGTGGCGCAGACGACGATTCCATTCGTCGGCTGGGGCGACGGCTTCATCGACTACGACAACGACGGCTGGCTCGACCTATTCATGGTCAACGGCCACGTCTATCCGCAGGTGGACCAGCACGACTGGGGCACTACCTTTGCAGAACGCCCGCTGCTCTTTCGCAACGTGCCCGACAGCAGCGGGAAGGGGCGCAAGTTCGAGTACATTCCACCGGTCAAAGGCACTGGCCTTGCCGACCTGATCCCGGCGCGCGGCGCGGCCTTCGGCGACCTGTTCAACGACGGCAAGATCGACGTGGTCATCAGCCCTATCGACGGCCCGCCGGTGCTGCTGCGCAACGTGAACCCCGATCATCACCACTGGGTCGAGCTCAAACTGGTGGGCGGTCCCAAAAGCCCGCGCGACGCCACCTGCGCTACCGTCTATCTCACCGCCAACGGCATGCGCCAGCGCCGGGACGTGCTCTCAAGCGAAAGCTACATCTCCGCCAACGATCGCCGCCTGCACTTCGGCCTGGGCGACGCCGCCAGCGCCGGCGCGGCAGAGATTCACTGGCCCTCCGGCGCGAAGGAAACCATCAAGCTGCCCGCCGTTGACCGCATCTACACGATTACCGAGGGCAAGGGCATTACCGGCGCGCTCTGCGGCGGACGGCCCTGCGACACAACCACGGCCAGGCAGGAGCTGCCGCGCCGGGCGCTGCACGATCAATGAAGTCGATACGGCGTGGCCGGAGCAGGAATCGGATCCGGCGGCTTAGGCAGCTTGTCCGGATCGATCTTTGCTGCGCCGGCGAGTCCCGTCCCGGTCACGCTTGCAATCGAGAAACGAACTCACCCGCACAATACCGCCGCCGGGGTATTTGCAACCGTGAGCGCCTGTCGGCGCGTACTTTGCCGTATGCTGCCACCAGTTCGCAAAGCGGACTTGCAAGCGATTCCCAGCCCGGAACTTGATATACTGCCGGGCAATCGCAGTTTCCTGTGCAGGCTTTCTTTCCGCAAGCCGCCCGGCACGCCGCACGTAGATCTCTACCAAGGACAATTTGAGATGAGCATCCTCTGCCGCTTCGCCGTTCGTGCCGTTTTGTTCTTCGCCGCATCCGTTCTCTTCGCCCAGGCGCAGGCGCAAACCCCACCCATGATGCCGGATATCCCGCCCTCTTTCATGCCGCCGCACATCGGCTATAACTTCACTAGGCGCGTGGTCATGATCCCCATGCGCGATGGCGTGAAGCTCTACACGGTCATCGCCATCCCCAAGGGCGTCACCCACGCGCCGATCATTCTCACCCGCACGCCTTACAACGCCGCCTCGCGTCTCCACGTCGAGGTCACGCCTTACCTGGCCGGCCAGATGATGGTGGGCGACGACGTCTGGATCGATGCCGGCTTTATCCGCGTCTTTCAGGACGTGCGCGGCAAGTACGGCTCCGAGGGCGACTACGTCATGACTCCTCCGCCTACCGGCCCGCTCAATCCCCACGGACCCAACGACACCACCGACGCCTGGGACACCATCGACTGGCTGGTGAAAAACGTGCCCGAGTGCAACGGCCGCGTGGGCATGATCGGCTCGTCGTATGAGGGCTTTACAGTCGTGATGGCGCTTCTCGATCCGCACCCCGCGCTCAAGGTAGCCGCGCCGGAGAGCCCCATGATCGACGGCTGGATGGGCGACGACTGGTTCCACTACGGCGCATTCCGCCAGATCAACCTCGACTACTTCACGGAGCAGACCACCGCACGCGGCGCAGGCGAAGCTATCCCGCGCCTCAACTACGACGACTACACCAACTTCCTCGAGCAGGGCTCGGCCGGCGACTTTGCTCGCTACGGCGGCCTTGAGCAGCTTCCCTTCTGGCGCAAGATTGAAGAGCATCCGGCCTACGACGAGTTCTGGCAGGACCAGGCGCTCGATAAGCTCATCGCCAAGGTCCCGCTCAAGGTGCCCGTCCTATGGGAGCAGGGCCTCTGGGACCAGGAAGACATGTGGGGCGCCAACCACTCCTGGGCCGCCGTGGAGCCCAAAGATACGAACAACGACAAGAACTTCCTGGTGATGGGACCGTGGTTCCACAGCCAGATCAACCGCAAGGGATGGAACTTGGGCCCGCTGCAGTGGAAGGGCGACACCGCGGAGCAGTACCGGCGCGACGTTCTGCTGCCGTTTTTCAGGCAATATCTAGTGGAAGGCGCGCCCAAGGCCGACACTCCTCCCGTGCTCGTCTATAATACCGGCGAAAACCACTGGGACCGCTTCAAGAGCTGGCCGCTGAGCTGCGACGCCGGCTGCCCCGACAAGTCCAGACCCATCTATCTCCAGGCAGACGGCATGCTCTCTTTTGATCCGCCCACCGCCGGCGAGGCCCGCTACACCGAGTACGTCTCCGATCCCGCCAAGCCCGTGCCCTTCTCGCCGCGTCCCTTCGTCGCCGGCGACGAGGACAACTGGCGCATCTGGCTGGTGCGCGATCAGCGCTTCGTCGATGGCCGCCCTGACGTGCTCACCTTTGAAACCGATCCGCTCACCGAGCCGCTGCGCCTGGCCGGCCGGCCCATCGTGAACCTCTACGCCTCCACCAGCGGCACAGACAGCGACTGGGTGGTCAAGCTCATCGACGTCTACCCCGGCACGTATCCTTACAACGCGCCCATGGGCGGCTACGAGCTACCCATCGCCACCGACATCTTCCGCGGCCGCTACCGCACCAGCTTCGAGCATCCCGAGCCCATCACGCCCGGCCAGCCATTGCTCTATAACTTCGGTCTGCCCATGGTGAACCACGTCTTCGAGCCCGGCCATCGCATCATGGTCCAGGTGCAGTCCACGCTGTTCCCGCTCTACGACCGCAACCCGCAGACCTACGTGCCCAACATCTTCCATGCCAAACCCTCTGACTACCAGAAAGCCACGCAGCGCATCTGGCATGCGCCCGACGACGCCAGTTTCATCAGCCTGCCCGTTGTGCCGGAAGAATCTGGACCTCGTCCAAAACACACAAACTGACACGCAAACTCTGGCTTCGCTCTCCATGCAGTATCCTCAGGAGCGTGGACACGGCCTCATCCAAGCCGGGCGATCTTGTCGGCGATCTTGTCCTGCCGGTCGAAGCGGGCCAGCCGTCTGTCGGGCCAGAGCCCACGCCCACCCTTCCACAAACCATTCCGCCTTCGCTGCTCGACGAGCTCTGGAGCCGCGCCGAAGCCGAGCCGCTCGGCCTTGCCCGCGCCGAGTTTGCCGAAGCACTCAGCGCCGTCAGCGCGAAGCTGAACTACAATCAGCCGCCCGGCATCCTTGCCGACGCCGCGCAAAAAGCCGCTTTCTACCGCGGCCTCCATCTCGCCGAGCTCGCGCTCGCGCAGGCCTGCGCACTCGGCCGTGAAGCCGCATGGGAGCGTTTCCTGGGCCTTCATCGCGCCTCGCTCACTCAGGCTGCCATTGCCATCACCGGCTCTGCCTCACTGGGTGAAGAGCTAGCCGACTCCCTCTACGCCGAGCTGTACGGCCTGCGCGAGCTTGACGGCCTGCGCCGGTCTCCGCTTTCGAGTTACACCGGCCGCGGCTCACTCGCCGGATGGCTGCGTACTACGCTCGTCCAGCGCTTTCGCGATCATCATCGCCGCACGCGTCGTGAAGTGCCGCTCGACGGCATAGACAGCACTGCTGCACCGGCCGCGTCGCCGCGGCGACCGCCGGCCGAAACAACCGCGCTCACCGCAGCCATCGCCCGTACGCTTCAGGAGCTCGGCCCCGAAGACCGCTTTCTCCTGGTGGCCTATTATCTCGATCGCCAGACGCTGCTCCAGATCTCCCGCACACTGCATGTTCATGAGGCCACCATCAGCCGGCGGCTCAAGCGTCTCGTCGCCGGCCTGCGCAAGCAACTGCTTGGGAATCTGTGCGCAAGCGGGCTCAGCCGCGCCGCCGCGGAAGAGGCGTTGGACGCGGACCCGCGCGACATCGAAATAAATCTCCGCGCCCTGCTGCAAACTTCGCAGGTTTCCGCGTTCCAATCACAGAGGGCCGCATCGGACCGACTATGAGCGAGCTGCTCCAATCCGGGCAACATTCTCATCCTGACGCTGACCAGCTCAGTGCGTTCGTCGAGCAGGCACTGCCTGCGCACGAGCGTGAACAGGTGCTGGCGCATCTGGCTGTCTGCGCCGATTGCCGCGAAACCGTTGCGCTCTCGCTACCGTACCTTGAAGCACCGCAGATACAGGAGCCCACGCGCAGGCCGTGGTTCCGCGGCTGGACTGTCTTTGTGCCAGCAGCCGCTGCACTGGCCGCGTCCATCTTCTTCGCCGTCTCCATTCATCGCGCAAGGATTGGCCGCGGAATTGCCGTACAGCCTGCACAGATCGCCACGTCGCAGCGGCCTGCGCCTGTTCCGCCGCCCACAGAAGCGCCCGCACCGCGCACAGCCGTGCCAGTCGCAAAGCAATCCCGTCCGGAAGATCGCCGCGTGCTTGCGCCTGCTGCACCCCCCCTTGAACGCCAGCGCGTGGACATGCTCGCCGCAGCTCCACAGGCCATGCCGCCTGCGCCGGTCGTGGCGATCGCCAGCAACAACGCAAAGCCAGCCGCATCTACATCGGGAAGCGGAGTGGCCACTTCAATCCAAAGCCCCGCTATGCCGCTGGCTGCTACGCCTTCGCCGTCGGCCACCAATGCACCGCCCGGCTCCGCAACTCAAACCGTTGCCGTCACCCATCAAGCGCCGATACTGAACACAGCATCCGCCTCGCTCGACCTCAGCATCACTCCGCCCGCGCAGGCAATCGTCTTCAAGCATCCCTTGCCCAGCGGCCAGGCGCCGCTCTCCGTCGCGGTCAACGGCCGCCTGATCCTCGCCATCGACGCACGCAACGCCGTCTATCTCAGCCGTGACTCCGGCAGGCACTGGACTCTTGTCTCCACGCCATGGCGGGGCCGCGCCATCCGGGCCGAGCTCGTGTCGCGCAACGCTGTTCTCGCGCCCGCAGCAGGAGCATTGCAAAACGGCAGGATGGCAGCCTTCGCCGCTGCTGCTGCGCCCACTCTGCCGGTGAACACCGCCAGCCTCACCGGAGCAGTGACGGATGCGACCGGTGCAGCGATTCCCAATGCAACTGTCATCCTGCGCAACACAGCATCCAATACCGAGCGCACACTGATCACCGATGCCAACGGCCGCTATCTCGCCGGCAATCTAGCCCCCGGCAGCTACACCATCGATGCACGAGCCGCCGGCTTCCAGGAGCAACACATTACCGGCATCGTGGTTGCACCCACCACGCAGAGTGTGCAAAATCTTACACTGCAAGTGGGCGCCGTAGGCCAGTCCATCGAAGTGACGGGCGGAGCAGAGGCAGTGCCCATAAACTCTGCCGTGGTGAGCAAGGCGCTCAAGATCCCGGCCTACGCTCCTCTACAACCTGCCTTCGCCATCACTACTGACACCGGCGAGCGCTGGACCAGCACCGACGGAGTAACCTGGCAACGCCAGTAACTTCCCTTTGCTTAATCGTTTGCACCTGGACCTGCCGCGCCTCGGGCCAGGTTTGTATTTTCTGAATAGGAATAGGGGGTATAGGTATATAATAACAAGCAGGAGTAGTGCCCTTATGGAAAACATTGTCCTACTGTCCATCGAAGGAATGCATTGCGACGGCTGCGTCCGCCGCGTAACCAACGCAATCACCGCCATTGAGGGAGCGCGCCCCGCGTCCGTCCAGGTAGGCTCGGCCACCGTAGTCATCGATCCCACGCATGCATCTGCTGAGCAGGTTGCGAACGCAATCAATCGCATCGGCTTCACTGCTCACGTTGAGCGCTGACCCGAGGGAGGCTCACAATGTCGAATCCTTCTGCGACCGGTTCAGCCGAAAGCAATGCCGCCACAGCCGTGGCGCTGGAGCGCGTCAACATCCCGGTCACCGGCATGACCTGCGCGGCCTGCCAGGTGTTTGTGCAGCGCACGCTCGCACAGCAGGCGGGCGTGCAGGACGCGACCGTCAGCCTCATGCTGCACAATGCAACCGTTACATTCGATCCGCGCGCCACCTCCATCGCCGCGCTGGTTGAATCGATCCGCAGCACTGGCTACGGCGCGGAGATGCCTGCGCCCGTCGATTCAGCTCTTGCAGCACAGGAGCGCAGCGATGCAGAACAGCAGCGCGAGTATCGCGATCTGCGCCGCAAGGCATGGATCAGCGGCATTGCCGGCGTCGTCGCCATGGTTCTCTCCATGCCGCTGATGAGCATGCCTGGCGCGCGCGGCCTTGAGCGCATGCGCGACCCGTTCATGAACTGGTCCGCGCGCCTGCTCGATCCGGTCATGCATGCTGTGTTCCCGTGGGTCTACCAGCTCGGCGCGAACACCATCCGCTGGTTCCTCTTTGTGCTTTCCGCATTCGTCGCTGCGTGGGCCGGCCGCCGCTTTTATGTCAAGGCCTGGTCCGCGCTGCTGCACAAAACAGCCGATATGAACACGCTTATCGCCCTCGGCACAGGCGCTGCGCTTCTCTACTCCGCAGCCACCACCGTCGTGCCTGGCTTCTTTCTCGTCCACGGCATCGCGCCCGATGTCTACTACGATGCCGCCTTGCTCATCATCGCTCTTGTTCTTACCGGCAACGCCCTTGAAAGCCGCGCCAAGGGCCGCACTGCACAGGCTCTTCGCAGGCTGGTGCAGTTGCAGCCAAAGACGGCGCGTGTCAAGCGTGACAGCATCGAAATCGATCTCCCGCTCGACGCGATTCAGCATGGCGACATCATCCTCGTCCGCCCCGGCGAGCGCATCCCGACAGACGGCGTTGTCCTCTCCGGCAAAAGCAGCGTGGACGAATCGATGCTCACCGGCGAATCGATGCCGGTGGAAAAATCCACGCAGGATCGCGTGATCGGCGGCACGCTCAACCAACGCGGATCGCTTGCGTATCGCGCCACCGCGCTCGGCGCAGAAAGCATGCTCGCGCAGATCGTGCGCCTGCTGCGTGACTCGCAGGCCTCGCGCGCGCCCGTGCAGCGGCTCGCCGACCGCATCAGCGCCATCTTTGTACCCTCGGTCCTGGTCATCGCCATTGCCACCTTCGCCGCATGGCGACTGGTCGCGCCCGCCGCTGGTATCATGCAGGCCTTCGCCGCCGCGGTCACCGTGCTGGTGATTGCCTGTCCCTGCGCCATGGGACTCGCCGTTCCTACTGCAGTCATGGTGGCCACCGGCCGCGGCGCGGCCTTTGGCCTGCTGATCAAAGGCGGCGAAGCGCTCGAGCGCCTCGAAAAAATCGACACCGTCGTGCTCGACAAGACAGGCACCATCACCGCGGGACGGCCGGGCGTCGTAGAGATTGTGCCCGCGCCGGCCGCCGGCTTCACGCCGGACAATCTTCTGCGCATCGCCGCCGCGCTCGAGCGCTCCAGCGAACATCCGCTGGGCGAAGCTGTCGTTCGCCGCGCCAGCCAGAGCGGCGCGGCGCTGCCCCAGGCCGAGTCCTTCGAATCCCTCCCCGGTCGCGGCATCGCCGGAACGGCCGAGGGCCGCGCGGTGCTCGTGGGCAATCCTGCGCTGCTGCGCGACTACGCCGTCTCTATCGATCCACTTGCCCAGGATGCCGAGCGACTTGCACAAGAGGGCTGCACGTCGCTCTGGATCGCCATCGACGGCGCATTGGCGGGAATCATCGCCGTTGCCGACACCGTGAAGCCGACCTCGCGCGAAGCCACCCGCCAGCTTCATCGCGAGAACCTTCGCGTCATCATGCTCACCGGCGACAATGAACATACCGCACGTGCCATTGCACGCGAGGTCGGCGTGGACGATATTATTGCCGGCGTTCTTCCGCAGGGCAAGGTCGACGCCATTCGCCGCCTGCAATCCGATCATCGCGTGGTGGCCATGGTAGGCGACGGCGTGAACGACGCTCCCGCCCTTGCACAAGCCGACGTTGGCATCACCATGGCTACAGGCGCTGACATCGCCATGGAAGCTGGCGACGTGACGCTCATGCGCAGCGACCTGACCGGCGTGGCCGCCGCTATCGCGCTCTCGCGCGGCACCATGCGTGTCATGCGCCAGAATCTCTTCTGGGCGTTTGCCTACAACATCATCGGCATCCCCATCGCCGCGGGTATCCTCTACCCCGTCTGTGGATTGCTGCTCAGCCCCGTGCTGGCCAGCGCGGCCATGGCGTTCAGCTCGTTCAGTGTAGTCACCAACAGCTTGCGTTTGAGCCGATTGAAGCTTGCCTGAGGAGTCCTATGGCGACAAAAAAGAGTGAAGCCTTTTGCGGATGCGAGGTTCCGGTGGCGGGCCGCAAGGCGATTGGCGTCGATCCCGGGATCAAAGCCTCCAACCTGCGCCGTCTCGGCCGCATCGAGGGTCAGATTCGCGGCATCCAGCGCATGGTGGAAGAAGACCGCTACTGCGCCGACATCCTGATGCAGGTCTCTTCCGCGCAGGAGGCCCTGCGCTCCGTGGCCCGCGCGCTCATGCGCAATCATCTTGCGCACTGCGCCAGTCACGCCATTCGCACCGGCTCGGATGAAGACAGAGAAGCGATGTACGACGAGCTGTTGGAGATGATCTACAAAAACGCACGCTAAAAATATGCCTGCCAGGTGCGCGCCCGTTTTATCCCTTTCCGTCCAGCAGGCTCGACGCCGTGCGATGGTCGGTGATGAGCACGTTGATCCAGCGCCCGCGCAGCGCGGCCAGAATGGCGCGCACCTTGCGCCGTCCACCGGCCACGCCCACCACGTGCGGAATCTTGTGCAACAACGCGGGCTCGATGCCAATCACGCGCTGCATCAGCTGCGACTTGATCGGCGCTCCCTCTGCATCGTAATAGCGAAAGCAGATATCGCCCACCGCTCCATGCCGGCTCAGCGCCTCCGCCACGGCTGCAGCCGCGTGGCCGCGGGTCATGGCCGCGTGATGCTCAAAGCCGTTCTGGCAGATCACGTGCATCAACGCAGACAATCCACGCACCTTTACCACCGCACGCGTGCCAAACGTTTCAAGCGGATTGCTCGTGAATTCACCCTCGCCAACATACGCGGTGATCGTTCCACTCAAGTCATCCATGCTCACGCGCCCGAACGTCACCGGCCCGGCAAGCGTGCGGCCTTCAAGCGCGCCAAATGCATTCTCTTCACCAAGCGTAGTGCCCAAAATCGGCGCGGTGGCAATACGAATGTCCAGCAGGAAATCCCTGGCCCAGTTGCCGCAGTGAAAGAAGACGCATTTCTCCGGATCGCCGCCGTAGTTGCTGTTCCAGTCCACCAGCGCGCTGGGCGTGCCGCTGGCAAGCTGCAGCGTATACATGCCCACCACGCCGGCGATATCTACCTCGCAGGCTGAAGGCAGCATCTGCTCGCTCATCATCGACATGATCGTGCATACGTTTACGCCGTAGTTCTTTGGCTAGAATGTCGGCCTGCATCTGCGTGAGCGCATCGTTGCGCGTTCGAAGCCGTGGTGAACGAGCTCTGTACGCTCACTGCGCGGGATTCGCCGCGCGAATCCGGTACTCGCCCGAACCCACCACGATCGCGATGCGCTTGTCGCCTGCATGTTCCGAAATTACCCCTGCGGCCTTCGCAACCGCGACCCCATTCACTGTCGCCGCGCCTGGCAAAGCGGAATCGATCTCAATCGTCGCCGTCGTGTTCACAGGAACCATGAAGCTGTAATCCGTTGCAGCGTCTTCGCGCCGCCAGCCGCTCTCGATCGCGCCCAGTGCGGAATCGTCGTAACGCGCGTGCACCCATGTAACCTTGCCTACAACCGCGGGCCGCAGAATCAATCGCCTTGTGCCCTCGCGCGACAGGTCAACATCGATGCCCCCAAGCCCGCGATAGAACCACTCCTCCGCATCGCCCAGCATAAAGTGATCCTGCGAGCTGTCCCGATTCGCATCCCATGCCTCGGTCAGCGACGTGGCTCCCTGCGCAAGCTGGTAGCCATAACTCGGCGCATCGGTGCGCTCCAGCATATCGAGCAGCACATCCGACCGCCCTCCGTCGAGCAGCGCATCGACAACATAGTGATAACCCACATCGCCTGCTGTCACGTGATCCTGATGTGCGCGAATGTCAGCCACCAGCGCATCCAGCACTGCGGCGCGCTCGCCCTCCGGCACCATGCCCAGCACCAGCGGCATCGCCTGCGCCGTCTGGCTGCCTTTGTCGTAGATATGCCGTGACGCATCGAAGAATCGCGTATTGAACGCAGCACGCACCACCTCGGCCTGCCGGGCAAAAGCATCGCTCTCGTCCTTGTTGCCCAGCAACGCTGCCGTCTTCTCCAGCACTTTCAGGTCCTGGTAGTAGATCGCCGTCGCTGTCACACCCGGACTCGTCAGCTTTGAGAAACCCGGCTCGCCGGGACCAATATCGAACCAGTCACCCAGGCCGTAATCGATCATCCCGCCGTGCGCGCGCGTGGTCAGATACGCCGTATACGTGCGCATCACCGGATACTGCGCCGCAAGAAACTGCTGGTCGCCCGTCCGCTCATAGACATACCACGGCGCCAGCACCGCTGCGCTACCCCACTCCGGTGAATCGTTGAACACCGCATTCGTCGCCGGATCGAAGACCACGTATTGCGGCGCAATCTCGGCAACCATGCCCGCCTGCGGACCCTCTTTGCGCTGCTCGTCGGCAATGTTGCGTGCGGTGGCGGCATAGAGTCCCGCAAAGTTGAAGTCGTAGAGCATCGACGGCGCCAGCAGATGCGTCTCTTCAAGCCAGCCCAGCTTTTCGCGATGCGGACAATCCGTAAACAGGCTCACGGCATTGTTCTCGATCGCGTGCAGAATCAGCATGTGGATGCGATTGAGCCGTTCATCGGACGATTCAAACCTGCCCACCCGCTCAGACGATGTATGCGTAGCCTCGCCGCGCAGGCTCAGCACGCGCGCGCCGTTTGTCGTCTCCACCTGCACGTAGCGGAACCCCCAGTAGCTGAATCGCGGATGCCAGCTCTCCACGCCCTTGCCGCGCAGCGTGTACGTGTACCACTGCGGCCCCTTCGAGCTGCGCTGCGACGCAAGGCCGTTTGCATCGAGCAGCTCTCCACCAATCAGCTTGATCGTTGCGCCCGCCGGTCCCATGGCTGTAATCGCCGGCCATCCCGCAAAGTTCTGCCCGAGGTCGTAGACCGTTACTCCGCCCTTCAGATGCGTCACCTTCACCGGCGCGTACACATGCATCACGCGAATCGGCGGAGCAATCTCCGGCTGCAACACGCCACCCGGCCCATCGACGACAGCCGCCGCGCGCCACGATGCATCGTTGAAGCCGGGTGCATCCCATCCCTGCTGCACAAGCCGCGCATCGTAATCTTCGCCGCCATACGTTGACGAAAATGTGATCGGTCCCGGAGCAGTCTTCCACGTGCCATCGCTCAGAATCTCCACCGATCCGCCATCGGCAAAATCGATCTCAAGCTGCGCTGTAAGTTTGAGCTGCCCATAGCTGCCGACGAACTTCGTATAGCGTCCCTGGGTGCGCAAGACTCGATACATCCCGTTGCCAAGCATCACGCCAATCGCGTTCGGCCCGCGGCGCAGCATCGTGGTCACATCGTACGCGTCATAGTCGATGGTCTTGTGATAGTCGTTCCAGCCCGGCGTGAGCACATCGTCGCCCACCTTGTGGCCGTTGATGCGCAGCTCATCCTGCCCGAGCCCCGAGGCGTAAAGCACCGCGCGCGCAACCGGATGGTCGAGCATGAACGCCTTGCGAAACAGCGGCAGCGGCTGGCTTGCATCGCTGACGCCGTCCGCATGGGCTGCAATCCACGCCGCACGCCACACCGGCGCTTGCCTCCAGTGTGCCGCCGCGCTCCATCCGCTCGCGTGGTTGTGTTCATCCCACACCTGCACGCGCCACGCGTATGCATGCTGCGCGTCGAGCGATGGGCCTGCATAGGCGATTCCGGAAGCTGCACTGCTTGCAACCACGCCCGTGTCCCAGAGAACCTTCTCCGGCGCGTCGAAGTCTCCATCGCCCGCTGCCACCTGAACGCGGTAGGCCGACTGGCTCACGCCGTGCAGCGACGGAGACGCAGTGCTCAATTGCCATGAGAACCGCGGATGCGCATCGTCCACCGCCAGCAGCTCACTCTTGCCATCGCAGCGCAGCGCCGCAGGACGCAACAGATGCGATGCGCTCGCAAGCGGAGTGCGTTCTGCACGCAGCGTGGCTGCAAACCACACACAGACCACCAGCGCAATCACACACCAAAAGGTTTTCTTGACAAACGCAATAAAAATATCTCGCGAATCCATCATGAAGGTGATACAGCAATTGGCCTTCTTGATGCAATGTGCAATCTGCCCTGCATCTGGCAGCCTGTTGGCATGATTGACCGGTCCCCCCATTCACGCCTGCAAGCCGCTTTCGCCGGCGCCGCAAATGCCGCTTGCCAGGATCGCGCTACCATGAATCTCAAGGCCGCTCATGCCCAAACGCAGCGCAGGATTGCTCGTCTATCGCCGCCATCACCGCGGTTGTGATCGCGGCCTCGAAGTCTTTCTCGTTCATCCCGGCGGCCCAATCTGGGCAAAGAAGGACCAGGGTGCATGGTCCATCCCCAAAGGTGAGTACGACGAGAGCGAGCCGCCGCTCGAGGCCGCCATCCGCGAGTTTGGCGAAGAGACTGGCTTTTCGGTAAGCGGAGATTTCCTCGAACTCGGCGCCCTCCGCCAGGCCGGCGGCAAGCTCGTCACCGCCTGGGCCTGCGCCGGCGACTTCGATCCGGCACGCCTCGTCAGCAACGAGTGCCAGATCGAATGGCCACCGCGCTCCGGCCGGCGCATCCGCATTCCTGAGGTTGACCGCGGCGCATGGTTCGCCATAGCCGAGGCCCGCATCCGCATCTTCGAGAGCCAGCAGGAGTTTCTCGACCGGCTGCTTGAAAAACTCGGTGAAGGCGCGGCGCCCGCCGGCTAACCTCGCCATGCGGAACCTGCACATCTTTTGAGCGCAACCTCATCCCTCGTCTGCGATTCTAAGCTTGTGTACGAGTCGTGTCTAAACCGGCTAAAACTGCACCCATCAACCGGCTTTCATCCGCATACAGCCAGAATGGACTAACATGGCAAAACAGGGAGCGCCGCGCGCTCCCGCCAATTCGCGAAGGGGGGATATTTGTATGGCAACGTCAGTCGCTGAGGAGATCAAGCCGCTCACCGAGCGCAAAGCGTGGAAGGCGCTCGAAGCCCATTCTCAGACCATCCGCGAGTCGCACCTGCGGGACCTCTTCGCCGACGATCCCAGGCGCGGTGAACGCCTCACCGTTGAGGCTGCTGGATTGTTCCTCGACTACTCCAAGAACCGCGTCACCGGCCAGACCATCCGCCTGCTGCTCGACCTGGCTGAGGAGTCCGGCCTGCGCCAGCGCATCAACGCCATGTTCAGCGGCGAAAAGATCAACGTCACCGAGAAGCGCGCCGTGCTTCACGTTGCGCTGCGCGCGCCCAAAGGTGCATCCATCCTCGTCGACGGCGAAAATGTCGTGCCGCATGTGCACGAGGTGCTGGACCGCATGGCGGCATTCACGAATCGCATCCGCAGCGGCCAGTGGACCGGCCACTCCGGCAAGCCGATTAAAAACATCGTCAATATTGGCATCGGCGGCTCGGACCTCGGCCCGGTGATGGCCTACGAAGCATTGCGCCACTTCAGCAACCGCGATCTCAACTTCCGCTTCGTCTCGAACGTGGACGGCACCGACTTCGCCGAGGCCGTGCACGATCTCGATCCCGAGGAAACCCTCTTCATTGTCTCGTCCAAGACCTTCACCACGCTTGAGACCATGACTAATGCGCACACCGCGCGCACCTGGCTTCTCGAAGGCATCGGCGGCCATCAGTCGTCCATCGCCAAGCACTTTGTCGCCGTCTCCACCAACGCGGCGGAGGTCTCCAAGTTCGGCATCGACACTGCCAACATGTTCGGCTTCTGGGATTGGGTCGGCGGGCGCTACTCCATGGACTCGGCCATCGGCCTTTCCACCATGCTGGCCATCGGCCCGGAGAACTTCCAGGCCATGCTCGATGGCTTCCACGAGATGGACGAGCACTTTCGCACCGTGCCCTTTGAAAAGAACCTGCCTGTGCTCCTGGCCCTGCTCACCGTCTGGTACGTCAACTTCTTCGACGTGGCCACCATCGCCATCCTGCCCTACGAACAGTACCTCAAACGCTTCCCGGCCTATCTGCAGCAGCTCACCATGGAGAGCAACGGCAAGCACGTCACGCTCGCCGGCGAGCGCGTCAACTACGCCACCTGCCCCATCTACTGGGGCGAGCCCGGCACTAATGGCCAGCACTCGTTCTACCAGTTGATCCACCAGGGCACGCGGCTCATTCCAGCCGACTTCATCGCCTTCAACCGCACGCCTAACAACCTTGGTCGCCATCACGACATTCTGCTGGCCAACGTCTTCGCGCAGACCGAGGCACTGGCCTTTGGCAAAACCGCCGAGCAGGTAAAGGCCGAAGGCACGCCCGACTGGCTGGTGCCGCATCGTGTCTTTGAGGGCAACCGGCCCTCGAACACCATCCTCGCAGACGAGCTCACGCCCAAAGCGCTCGGCAGGTTGGTCGCGCTCTACGAACACAACGTCTTCACCCAGGGCACCATCTGGCAGGTGAACTCGTTCGATCAGTGGGGCGTAGAGCTGGGTAAGGCGCTCGCGCAGCGTATCATCCCCGAGCTTGAAAATGCGGACGAGCCCAACCTGCAACACGACAGCTCCACCAACAACCTGATTCGCCGCTACCGCAAAGCAAAGGGGTTATAAAGATGGCGCCGCGCGGATTCAATCACCCTCTCTACATCCTGCCCTTTGACCATCGTGGCTCGTTTGAGACGGGCATGTTCGGCTGGCATGGCGCGCTCACACCGGAGCAGACCGCGCAGATCGCCGCGGCCAAGCTGGTCATCTACGACGGCTTTCAGACCGCCATCGCCGCGGGTGTGCCCGTTGAAAAAGCAGGCCTGCTGGTCGACGAGCAGTTCGGCGCGGCCATCCTGCGCGACGCAGCCGAGCGCGGCTACCATATCGCCTGCCCGGCGGAAAAAAGCGGACAAGAGGAGTTCGACTTCGAATACGGCGACGACTTTGCCGCGCACATCGAGGAGTTCCATCCCACTTTTGCGAAAGTGCTCGTGCGCT
This sequence comes from Acidobacteriaceae bacterium, assembly GCA_030038195.1. Taxonomy (GTDB): domain Bacteria; phylum Acidobacteriota; class Terriglobia; order Terriglobales; family Acidobacteriaceae; genus Telmatobacter. The sequence continues at coordinate 23,893 of JASHPJ010000134.1, forward strand.
ATAACCCCGGTGGCGACGCTGCGCTGAATCGCGAGCAGGCTGCGCGCCTGAAAAAGCTGTCTGACTATCTCATCTCTGCCAACCGCAGCCTCTTCATGTTCGAGCTGCTTGTGCCTGCCGAGAAAGCGCAGCTTGAAAAGCTGAAAGGAGACAAGAAGACCTACGACCTGGAGATGCGCCCCGGCCTGATGGTGGAAGCTATCCGCGAGCTGCAGGAATCCGGCGTGGAACCGGACGTGTGGAAGATCGAGGGCCTCGACCGCCGCGAAGACTGCGAAAAGATCGTCGAAGTGGCGCGTCGCAACGGACGCGACAAGGTGGGCTGCATCATCCTGGGCCGTGGTGAAAACGACGCCAAGGTGCGCGAGTGGCTCACCATTGCCGCTACCGTTCCCGGCTTCGTAGGCTTCGCCGTGGGCCGCACCGACTTCTGGGACCCACTCGTAGCCTGGCGCGACGGCCAGCAGACCCGTGACGACGCCGTAGCCAAAATCTCCGCCCGCTACCGCGAGTTCGTCGATCTCTTCGAATCCGCCCGCAGCAAGGCTGCTGTGTAATCTGAGGGACTGCGGATGGAGGCGTTCAGAAGCACACCGGGAAGGTGTGCCTGTGCTTCGGCTCCGCACCACGCTTCCCTCTATTCCGCGCATCGCAACAGGAGAGGAGACAAGCCATGAGCCAGCCCGGCAAGCACCACGCCATCAACTACATCGAATTCTCTGCCAGCGACGTCGTGCGCGCCCGCGCGTTTTATTCCAAAGTCTTTAGCTGGACCTTCGAGGATTACGGCCCCGAGTACACCAGCTTCAGCACTGCCAAGGCCGGCATTGACGGCGGCTTTCGCCAGAGCAAACCCGGTGAGTCCTCAGGCAGCGCAGCGCCGCTCATCGTTCTCTACTCGGCTGATCTCAAGGCCACGGAGGCCGCTATCGTGGCTGCGGGTGGAACGATCGTTGTTCCCACGTTCGAGTTCCCCGGCGGCCGCCGCTTCCACTTTGCCGACCCCGCCGGCAATACCCTTGCCGTCTGGTCGGAGTAAAACAGGCTCAATTCTGCACGAAAATGGGTGCCCCAGGTCTCCATAAAGACCTGGGAAAGCACTCACGCCGATCAGCCAAAATCTGGAACCCAACCTCACACCAGGTGCTTCTTCAAAAACTCCAGCGACCGCTCCCGCGCCTCTTTTGCCGCAGCAGCGTTGTAGCTCGGCCGCGGCTCGCAGTTGAACGCGTGCCCCGCGTCGTACCAATGGATCTCTACTTCAGGATGCGCGGCATGCACCTTTTCAACCTCGCTCTCAGGAATATGCGCATCCTCGCGGCCAAAGTGCAGCAGCACCGGACATGCCGGCGTCTCGGTTGCAAAGTTGCCGATGTTCCCGCCGTAATAGCCGACCACAGCCGCGGGCCGCAGCCGCGTCGCGCTCAGCCACGCCAGCGTTCCGCCCAGGCAATAGCCGATCACGCCCACGTTTTTGCCCGAGGCGCTCGCGGCATACTCCACGGCGACCTGGATGTCTTCGACAGCCTTGGCAAAGTTGAGCCTGGGAATCATGCTGCGCGCGGTCTGCATGTCTTCGCCCTCGTAGCCCAGCTCGACACCCGGCTGGATGCGGTCGAAGAGCGCCGGCGCCACGCTTAGAAATCCATCCTTCGCGTAGCCATCCGCCACCGAGCGGATGTGCGCATTGACCCCGAAGATCTCCTGAATCACCACCAGCGCTGCAACCGGCTCGCCCGCCGGCAGCGCCACGTATGCGCTCAATTCGTGCCCGTCAGCCGCGCGCAGCCTTACAAACTCGCTCATGCTTTGCACCTCAGTTGCTCAAGTATCGCCGCACTGGCGGCGCACTTCAACTTGAGATGCGCAGAACGGGCCTCAAGAAGAGCATCAGTTCACGCTCGGCGGCAGCATCAGCGACTTGCGCTGCTCCAGCTCCTCGCGCACCAGCGTCAGCCCCAGGATGCACCGCTCAAACCCGTCCGAGAGCCGCGCAAACAAGGGCGCCTCCTGCTCATACTCGAACAGGTTGAACTGGCTCACGATGTAGTAGCTCTCCTTGCCCGCGTGGATCAGCTCGCTCAGGCTCGGATAGTGGCGCCGCATCCGCCGGTTCGATCCGGTGGCCTCGGGATACATGCCGGCGACAAACAGCGCGTAGTCGCCGATGTGCTTGCGCAGGGCCCGTTCGGCGTCAAACGACGGCGCGGTGCCATGAATGGGATCGGCAGCCTGCAGCATCTCGTCCAGCTCCTCGATCGGCCGGCCCATCTCGTCGCGCACCTTGTAGAGATTGTCTGACTCGCAGAACTCGCACAGCAGCCGTGCCACGTAGCCGGTTACGTCAGGATCGTGCAGTCCCAGCTTGCCTTCATAACTATTGCGGACCGCCTGCTGAAAGAAGGACTCGAGCGGATGACTGATCGACTGCATACACACCTCCTGTGGCCGTGCGCGCACAGCAACCGACGCGCCTTGCATCGGCTGACCTTGCGCGTTGCCACTCGAGAGCAGCCGCTGCAGTTTTCACTATGCTGTAACACAGACTCTATCGGAAATACTCTGTTTCGCAACAGTCGACTGCCACTTTTGTTGGCAGAGTGAACCATCGATTGCAAATGCCCTTAACACAAAAGAGGCAACCTGATCAGGTTGCCTCTTCGCGCTGCCGATCAGTTGCGTAAGCTCACACCGCAGCCGGCGTTCTCGACTCCAGCGCCGCCAGCCGCGCCGCCAGCAGGCCTTCCAGCTTTTCAAGCGCCGCCGAGAAGCCCTCGATGCCTTCTTTCAGCTTGTCTGAAGCCATGCGGTCCGCAGCGTGCATCTTGTCGAACGTGGCCTTGTCCACATGGATCTTCTCGATCGGCATCGCCTTGGCCTTCTCCGGATCGAGCTTGCGCGGAAGATCGGCCTCGGTCTTTTCCAGCTCGCCCAGAAGCTGGGGCGAGATCGTCAGCAGATCGCACCCGGCCAGCTCCTTGATCTCGCCGATGTTGCGGAAGCTCGCGCCCATCACCACCGTCTTGTAGCCGAACTTCTTAAAGTAGTTGTAAATCCTGGTCACCGATTGCACGCCCGGATCGTCGGCGCCGTGGAAGTCCTTGCCGGTGTCCTTCTTGTACCAGTCCAGGATGCGGCCCACGAACGGCGAGATCAGCGTCACGCCCGCATCGGCCGCCGCAATCGCCTGGTGAATCCCGAACAGCAGCGTCAGGTTGCAGTGAATGCCTTCCTTCTCCAGCACTTTCGCCGCGCGAATGCCCTCCCACGTCGAGGCGATCTTGATCAGCACATGGTCGCGCCCGATCCCGGCCTCGTCATACTGCCTGATAATGCTGCGGGCCAGCTCGATTGTCTTCCCGGTGTCGTAAGAAAGCCGCGCGTCGACTTCCGTGGACACGCGCCCCGGCACAATCTCCAGAATCTTCTTGCCAAAGGCCACGGCCAGCCGCTGGAAGGCCAGGTTGGCCACGGCCTTGTCGGTCGCGCCTTCGCCCAGCCCGTTGCGCGCATCCATCAGCACGCTGTCCACAATTGGCTGATACTGCGGCATTTGCGCCGCCGCCGTAATCAGCGACGGGTTGGTGGTTGCGTCCTGCGGGTGAAACTCCTCCATGGCCTGCATATCGCCCGTATCGGCCACAACTACCGTATATTTACGCAATTGCTCAAGAAGATTCTGAGGCATTGATCCCTCCTCGGGGAAGAAAATCCCGGCTTTCACTGCCCTTCGGCAACAGTGTACGCCATTCTTAGGATGCACACGGTGAACGCAGGTTGCGCAATGCGGCGCGAAACTTCACTCCGCTTCCACGAAATTCACGAGCGTCCCCAGCCCGGCAACGCTCACTTCCACGCGATCTCCGGCCTTGAGTGGGCCCACGCCCGAGGGCGTCCCGGTCAGAACCAGGTCGCCCGGCTCCAGCGTGAATGCAGCCGTAATCGCCATCAGCAGCTCGTTCACCGAAAAGATCAGCTCCAGCGTCGACGCATGCTGCTTCACTTCGCCATTGAGCCGCGTCTCGATGCACACGCCCGCGTCGAGATCGATCTCGTCGCTCACAATCGGCCCCACCGGGCAGAATGTGTCGAACCCCTTGGCACGTGTCCACTGCCCATCCTTCTTCTGCAGGTCGCGCGCAGAGATATCGTTGGCCAGCGTGAACCCGCGCACCACGTCGCGCCAGTCGCTCTCCAGTCGCAGATTGCGCGCCGTGCGCCCGATCACCAGCGCCAGCTCGCCTTCGTAGTCCACGCGGCTCGACAGCCTGGGCAGCCGGATTGTCCCGCCCGGCTCCAGCAGCGACGAGGGCGGCTTGAAGAACAGCAGCGGCTCCTTCGGCATCTCGTTGCCCAGCTCCAGCACGTGCTCGCGGTAGTTGCGTCCCACGCAGATGATCTTGGACGGCGTCACCGGCGGCAGCAGCTCGGCCGTGGTCACCGGCATCGGCTCAAAGTCGAAGTCCGCAATCTCGCTCTGCTCCAGCGCCAGCCGGTAAATCAGATCCTCCGCCGGCGCCGGCGCCGGGCCGGAGATCCACAAGTCGCCAGCCAGGTCTTCCACCACTCCATAACGAATCCGGTTCTCCAGCAGAAATCGGCAATACTTCATGGGAGATTTGCTCCTTGCAATCGCAGCGGATCACGGTTGAGGCACGGTCTCCTGCGCCTCCGCCGAGCGTGCGCTTTCGTGTCCTTCCTCATCGACAGCCGATACAGCGTAATCATACGTGCGCCCGGGCTGCACGCTGCCATCGTGAAATCCCGGCCCCACCACCGGCTGCGCCGGAGAGACGCGCCGCCACCCGCCGGTGCCTTCACCCGCCGCGGCGGGCTCCCGGCGGTACACGATATAGCCGGCAAGATCGGCCTCGGTATCCGGCGTCCAGCTCAGGTCGATCGCCGGCCCCGAATTGGGTCCGGCGTCATTGCCGCCCGCCATCGCCACCGCGACCAGATCCTTTGGCACATCCGGCGGAAAGATATTGATTGCATCAATCCGCACCGGCGGTGAGAGCGGACCGGCCAGCTCCAGCTTTTCACCGTCCGCCGTCACGCTCACCACGCGCTGCGCCCGGTACGCATACGTCTCGCCAAAGCGAATGTCTTTGTCGAGTGCCCGCCCCTGCTGCACGCCGCGCGTCACTAGCAGCGTGCGCTTTACCGGCTCCGGTGGCGGAGCCAGGGGGCTCTCCCGCTGCTGCCTTTTTTCGGCAGCCGTGGGCGGCGTCAGCAGCGTTCGCTCCAGCCGGATCGCGATGCCCACACCCTCCGGCTCGCCCGCCAGCCCACTTCCCGTCTGCCCATCTGTAGACCAGCGCAGCAGTACGCCAGCTTTCGCCACCTCTGCGCTCAGGTCCGTCACCGCTCCCGGCGCAACGCCCGCCGCTACGTCCGCTCCATTCGAAAGCCCAGCCGACCGCCCCTTGCGATTCTCGATCTCGACAAAATACGTGATGGGCCGCGGCGCGCCCACGGACAATGCTGCTGGCAGCGTCTCAGTAAACGCCGCATCCGCGCCCGGCGCAAACTGCGCCGTCCCTGCCGTTACGCACGCTCCAGCACGCGACTCCCGCCGGCACACCCGCGCCGTCACGCTGCCCTTCAACAGCAGCTTGTCGGTATTCTTCTCCGGCATGGTCCAGGTGAGCGACACCTGGCTCCCCGTGCGTACTGCCGAGAGGTTTGTCACCTGGTCCGGCAGATTCAGCGAAGGCGGCTGCGGCGCACCCGGCAGCCCACAGCCACCCGAGCCAAGCCCGGCTAGCATCGCGACAGCCGCAAGAACAGCGCCTCTGTGCCGGCCCAAAATCTGTTTCGCTTCCATCGCTTTTCAGTCTACCGGAGTACCACTCATGCGTAAGCACTGATCCTGGGTGGCCTATCCTTAGCGTCCGCCGCAGCGGAAGGCCTGGGAAAGCACGGTCCTCAACGAGCGACTCTCAACCCAATACGAATCATCCCTAGCCTTGCCCCACTCCCATCTCCTCCGGTATGGTGGTCCCGTTCCCGGAAAGGACCCGCGTGCTCATCTTCGCCGCTATTCTCGCTATCTTCGTCTACGGCATGATCGCCGCCATGCTCGGCACCATCCTGCCCGACCTCTCCGACCGCTTTCACCTCACGCCATCGCAGAACGGCGCCATCGCCTTCGCCCAGGCGCTCGGCCTCATGATCGCCTCCCTCGGCGTGGGCCCGCTGCTCGACACCGAAGGCGACAAGATCGGTCTCATCCTCGGCCTCGCCTTCATCATCGCTGCGCTTTTCGCCCTCCCGCGCTCGGGTGGCTACCGCACCATCGTCTTTCTGCTCTTCCTGCTCGGCGTCGGCGGAGGCATCGTGGTCACCGGCGCCAACGCCCTCGTCAGCGGGGTGAGCGAGGCGCATCGCGCCACCGCGCTCAACCTCGTCAACCTCTTCTTCGGACTCGGCGGCCTGGCCACGCCCTTTATCTCCGCCAATCTCTTTCAGCGCAACTGGGTGCGCCTCTGCTACACCGTCGCCTCGCTCACCGTGGTTACACTCGTTGTGCAGGCCGTGGCGCAGATGCCCGCGCCAGCCGGGTCCTCAGGATTCTTACTGGCCCACGCCGGACCCATCCTCGGCCGTCCGCTGCTTTTCCTGCTGGGATTTTTCCTCTTTCTCTACGTCTCCTGCGAAGTGGGCGTCTGGAACTGGCTGCCGCGCCATCTCATCGCGCAGGGCATCCCCGAGTCACGCGCGCTCAACATCCTTTCGCTAGGCTTTGCTTTGGGGCTGCTCGTGGGCCGCGTGGGCGTCTCGCCTATTCTCATCCGCGTGCCGGCCATTCAGGTTACGCTGGCCGCGTCCATCGCCATGGCCGTCACCACGTTCCTCATGCTGCGCACCAACCGGCCCGCCGCAGCCGCCGCGCTGGTGTTCCTTGCCGGAGTCTCCATGGCCCCCGTCTTTCCTACCGCGCTGGCCATCACCGGCACCGCTTTCCCGCAGATGACCGGCACCGCCATCGGCTTCGTCATCACCTGCGGCTGGGCCGGGCTGGCCGTGAGCAGCCGCGTCATCGGTGCCATCGCCGGCGGCGATGCCACGCGGCTCAAAAAAGCGTTGCTGCTTATTCCCGCATCGGCGGTGCTGATGGTCGGCCTCAACCTGGCCATCTGGAACTCGCTGCGTTAGAACAGCTCTCCAATTCACGCGCAGTTTGAACGGAGGTGCCAGGTGGCTCTTTCTGCACCAATTAGAGAACTGCTATGGAAACTGCGCCGCAAAAATAAAAAGGCCGCAGCCAATCCCATGGTTGCGGCCGTTGCGTTGATCTCTCAATCCGGACTTACATCTCTTTGACACCTTCCACAAACGCCTTCAGCTTGCGGCTGCGCGAAGGATGACGCAGCTTGCGCAGCGCCTTGGCTTCGATCTGGCGGATGCGCTCGCGCGTGACCTGGAAGCTCTGGCCCACTTCTTCGAGCGTGTGCTCGGAGCCGTCTTCGAGACCGAAGCGCATCTTGATCACGCGCTCTTCGCGCGGCGTGAGCGTGCGCAGCACCTGCGAGGTGTACTCCTTCAGGTTCACGCTGATCACCGCCTCGGAGGGCGACACGGCCTGGCGATCTTCGATAAAGTCGCCCAGGTGCGAGTCTTCTTCTTCGCCGATCGGCGTCTCCAGCGAGATGGGCTCCTGCGCGATCTTGAGCACCTTGCGGACCTTGGCCACCGGGATATCCATGCGGCGCGCAATCTCTTCGCTCGAAGGCTCGCGGCCCAGCTCCTGCACCAACTGACGACTGGTGCGGATGAGCTTGTTGATGGTCTCGATCATGTGCACCGGGATGCGGATGGTGCGCGCCTGGTCCGCAATGGCGCGGGTAATCGCCTGGCGAATCCACCATGTTGCATAGGTCGAGAACTTGTAGCCGCGGCGGTATTCGAACTTGTCCACCGCCTTCATCAGGCCGATGTTGCCCTCCTGAATCAGGTCGAGGAACTGCAGGCCGCGGTTGGTGTATTTCTTGGCGATCGAGACCACCAGCCGCAGGTTGGCCTCGATCAGCTCGCGCTTGGCCTGCTCGGCGTCCATATCGCCCTGGATCATCTCGCGCTGCGTGCGCTTGAGCTCGCCGATGGACACGCCGGCGTCACCCTCGATCTTTTCGAGGTCGGTGCGGCAGTTCTTCTGTTGGCGGCGATACTCCTTCTTCAACTCCTCGCTCTTCGAGGCTTCGTACTTCTGGTCGAGCGAGCGAATCTGGCGCTCGAGCGTGCGCATGGTGTCGACGGTCTTGTTGACCTTGTCGAGCAGGCGCTTGCGCTCCATGGGCGTGTACTTGAGCTCACGCACGATGCGCGAGACGTATACCTTCTCGCGCGAGACGGCCCAGCGCAGCCGGCGCGCCTCCTTTACCTTGGCCTTCACCGCCGGCACGGCCAGCTTTTCGTCCAGCAGCGCGATCTTCTTCTGGTGCTTCACCAACGCTTCAATGCGCGCGACGGTCGCCCTCACGCGTGCCTGCACCACTTCTTCGGTGAGCTCTTCCTCGTCGAAGACCACCACTTCCTTCACGTTGCGCACGCCGCGCTTCAGGTCTTCGCCCAGCGCCACGATCTCGCGGATCACGATGGGCGAGCGCGAGATGGCCTTGAGCACGCGCATCTGGCCGCGCTCAATGCGCTTGGCGATCTCCACTTCACCCTCGCGGGTGAGCAGAGGAACCGTGCCCATCTCGCGCAGGTACATGCGCACCGGGTCGTTGGTCTTTTCCAGCGTGCCGGGCGTCAGGTCCAGCTCAACATCTTCACCCTCTTCGAGCTCGAAGTCCTTGTCGCCGGGAAACTTCGGCCCATCCAGAAGGTCGATCCCCTGGCTGCCGATGGTTGTCATCAGATCGTCCAGATCGTCGGCCGAGCCAATCTCATCCGGCAGCATCTCGTTCACATCGCCGTAGGTGAGATAGCCCTTCTCCTTGCCCACATCGATCAGATTCTGAATGTCGTCGTCGAATTTATCTTCCATTGCCAAAATGCCCCGCTCTCTATCGGCAGAATCCCGCTTCTGCACGACTGCTCTCTCTGCCTCGCGGCCGGCCCGAACGCACCGCAAGGACTTCGATGCCGCGTGCGTGGAACGGGATCGCCTCACGCACGGCCACGCAAGTTTCACCGCGCCGGCTTGCGCTCCGGCGCCGGAAAAGCCGCTTCACCGCGCACAAAATCGGATTTCCGCATGGAAATCCTGGCGCCGTAAAGACACCTCACCCGCCCGGGGTTCATTCTTTTGCTCGGAACAGGATGGCAGCGCTTCAGGTTTCGCCTGGGTCGCCCGCGAGCCGCAGCTCATGTGTGGGGCAAAGGGGCGCGCATCCTTACAGAGACTTTAAGAATACCACAGTCTATCGACCGTTCGCCAAACAAAAAGAGGCAGAAATCCAGCCCCACAACCGAGCCGTGACAGACTGCGAGCGGACCGGACTCAGGCAGCCTTCCCTCCCTCCGATCCTGCTCCTGTAAATTAGACGCCAATTACGGCAAATTCGACGCAAAATCGCTGGAATTCAGGTAGTTTGCAGCCCTTTTCTACTGCTCACCGGGCCGGCGGCCATGCAGCCGACGCAGCTCGCGGTCCAGGTCCAGCTTCTTCTGCGTCAGCACGGCCAGCTCGGCAAAGTCGCCGCGGCGTTCGGCTTCGGCAATCTGGGCGCGAAGCTCGCGCAGCCGGCTCCCGATCCAACGTTCCTCAGCCTCCTGAATCGCGCCCTGGACCTCGGCTTCGGCAGGGGGGCGCGTTTCGCCCAGCAGCGCCTCAGCCAACAGCGCCCGCTGCGCGTCGTCTGTGACGGCTTCCATCGGGTCTCGCGCTTGCCGGCCAGCCAGCACTTGCAGAGCGCCGAATGCCGCAAGATGCTCAAACCAGGTGGGTTGCCTTGAAATAGCTTGGCTGGCGGCCCGCCGAGCCTGTTCCTCGTCCGGATCGGTGACGGCCAACGCGCGCAGCAGCACCCGCTCTATTCCTGACAATTGACTTAGTCCTACCTGTAGTCGCCCATCCGGTATCGATTTATTGATGCCTTCATTGATAGCGGCTGACATCCTAAGCGCCTGAACTCGGTTTTTCTCTCGGTCCTGCCCAGCGAGCTGGGATATCCAGCTCTGCGCTAACGAGGGCCTATCAGCCGGATTCGTTGCTTGTGTCTCGACATGATCTCTCCGCTTTAGCGCTGCCTGACGTAATTCCTCCCGCAATACTGCTGAATCAATTCCTAACTTCTGCGCCGCGTCAGTCGCGAACTGGTCCCGCGCCAGCTTCTCCGGCATGCGCCGGATGTGCGGTAGAAGGAAGTTCATCGCCTTCACCTTCTGCTCGGCGCCGGCGCCGGGAAACTGCTGTCGCGCCCGCTCGATGAGGTAGTCGGCCTGCGGGCAGGCGTTGCGGATGGCCTGCGTGTAGGCCTCCACGCCGCGCTCGCGGATAAACCGGTCCGGGTCAAGGCCGCCATCCAGCGTGACCAGCCGGATCGAGAACCCCTCCTCGGTCAGCAGCGCAATCGACTTCTCGGCTGCATTGGCTCCGGCCGAGTCGGGATCGAAGTTCACAACAAGATTCGAGGTGTGCCGGCGCAGAATGGCCACCTGCTGCTCGGTAAACGCCGTGCCGCTGGTCGCGATCACATTCTGAATGCCGCGCAGAAAGACGCTGATGCAGTCCATCTGGCCCTCGACCAGCAGCGCAAACCCCGCCTGGCGGATCACGCTTTTGGCCTTGTCGAGGTTGAACAGCACCTGGCCCTTGGAGTAGATCGGTGTCTCGGGAGAATTAAAGTACTTGGGACCAGCTTTGTCGCCGGTTTCGAGTGTTCGCCCAGTGAACGCGATCACCCGGCCGCCTTCATTTGCAATGGGAAACATCACCCGCTTGCGGAAGCGGTCGTAGATTGGACCCTGGGTGCCGTCACCCTGCTCCTTCGAGCTGAAGAGGCCGGAGGCGCGGAGTGTCTCGGGGTCGGCCATGCCGCTCAGCCGGTCGCGCAGCGCGTTGAAGCTGTCTGGCGCGTAGCCGATGCGGAATTTCTTGATTCCCTCCGGAGTGAGGCCGCGGCCGGCAAGGTACTCGCGGGCGATGGCGCCCTCCGGTCCGCGCAACTGCTCTTCGAACCACGCGGCTGCCGTCTCGTGCAGCTCCAGCAGCCTGCTGCGCAGGCGCGCCTCGGCAGCCTGCTCCGGCGAGGAGTACTCCTGCCGGGGCAGAGGGATGCCGCACTTTTGCGCGACGATCTTCACCGCCTCGGGGAAGCTCACGTTCTCGATCTTGCCGACAAAGGTGAACACGTCGCCCGAGGCCCCGCAGCCGAAGCAATGAAAGAACTGCCGCACCGCGTGCACGTTGAATGACGGCGATTTTTCCTTGTGAAACGGGCACAGCCCCGAGTAGTTGGTGGCGCCGGCCTTGCGCAGGCGGATGTATCCCTCGACGATCTTGACGATGTCGGCCTGCTGCTTGACGCTCTGGGCAAAGTCGGACACGGAAGAGCCGGATCGATAGCTTGATCCATAATCAGCATACGACCTGCAAAACGCGCGCGATGTGGAAGCCGTGGAAAGCAGGACTTGTCTTGACACGCAATAGGGGTCCGCCTACGCTTATGCCATGGAAGTTCAGCTTACGCCCGATCAGAAAGCCTTTGTTCGCATAGCCATCCAGTCTGGACGGATGCATCACGAAGAAGATGCGATTGAGGAAGCGCTGGCAATGTGGGAAGAGCGCGAGCGCACGCGCGCGGAGATCCTCGATGCCCTGGACAGGGCAGACGCTTCGCTTCTTCGCGGAGAGGGCCGAACGATCACCACGCAATCCATGCGCGATTTGGCTGACGCCGTAAAACACAGGGGCCGCACGCGCCGAGCGAACCCATAATGGCCCATCGCATTGCCTCGGAAGCGGAAAGCGATCTGGACCAAATCTGGGACTATGTTGCCCGCCAGAGCGGCAGCATGGAAATTGCGGACCGGTCGATCGATTCTCTCACCGATCGTTTTACCTTCTATCCATTCATCCGTACCTTGGCCGCCGACGCGATGAAGAGTTGCACCCAGAAATACGAAGCTTTCCTGTTGGCGATTACATCGTGCTGTACCGGGTTGAAGGTGGCGATGTGCTTGTTTTGCGCGTGCTGCATGGACGGCGCAATATCGAGGCGCTCTTCGGTAATTGAGCCGCATATTACGATGCCCGCGCACTTTTTGTTCGCGCGCGGGCGCGAAAACGGACTGAAGCACGCTCAGGTACTGTGGATTGAAGGGATTAGCGGCTGCGGCCATTTGAAATTTCTGTAAAATACGATTGACGGACAAAATAGTTGTTGCAACGAATATATGGCCGACTGCATCCTTAATTGCAAAAGGAGTTCCACCCCATGACAGACACCGCCATCACCACCTGGAAGATCGATCCGGCGCACTCGGCCGCCGAATTCAAGGTAAAGCACATGATGATCTCCAACGTAAAGGGCAGCTTTACCGGCATCTCCGGTACGTTGACCGAACACGCAACCGACGCCTCGCTCTCCGGCGTGGAGGCCTCGGTGGATATAACCACCATCAGCACCGGCGACGCACAGCGCGACGGCCACCTGAAGAGCGCCGACTTCTTCGACGCCGAAAAGTTCCCCGCCATGACCTTCAAGTCCACCGCGGTTACCAAGAAAGGCGACGGCGAGTACTCGGTGATCGGCGACCTGACCATCCACGGCGTCACCAAGCCCGTAACCTTCGCAGTCGAAGGACCGAGCGCGCCGGCCAAGGATCCCTGGGGCAACACGCGCATTGGCCTCTCCGCCACCGCCAAGATCAACCGCAAAAATTTCGGGCTCACCTGGAACTCAGCTCTCGAAACCGGCGGCGTGCTGGTGGGTGAGGATGTAGCCATCTCCCTCGACGTCGAGTTCATCAAGGCGTAAACAGGGATCAGGGGTCAGGGAATAGGGGAACCAGGTGCCATTGGTTGGCTGTCTTTTGAAAACAGCTCATTCTCACTCGAAATCACACGGGAAAAAGCTCGACAGCCATACCGGCACAGACCAAACTATTCCCTGACCCCTGTTCTCTGGACGTTGTTTCATGAAATTAGTTGTTGCAACGAATATCCTGCTTGCGCATCCAATGATCCAGCAAGCCAGGCAGCAAGAAGGAGGTTCAACCATGTCGCTTCGCGCGGTAAAAGAAATGTATGCAACCAAACCCACCATCGAGGGAGCGGGCGTAAAGCTGCAGCGCGCCTTCGGTTTTGGCAAAACGGCGGAGTTCGACCCGTTCCTCCTGCTCGACGACTTCCGCAACGAGAATCCGGCCGACTACCTGGCTGGATTTCCCTGGCACCCGCACCGCGGCATCGAGACCATCACCTATGTGCTGGCCGGCGAGGTGGCCCACGGCGACAGCCTGGGCAACAAGGGCCGCATGACCGCCGGGGACGTGCAATGGATGACCGCCGGCAGCGGCATTCTGCACCAGGAGATGCCCAAAGGCGACGCGCAGGGACGCATGCACGGGTTCCAGTTGTGGGCCAACCTGCCCGCATCGCTGAAGATGGCCGACCCGCGCTACCAGGACATACCTTCGGCCGCCATCCCCGAGGTGATCGAGGACGACGGCACCAAGGCCCGCATCATCTGCGGCGAGTTCTGGGGCAAGCGCGGCCCGGTGGAGGGCGTGGCGACCGGGCAATACTCGGTAGACGCCCGCTACGTGGACATCTCCGTGCCGCCGTATATGCGCAGGCGCATCCAGGTGGAGACCACGCGCAACGCCTTCGCTTACGTCTTTGCCGGCGCTGGGACGTTCCGCGACGCCTCGGCACCGCAGGCCGTGCTCACGGAGTCGGCTGTCGATCCCAACGCCGTGCCGGTCTACGACGCGAAGAACCATTCGCTCGTGCTCTTTGACCGCGGCGACGAGATCGCGGTGCAGGCCGGCCCCGAAGGCATCCGCTTTCTGCTTGTTTCAGGCAAGCCGCTCGAAGAGCCAGTAGCGTGGTACGGCCCGATCGTGATGAACACGCAGGCCGAGCTGCGCCAGGCCATGCACGAGCTGCAGGACGGCACGTTCATCCGCCACGCGTAAGCGCACAGGCGCTCTGCCTCACACCGCCACCGGGAGCTCCGCCGAGAGAATGTTCATCGGCGTGAGCCCGCGCTGGCGCAGGGTGCGCAGGCTCAGCGCCTCGTGGCGCTTGGCCAGGCGGCGGCCGTTGTGGTCCACCACCAGCGGGCAGTGGCACCATGCCGGATCGCGCAGGCCCAGCGCACGGTTGAGCAGAATCTGGCGCGCGGTGGACTTGAGCAGGTCAGCACCGCGCACCACCTCGGTGATGCCCATGGCCGCATCATCGACCACGCAGGCAAGCTGATAGCTGGGCACGCCGTCGCGGCGCCAGACCAAAAAGTCGCCAAAGTCTACGCCAGCCACGAAGCGCTGTGGCTCCAGCTTCTGATCGACAAACTCGATCGCCTCGCCGTCCGGCACGCGAAACCGCCAGTTGCAGCCGTTGGGCGCGGCGAGCTCGCGCGCGGCAGAACCGGGCTGCAACGCAGATGCCTGAAGCGGCCGGCAGGTTCCGGGGTAAACCGGCTCGTCATCCAGCGCTTCCAGCTTGCCGGCTGCCTGCGCCTGCCCGGTTGCTTGCCCAGCGGCCTCCGTTGATTCGTGTGGAGCGCCCAGTGCCGTCGCCAGGTCCTTGCGCGAGCAGCGGCAGGGAAACAGATAGCCGAGCTTGAGCAGCCGCCGCCACGCCGCCAGATAAAATGACCGGCGCCTGCTCTGCACATAGGGACCAAACGGTCCGCCTTTATCCGGCCCTTCGAGCCAGCGGATTCCCAGCCAGCGCAGATCTTCCATCGCTGCTTCGGCATAGAGTCTTTTGCTGCGGTCCGGGTCCAGATCTTCCATGCGCATCACCAGCGCGCCGCCGGCATCGCGCGCGCGCTGCCACGCCGTCCAGAAGGTGCGCGCGTGGCCCACGTGCAGATAGCCCGTAGGCGAGGGCGCAATTCGTCCGCGATAGTTCGATGTCGGCGTTGGAGCCAAGCTGGCCATCCTGCCTCAAGTGTAGGAAGGCGCAACCTGCATGGCATATGGAGAGTTTGATTCCGTGAACAACTTGGTTCCTGCCGCAGGCGCCGGCGGGCTCAACTTCACTCGCTGGCTGTAGCGTGTCGATCGCCGTTGTGGCCGTACCTGCCGATGGTTTCATCCGAGGATCGGGATCGGCCGAACCGGCGTCTCATTGGCTGCCGCCTTTCTTGTCCTTCGACTTATCCTTCACGCTGTTGGCCACATTGCCCAGCGCGCCCAGGCTGCCCAGGCTGCCCAGCACGCCTAGTTGATCCATGCGGATGGGGCCCAGAATCAGCACAATGCTCAGCTCCTTGGGCTCGGCGGACAGGATGAACATGCCGCGCGACTCGCCGTTGACCATCTTCACCATCACGTCGGTCGTCTCACCGCTCTTCTTCTCATGGCTGCGTACAATGGGCGTCCACTCGCCGGTCTCAAAGTACTGGCGCAGCTTGTCGACCTCGTCCATCGAGTACTCGCCCTCTTTGTCGAACTCGTAGTCGCGCACATAGATGCCATCGAGTCCCTGGATGAGCTGCCGCGTTGCCGTATCGTCGGATTTCTTGCTGTTCATGAACTTCGACGCAAAGCCGAGCATGTTCTTGTCCAGCGTCACCTCGGTCACGTTGGAGGCCTTCGCGGCCAGCTCCTTTTCAACCGCAGGCGGCAGCGGCAGCGGCGAAGCCGGCGGGGTCTGCGCCGGCGCGGCTATGGATGCAATCAACAGCAGTGCGAACACGATTCGATCTCTCATGGTGAATCTCTCCTTGCTCATTGCTCATCCCGATCCCGGGCCGCGAGCTGCGCATTCATCTGGCTCAGTGCGCGATTGGCGATGCGCAGCGCGGTATACACCTGCTGGCGCGC
>JASHPJ010000013.1 GCA_030038195.1 Acidobacteriaceae bacterium
CTTGATGAAGGGCTGCTCCAGCAGGCAGACCTCCTCGTAGAACTTGCCCATCTTGCCCTCAACGATCTTCTCGACGACGTTGGCCGGCTTGCCGGTGGCCGCGGCCTGCGCGCGATAGATTTCCTTCTCGCGCTCCAAATCCTCTGCAGTCACGTCCTCGGGCTTCACGTAGCGCGGATCGCTGGCGGCGATGTGCATGGCGACGTCTTTGAGCAACTCCTGGAAGTCGGTGGTGCGCGCCACGAAGTCACTCTCGCAGTTCAGCTCAAGGAGCACGCCGATCTTGCCGCCGGCGTGAATGTACGTTCCAATCGTGCCCTCGTTGGTGGTGCGTGCAGCCTTCTTTTGTGCTGAGGCGATACCGCGCTTGCGCAGCACCACGAAGGCCTCTTCGATATCGCCCTTGGTTTCCTGCAGCGCCTTCAGGCAGTCGCCCATGGGTGCGCCGGACTTCTCGCGCAGCTCCTTCACCAGTTTGGCGTCAATCTTTTCGCTCACAGTCGTCATCTCTCGTTTCCCTTAAATTCTGCTTGAGTCCGGTTCCGGCCCAGGCTGCATAAAAAAACAAATGAGCCGGAGTTTCTGCTTTTCCACCCCGTCGCCAGCAATCCGCTGCCGCGGACGACAGGAGGGAGCGCGGAAATTTTTGAGCCCGCATAAGAAAAGCGTGGCACTTGCAACTTGGCGGCCACGCTTGTCTCGTGTGCGCGTTTTGAGGCGCGCCCTTGAAAGTTAGAGTGCGCGCTCGGCTGCTTCATCCTCGTCGAGCGCCGCAACGGCCGCTGGAGCCTTGCGGATGCCGCCGCCCAGCGCCGCTTCGAAGCCTTCATCGTCCGGCGAACTCCCTTCGGCAGCTACCGTCTCCGCCTGGCCCTCGGCTGGCGCGGGCTGTTCTTCGACAAACGCCTTGTCGCCCACCAGGTTCACGCCCTCGGCGGCCGAGTCGGCAATCTTTGAGGTGAAGAGGCGAATGGCGCGGAGCGCATCGTCGTTGCCGGGGATCACGTAATCGACCACGGTGGGATCGCAGTTGGTGTCAACCACCGCCACCACCGGGATGCCCAGCTTGCGCGCTTCTTTCACGGCAATGGCTTCGTTGTTCGAGTCCACCACGAAGATCGCGTCCGGCAGTCGCTTCATATTCTTGATGCCGGCCAGGTTCGCCTGCAGGTGCTTGCGCTCGCGCTCCAGCCGGATCACTTCCTTTTTGGTCAGCAGCTCGTAGCGGCCATCCACGGCCATCTCATCCAGTTCCTGAAGGCGCTTCACCGACTTCTGCACCGTCACCCAGTTGGTGAGCAGCCCGCCCAGCCAGCGCTGGTTGATGTAGGGCATGCCGGCGCGGCTCGCCTCTTCGGCGACCGCGTCCTGGGCCTGGCGCTTGGTGCCGACGAACAGAATCGTCTTACCGCTGGCGCACAGGTCAGTCACGAACTTCGACGCATCCTTGAAAAGTTTCAGCGTCTTCTGCAGGTCGATGATGTAGATCCCGTTGCGCTCGCCGAAGATGTATTCCTTCATCCGCGGATTCCAGCGCTTGGTCTGATGCCCGAAGTGAACACCCGCTTCGAGCAGCTCCTTCATGGTGATCGTGGCCAATGGGCCTCCTTCGTGGATTGCATCCGGGCTAACCTTCGTCTGGCCCGGATTGAACCCGCTTTTTGCGGGAAGTTGGTAAAACCAGGGAATAGGGAGCAGGCGACAGGACTCGAAAAACCACAACGGTGAAAAACTGTTCCCTATTCCTTATTCCTTTGCAAGCGCCTTAGCGTTTGCTGAACTGGAACCGCTTGCGCGCGCCCTTCTGGCCGTACTTCTTGCGCTCTTTCACGCGGGCATCGCGGGTGAGCAGGCCTTCGGTCTTCAGGGTTTTGCGCAGCTCGGGGTTGAACTCGAGCAGTGCACGGGCCACGCCCATCTTCACGGCGTCAGCCTGCGCGGCTACGCCGCCGCCGGTCACGGTGGTCACCACGTCAAAGCTCGCAGCCAGGTCGGCCACCGCCAGCGTCCGCTTGGCCGAGACCCGCTGCTGCTCGGTGACGAAGTACTCGTCAAATCCCTTGCCGTTGACCTTCCACTCGCCCGTGCCGGGACGCAGAAAGACGCGAGCGATCGCCGACTTGCGCCGTCCCGTCCCGTAATACTGAACCAAATCTGCCATTCTGCTTTAGCTCCTAGCTTTCCGCTTCCAGCCTCTAGCTTGTTCATGCCCTTCCGGGCTTTCCCAGCTTGCCTCTATCCATTTGCCTCAGCGCGAAGAGCTGAAAGCTGATGGCTAGAAGCTAAAAGCTGCCTTAGCCAATCTCCAGCGCCACCGGCTGCTGGGCCGCGTGGGGGTGCTTGTCGCCACGGTAGACCTTGAGCTTGGAGCCCATCGAACGGCCCAGCTTGGTCTTGGGCAGCATGCCCTTGATGGCTTCCTCGAGAATCTTCTCGGGCCTGCGATTCAGCAGGCGGGTAAACGACTCCTCACGCAAGCCGCCGGGGAAGCCGGTATAACGGCGATAGATCTTCTTCTGGCTTTTCAGGCCGGTCAGGCGCACCTTCTCGGCATTGATCACGATCACGTGGTCGCCTACGTCGATGTACGGCACATACTGCGGATTCAGCTTGCCGCTTAGCACGCTGGCGGCTCTGGTGGCCAGCCGGCCCAGAGTCTCACCCGCCGCGTCAATCACATACCACTTGCGGCTGATCTCCTTGCCGCTCGGAACAAAGGTCGACATCTCTCTTTTGCCTCTTCCCACTCCGGCGCCTGCCGGAAAAAATCCTTGGCGCAACGCGCGCTTGCCCGTAAAACGCGCACAGGCCTTCCACTCTACCCACTGCCAAACAAGTCTGTTCGGGTGAGGATTGCCGGTCTGCCTGGCTGTGCCGGAGGAATCGGTCCGTCCCGGCCGCCGGTGGCCTGTCGCCGTCCGCCACTCATTTCGAGTGACTTGCAAGCCGGGCCAGGCAGCTACACACAGACCCCAGGCGCCACACCGCGCAAGGTCTTCAGAATACTTGAAAATGAGGGTGGAGTCAATGAGAAGACAGGCATTCGAGGCGAAGAATCCGCGTATCTTCCGGTGCGGATTCCTGGCTGTTGTGGATTTCGTCGTGCCGAGGCCCTGCGACCGTTTCCGCGCCCCGAGTGCAAGTGTGCACGGTAAGATAGAGTGATTCATCAATCCCGTTCAACCGTCTCAACCCATTAGGCCGTATCGACATATAGGCTTGGCAAGAAAGGCTAGAAATCGGGCGTAGTACGCGGGGAATGACGGAAAGCAACCGCAGATCCTTCGACTCCGCAGGTGCAAAAAATCGCACCTGCTTTGCTCAGGATGACAAGCCCTTTATTTTCTGCTCGCTTATATGTCGATACAGCCTAAGTCAACATCAGCCAAGGAGCGCGTCTTTCTGCCCATGCCAAGATTGCCGGTGAAGAAAAGTCCATGGCGTGTCTTTGCGATTGTGCTCATGATTGCCGCCGCTGCCTGCTTTGTGGCTGCCGTTGAATACATCGGCATCGATGATCAGCAGACAACCCAGAGGGACTACATCCAGTACTGGGCCATCGGCCAGCAGCTTGCGCACAGCGCGAACCCCTACGACGTTCCCGCGCTTGTGCAGCTCGAGCACAAGGCGGGTCTTGGCGCTTCGCAACCTAGGATATCGCTCAGCCCGCCAACCGTTCTCTGGCCCGTGCTGCCGCTGGGCTGGTTAAGCCCGCGCGTCGGCTTTATCGCCTGGTCGTTGCTCCAGCTAGGCTGCCTCTCGGTAGCCAACTGGCTTCTCTGGCGGCTCAACGGACGGCCCGATAGTCTTGTTCATCTCTTCGGCTATGCTTTTGCTCCCGCTCTCGTCAGTCTTATGGCTGGGCAGCTCAGCATATTTCTTTTGCTGGGAGTGGTGCTGTTCCTTTCTCTCTATCGAACTCGGCCCTTTCTGGCCGGCGCCGCTCTTCTGCCCTGCGCGCTCAAACCTCACTTGCTTCTGCTCTTCGCCCTGGTGTTGCTCATCTGGGTGGTCTACCGCCGGATGTTTTCGGTTCTCTACGGGTTTGCCGGCGCATTGCTTCTGAGCTGCGTCATCATGCTCTGCCTCGATGCGCACGCGTGGCAGCAGTATTTCTACATGATGCATCACACCCGCATTCTGCAGGTGTTCATTCCCACCTATGGTGAAGCGCTGCGTTTCATCGTCGATCGCAATGCGGTCTGGCTGCAGTTCATTCCTGCGGTTGTCGGGAGCCTCTGGGCTATCTGGTACTTCTGGACGCGCAGAGACCGCTGGGATTGGATGGACCAGGGGCTGGTCCTGCTGTTTGCCTCCGACGTCTGCTCGCCCTATGGCTTCTTCACCGACGAGTGCATCCTGCTTCCTTTTGTCCTGGCCGCGCTTTATCGCGCCCTTGAGACGGGACGCTCGTGGTTGCCGCTCGTGCTCATCGATGCCGCTGCAATCATCGAAGTCTACGCACAAGTCGACATCAACTGGCCGTGGTACCTCTGGACCACGCCCGCGTGGCTGGGATGGTATCTCTATGCGCACCACGAGAGCGCAAAAGCGGAGCGGTCCGCCGTTAGTCCATGACGGCGCACGGCAAAGGCTGCGCGCTGTTGTCGAGAATTGTTTTAATCAGCGCTGAGCAGTTTTCTCTGCAGATCTTCCAGCGTCTGCCCTTTCGTCTCCGGATAAACCAGCAGTACCACCACAAACTGCACCGCTGTCATGACCGCGAAGAAGACAAACGGCGTGGCCGTGCTCATGGAGTGCACCACCACCGGAAACTCGAGCGCGATGGCCGCGTTCATAAACCAGTGGCTGGCGCTGCCCACGCCCTGTCCCTTGGAGCGCACCGAGGTGGGGAAGACCTCGCCGATATACACCCAGATCACCGCACCCTGGGAGACGGAGAAGAACGCAATGTACGTCACCAGCAGCCACAGCAGCGCGCCGGGATGCGACTGCGTGGCGAAGAGCCACGCCACACCGGCCAGGCACGTTGCGCAGCCGGCCGCGCCGATGAGCAGCAGCGTCTTGCGCCCTGCCTTGTCAATCAGCGCCATGCCGACAATCGTGAACAGAAAATTCGTTGCGCCAATGACAATCGCCTGCTGGTCGCTCGAGATCTGGTTGAAGCCGGCCGCAGCGAAGATGTTGTTCAGGTAATAGAGAATCGCGTTGATGCCGGCGAGCTGGTTGAATGCGCCGATGGTGATGGCGAGAAACAACGGATAGCGGTACTTCCAGCGAAACACCGGCTCGTGCGCCGTGGCGTGCTCTGCGGCGAGCGCGGCGCGGATGTCTTCCAGCTCGGCCTGCGGGTCGGGCTCGCCCATCATCTTCAGAACCGCCAGAGCCTCATCAATCCTGTTCTTCGAAGCTGACCACCGCGGACTGCGCGGAATGCCGAACAGCAGGACCAGGAAGAGCACGGCGGGCACCGCTGCAATGCCCACCTGCCAGCGCCACTCGGTCGCGCCCAGGTGCATGGTGCGGATGACGTAGTTCGACGTGTAGGCCGCCATGATGCCGAAGACCACGTTGAACTGGAAGGCTGCAACCAGCCGGCCGCGCCACTTGGCCGGAGCCAGCTCGGCGATATAGACCGGGCCGAGCACAGACGAGGCTCCAATGCCCAGTCCGCCAATGAAGCGGAAGATCATGAACGATGACCAGCCCCACGCCAGGCCGCAGCCCGCCGCAGAGGCCACATATAGCACGGCGGTGATGCGCAGCGTCTCGCGGCTGCCCAGTTTCTGGCCCACCTGGCCGGCGCCCAGCGCGCCAATCACCGTTCCAATCAGGCCGATAGCCACGGTCAGCCCCTTGTTCTGCGGACTCAGGTGGTAGAGGCGGACCAGCGCGTCGATGGCGCCGGAGATGACGACAGTGTCAAAGCCAAAAAGCAGCCCACCCAGCGCGCCCGTAAGGGTCGCTCGCATCAGAGGAAAGTTCGGTCGCATGTCGTGATTACCTTGGATGCCCAGATCATCCTACAGACCGCGCGCGCAAGGCGGCAAACCGGGAGGATGCTCTCAGCCGGCTGCCTGCGCGGCGCCGGGCAGCACGGCCAGCACGCGGCAGCGGCGTTTGTCGGCCGCGCTCCAGGCCAGCGGGATATCGCTTTCCATGCAGGCACAGTCGCCGGTCTCAAGAATTTCGGTCATGCCGCCGGCGTCCAGGCGCAACTGGCCCTCGATAACGTAAACAACGCCGCTAGCTGCGCGTGTGGCGTTCATGGTTACAGAAGAGCCTCCGGGTGGAAACTCGATCATCTGCGCCTTCAACTGCGAGCCGTCGGCCGCGTTCAGGGAAGTGATCTTTACCGCTTCCGGGCCGCGGACGTCTCCCAGGAGGTGAGCCTTGCGGGTGATGGACAGCGTGTGGCGCGCGGGTTCAGAGAAAAAGTAGCTCAGCCCCACGCCATAGACCCGGCAGATGGTGGCCAGAGTCGGCAGCGTGGGAATCATGCGGTCAGTCTCCAGCTTGGAGAGCAGGGCAGTGGAAAGACCGGTCTCAGCGGCCAGGCGCGAAAGGGTAAGCCGCTTCTGCGTGCGCAGCGCACGAAGCTTCAAGCCGATGCAATAGGATTCCAGGGACCACTGTGCGTACGAAACTGCCTTGGCCATCGCAGACTCCCGTGAATTGAGAGCAATGTTGTGCAGAACAAGTGTATGGGAAGTCTGCGCGGATGCTGCGGACCAAACCGGCGGTGGCTCTTGGGGATGCGCCACCAAACACTGTTGCGGCAGGCTGCCGGCAATTTATTATGATGTCAATCAGAGCGTACCGCGGGCCGCGGCCTGCGCGGGCGCTACCTTTCCCAGTTCCCTGCGGATGCACTTCCGGCGCGCGAAACTCCCCTGGCACGACCGGCCGAATCTGCCTCCGCGTGACGCACAATGAGCGGGATCACTGTACGCCAGCCCGCTTTCACATCGGCCGCATAGAAGAGGCAAGATTCACTGCTCAGCAACGGAAGGCTGCGCCGGCAGCGGGCACGCCGTCTGTTCCCCAGGAAGCAGGTTTTTGCCAGGCCAGTAGAAAGGCGCACAATGACCAACTTTTCTTTTCTGTCAGGAACGAAGAAGATTCTTGGCCGCATGGCGGCGCTCGCCATGACGGCTGCTGTACTGAGCGCGGCGGTAATTTGCGCCGCGCAGTCCAAACCGGCGGCCAATCCCGCGCCCGACGTGCTGGTGCTCAGCAACGGCGATACGCTGCACGGAAAGCTGGTGAACGAGATCGGGGGCAAGGTCACCTTCCACAGCGATCCGCTGGGAGACATCTCGATCCCCTGGAACAAGATCAAGGAGTTGCACTCGGCCGAGCGTTTCGCCGTCCTCGACAGCCGGGTAAAGCCGCACGGCAAGCATGGCGAGGTAGTCATCCCCTCTGGTGCAATCGACGTGAACACCGAGGCGGTGACCATCCAGCCTGAAAGCGGGCCGCCTCTGCCACCCATTCCGCTCAAGAATGCCGAGTTCATCATGGATGCGGCCACGCTGGACAAGCAGATCAACCACGAGCCCGGCTTCTTTACGGGCTGGAACGGCGCAGCCACCGCCGGCGCGACGCTGGTGAGCGCTTCGACCAACCAGTACACCGTTTCCGGCGGAGTGAGCCTGGTGCGCGCAGTGCCCACGGTGCCGTGGCTCAGTCCGCGCAACCGTACCTCGATGGACTTCAGCGGCTCCTACGGCAAGATCACGCAGCCCGGCTACACCGTGCCGGCGGATCCGACCGCCACGCCGCCGACGCCAGCGCAGACCATCGCGCCCGTCATTACCAAGTCAGCGATCTCGCACTTCGATGCGGAAAGAGACGAGTATTTCTCGCCGCGGCTCTTCGCGCTGGGCCAGGTGGCCTTCGACCACAACTTCGGCCAGGACCTGTCGCTGCAACAGATTTACGGCGGCGGCATCGGCTGGACCGCGCTGAAAAAGCCGAAACAGGAACTGGATCTGAAGGGAACCATCCAGTATGAGAAGCAGCAGTTCATGGCTGGGGCAGGCAGTGCCAACCAGAACCTGGTCGGCTCGACCTTCGCCGCCAACTATGCGCTCCATCTGAAGCTGATCAACTACATCCAGGCCCTGAACTATATCCCGGCGTATAACGACTTCGCCGCTTACTCGGCCACGGAGTCAAACACCTTTGCGTTTCCGGCATACAAGAACCTCAGCTTTTCCGTGGGCACGCTGGACAGCTACCTCAACGATCCTCCTGTCGTGGTGCTCAGCGCTACGCAGCCGCCCATCAAGCGCAACTCGTTCCAGTTCACCATGGGCCTGACCTACGCGATCAAGTCGAAATACTGAAGTCTTGAGGCCCAGTGCGTGCGCCCTCCGGCCGATCGGCGCACGCACTGCGTAACCCATCGCAAAAATCAGGAGCAACTCATTTATTTGACATAACTTAAATGGCAATGATCTATTTACCATTTTATAAAAAAGTAACCTCTTTTGGATTACTTCGCGCAGAAAAATATCGTTTCGGCCGATGCTGCAAACTGCGTGCTGTAGATAATGAAATCCATATTCAAATAAACAGAGATCCAGAAGAAGCTCAGATGTAGTCTGCAGTATCTTTTTGTTTCCCAGATGTTTGTGAAGCGGCTCGCGCCAGCGGCCTTCTCGAGTTGTGTCAGCGCACGTCAGACTAGGCTTCGTGGAGGCGCGGGGCGCAGAGCGCGCGGAAATGCGTTGGCACGGATGGACAGGCTCGAATCGGCCTCGGCCGGTTTTGCGCACGCTGAATATCGATTTGGAGGATTTCGGCTGGATGCCGGCGGCACTCTCTATCGCGGAGAGACGCCGATTCCACTGTCGTTGAAAGAACTGGCGGCGCTGCGGCTGTTGCTCGCGCATCCCGGCCGGATTGTGACCCCGCTCGAATTGCAAGAAGCCCTGTGGGGCGATGCGCCGGTAATGGCCGACAGCGTCTCGAAATGCCTGGCGTCGCTGCGCAGGAAGCTTGAGCCCGAAACCTGCCTTGAGACCGTCTTCAAGCGCGGCTACCGTCTTGCCGTTGCAGTGAGAGCGCTCGGCGAGCCTTCCGGACCGCTGCCGCGGCTGGCGATTCTTCCCTTCACAGCGGAGCGCGGCATTCCCGAGTACCTGGGCGCGGCGGTTGCCGAGGAAGCGGGTGAGCGCATCGGCCGCGCCCAGCCTGCGCCGGCGTCGATTGTGGCCAGAGACTCGGTCTTTACGCTGGCGCGTCGGAGCCTTGCTCCGCGGCAGATTGGCGAAATGCTCAAGGCCGACCTGGTGCTGTGCGGATCGCTGCGCGCGCTACCTGCGCATTACCGCCTGCGCGCGGAGATGGTCCACGCAGCCGACGGCAGCCAGGCATGGGTGGAAGACCTGCTGGTAGAGCGAAACAGGATCGCGGGGCTCGAGAGCGAACTCGCGCATCGGACGTGCCAGCGCCTGCAAGCGGGCGGGCTGTCGATCGTGGCTGCGGCGGCGGCCAGGGGCGATGAGCCGGTTCTGGAGCCGGAGGCATATACACGCCGTCTTGAGACTTATGAGATCTTGCAGCGCGCGCGCTACGAGTGGCAGACGATGGAGCGGCACCGGATGCAGGATGCGCTGCAACATTTGCAGCGCACGCTCGATCTTGATCCCGCTCTTTCACCGGCGCGGGTGGAAGTTGCGCGCCTGTGCGCCACGCAGGCGCTCTATGGCTTCATGCCTCCGGGCGTTGCTGCGGATCTTGCGCACCGCGCGGCGCAGGGGAGCGGCGAAGCCGCAGCCCTTGCGGAAGGAATCCTGCCCGTGCTGGCCTGGATCAGCTTTCATGTGGACCGCGATCTGGGCGCTGCGCTGCGCCTGCTCCGGGAGGCTGACCGCCCGGCTTACGATCCCTGGCTTACGCGGATGCGCACGCTGCTGGCTCTCAGCCGCCGCCGGTTCGCTGAGGCGATCGACCTGCTGCAGTCGGCCATCCGCGTCGATCCGTGGTCGCCCTGGCCGCAGGCGCGGCTGGCCTGGGCGCATCATCTGGCCGGCGATGCAGTTGTCAGTGTGGAAGCAGTGAAAGCCGCGCTGGAGCGTTTTCCGCTGCATGAAGGCGTGCAACTGTACGGCGCGTATATTCTCGCATTCAACGGGAAGGCGGCGCAGGCTGCGGAGCTGGCGGGAGGCCTGGCGCAGCGGCTGCCTTACTTCGACCTGGCCATGACGGTACATGCGTATGCGCTGGCCATGGCCGGAGAGCGGGACGCGGCGCGCGCAATCCTGGAGCGGCTGGAATGGCTGAGCCGCGAGCGCTATGTGTTGAAATCGTTTTCCGCCTCTGCTTACGTGGCTCTGGGCGAGCACGAAAACGCGCTTGCCGCGCTGCGGTCGGCAGACGAAGCGCGCTGCCCATGGTTTTTCCAGATGCTCGCCGATCCGCAGCTCAAGCCACTGCAGGAATCGCCGGAGTTTCGCTCGATGCTGGACGCACTGGCCGCCATGGAAGCTGGAGCGGAGAGCTCGGGCCGCGCAGAATCAGGCCGCGCGGAATAACTGCGGAAAACGATTACCGCCTTTCCTGCCGGATTGCGTCGAGCAGCTTGCGATCCTCGGCGCTGAGCACGGTGCGCTCCAGCAGGTCGGGCCGGTTTTCGAGTGTCTTGCGAAGCTGCTGCTCGCGCCGCCAGCGACGAATCTGCTGGTGGTCGCCGTTGAGCAGCGTCTCCGGCACGCGCAGTCCGGCGAACTCGGCAGGCCGCGTGTAGTGCGGGTAGTCGAGCAGTCCGCCGGCGCCGTGCTGCGAGCGCGGCACGCCGGCCTCGTCTACGGCGATCTCGGCGTCCGGCGCGCCAAAGCTCTCGAACTCGCCGGAGGCCTCATTGCCCAGCACGCCGGGAATCAGCCGCATCGCCGCATCGACCACCACGGCCGCAGCCAGCTCGCCGCCGGAGAGCACGTAATCGCCGATGGAAAGCTCTGCGTCGCAATAGAGCTGGTTGATGCGCTCATCCACACCCTCGTAGCGGCCGCAGATGAGCACAACGCGCTCCAGGCCGGCCAGCTCGCGCGCCATAGCCTGCGTGAAGCTGCGCCCCTGCGCCGAGAGCAGGATGACGCGCGTGTTTTGTCTGGATTCTTCCGCTGGCTGCCGGCCGGTTGTGGTTGCGGTCCAGGTTGCGGTCCAGGGTGCGACTCGGGGTGCGATGCCCAGCGAGGCAAGCGCCTCGGCCAGCGGCTCGGGCTTGAGCACCATCCCTTCGCCGCCGCCAAAGGGACGGTCGTCCACGGTGCGGTGACGGTCGTGGGTAAAGGCGCGCAGGTCGTGCGTCTCAATCGCCACCAGCCCCTCGGCCTGTGCACGGCGCACGATGCCGTGCGCGAAGATGCCCGCGAAGAAGCCGGGGAAGAGAGTGAGGATATCGAAGCGCATACCGACGATGATAAAGGCATCACGCCGGAGCGTTCAGGTCAGCGAGCCCTTCCGGCAGCGCCATCTCCACGCGCCTGGCCTTGAGGTCGATCCGGCGCAGGTAGCTTTTGGCAAATGGAACCAGGACTTCGCCATGCGCACCACGCACGATCAGCATCGCCACCGGCCCGGCGCTGAAGTCCACGTCTTCAATCTGGCCAACGGTCACCGGCTCGGCGCCGGCAGCGTCCACGAGCACGCAGCCGATCAGGTCGCCGATGTAAGCCTCGTCCTCAGCCAGCGCGACGCGTTCGGTGCGTGGAATGGCCACAGCCAGCCCCGTAAGCGCTTCGGCCTCCGCGATGGAGTTCACCCCGGCAAAGTGCAGCACGATGCCTCCTTTGTGCGGCCAGTGCGCGACGAGCTCGACGGCGGCGGGCAGCGCCGGGCGCGCCACGCCCGGCTTGGCAGGCGCGCCTGCGGCTACGAGCCACAGATGGCGCCGCTCACTGAATTTCTCAGGGAAATCGGTGAGGATGTCGGCAAAAACTTCGCCCTTGCGTCCCTGCGGGCGGCGGATCAGCGCCAGCCAAGTCCACGCATCCGGCTGTTCGGCTGCGATCATCGCGGCCCCAGGGAAACGCGGCAAACCGAGCGAAGCCGCACCTTACGCGTCGTCCTCTTCGAGGATGTCGAGCGTATAGCGGTGGTGGAGCTTCATGCTCACCGCCCCCAGAATGGTACGCACCGAGCGCGCCGTGCGGCCCTGTTTGCCGATCACCTTGCCCACGTCCTGCGGCGCCACGCGGAGCTTCAGGACGGTGTTCTCGTCCCGGTCCACGGACTCCACTTCGACGGCTGACGGCTCATCCACCAGGGCTCGCGCAATCTCGCGGACCAGTTCCTCAACTTGGACCATATCAACCTGGGTCATGTTCTTGCCCCTGACCTGCTGCTTTCTGAATTAGGAGACTTGGCCTGTGCGCGAATAGTATCAGCCCACGGGCTCCGCCGTCAGCAATTCTATGCGCGCCGGCTCAAAACCGGCGCACTGGCCATGGTAAAAACTGAGCGGGAAAGTTTGGACAGGAAAAGATCAGGCCGCGGTAGCCGGAGCGGTTTCAGGGGCCGCCGGAGCCGGAGTCTTGGCCACCAGCTTGGCCACCGTGTCAGAGAGCTGCGCTCCCACGCCGCGCCAGTAGGCGATGCGCTCGTGCTTCAGCTCCACGCTGGCGGGGTTGGTGCGCGGATTATAGGTGCCGACCACCTCGATCGAGCGGCCGTTGCGGGCGCGGTCCTTCTCAATAACCACGACGCGGTAGTAAGGCTGTTTGCGGGCGCCAACGCGCGCCAAGCGAATCATGACCACGGGATGCTGTTTCCTTTCAAATACCTGCGGGATCTGTGCGGGTCTCGCATTGGCCGGCGCAGAGGCACCAGACCCGGCCACAGCCCAGACAGACACTCCGGGCCGCGCAAAACACACCACCTAAGTATCGCCGAAAGCGGGCATTTGAGGCAAATCCGGGCCGGCTATGTCCGCCATGATAAAGATGACACGGGCGCGGCCGGCATTTCAAATTTCTGTTGGGCGAAGTGGAGCCACACCGCTTAAGCTTTCCACTCGTCGAAACCTCAATTTGCCGAGGGCTGTTCGACTCGGTCAATGACGACCACATCGTCCATTGCCTTCTTTGCCTCTAGCTTCAGTCCAAGCTGATTCTCAATCGCCGTGAACAGCCCTGGTGGAGCATTTGCCCCTCCGCTTCCGGAAGGCACAACTACCCCCGTCCCTCGAAACTGAATAAATTGAGACTCGTCGGGAGTCCATTGCAGAGCAAAATCATATCGATCCGGAAGCCTTGTTTCATCGACAACAGGTCTATCGAGGACCGTTCGTTGCAACGCGCTGGCAAAGGCAGGCATGGTCATCCGCATCACTTTCATTTGGGTCACCGGAACGATGTCTGAGAAAGTGTAGCCAGAGCGGGCATCAGATGGAGCGTCGCTCTTATGGAATTTCACTCCGCCGCGCGCCACAACGAGTGCATAGACCGCCAACGGTTGCCTTTCTGTGTGAACCTGTAGCTGAAATCGATCCGCCAACAGCTTTCCCAGCATGGTCTGCAGTTGCATTCTGATTGGCCGTCCCTCGAAGTTCGGCACGGCTTCAACATCAAATTTTTCTGTCCGGCACCAGGGTGGACCACCGATAATTTGCTTCGCATGAAGTTCGTACGCGAAAGAAATCAGATCGATTATGGTTGTATTTTGTGCCCAGAAGTGATTTCCCCTTGTGCCAAGCCCCCATTCCACATCGTTTGGATTGCTCGGCCTGATCGTGGCTACTTCAAAAGCAGGGTCGCCGGATGCATTCGAGGCTTGTGTCGGACCGCTCGAAGCCTGAGCCAGGACGAGCGGCACACCTATGCAACCAAGGACGGCAAGAAAAGCCGCGACAAAAAGGGCCCTCCCGTTTGTCCATCTCATGGTTCATAAGTTTACGCCCGGGTTGCTCCCACTGGTAGGAGCCGGTATCGCAGCTCTCCATAGAGGCTTGGGAAGGCATGGCCTTCACTGAGCCGGAAATAGGAACCGCAGCATCGGCCGCACTCGCGCAGCCCAGCTTGCCTCATCATGCGCGCCGCCGGCCACGCACTCAAAGTGCAGCGTCTCGCCGGGGCGCCAGCCGTTGGCAATCAGCCGCCGGTTGAGCTGCTCGGCGTTTTGGAGCGTACGCAGTCCTTCGCGGTCGCCCACGTCGAGCCACAGTCGCGGCTTCTCCCAGATCTGCGGCGCGTGCTCGTTCAGGTAGCCGATGATGCTTTTGTGATTCCACCAGACGCTGGGCGAAAGCACCGCCAGCTTTCCAAAAGCCTCGGCATGGCGAACTCCCAGATACAACGTCACCAGGCCGCCAAGCGACGAGCCGCCCAACCCGGTGGCCTCGCGCTCCGTGCGCACGCGATAGCGCGCGGCGATCCAAGGCAAAAGCTCGCGTGTCAGCAGCAGACCGTAGCTGGCCGCCTCGCCGCCGCCCATCTGCCAGTCGCGCCCGGGGGTGTACTCGGCCAGCCTCCGGTCGCCGGTGTTGTAGATGCCCACGATCACCAGCGGCTCGACCTCGCCAGCCTCGATGGCTGCATCAGCGTGCTCGCTCATTCGCCACGTGCGGCCGGGGATGAACGAAGTGCGCCCGTCGAACAAGTTCTGCCCGTCGTGCATGTAAAGGACGGGGTAGGTGCGCTCAGGATGTTCGTCATAGCCCGGCGGCACGTAGACGATAAGGTCGCGTGCATCGGGCAGATAGCGGCTTGCAAAGGCGCGATGCAGATGCAGGCGCGGATGCGGCGGGATATCGTCCGGCGGCGGCGCAAATGGCTGCAGTTGTGGATCGAGATTCAATGCCTGCGGGGATTCCTTGTCTTTCCGGGCACGCGCAAGAAAATCACGGCCTAGGCTGTTACAGTATCAGGAATCCGCCACGGAGCACGCAATCGAATGAACCGCGAATATCACGAGTGGCACTCGAGCCGCCTGGGCCGCGACATGGAACTCCTTATTTTTGGCCATGCCGGGCTGCCGGTGATCGTCTTTCCTACCTCGGGAGGTAGGTTTTTCGAGTTTGAAGACCGCGGTATGATCGGCGCCCTCAGCAGCCGCGTCGACGGCGGCAACGTGCAGCTCTTCTGCGTCGACTCCGTGGATATGGAAAGCTGGTACAACCGCCGCGTTCCTCCACGCTGGCGCATTGCCCGCCACATGCAATATGAAGACTACGTTCTGAACGAGGTGGCGCCCCTGGTGCGGCAAAAAAATCACGACCCGCACCTGGCGGCCCTGGGCTGCAGCTTTGGCGGCTATCACGCAGCCAACATCGCGCTGCGCCATCCCGACATCTTCACCGGAATGCTCTCCCTGTCCGGCGCCTTCGATCTGACAAACTTTCTCGATGGCTACTACGACCAGGACTGCTACTTCAACCTGCCCACGCACTACCTGCCCAATCTCACTGATCCCTGGTACTTCGACCGCTACCGCCGCAACACCTACGTGCTGGCCACCGGCTGGGACGACCAATGCCTGGGCCAGAACCAGGATCTTGACCGCATCCTTGGCTCCAAGGGCATTCCGCACCAGTTTTACGTATGGGACTCGTGGAACTCGCACGACTGGCCCACGTGGCAGAGGATGGTGCAGGAGTATCTCTATAGGGAATAGGGAATAGGGAATAGTAGAACCAGGCGCTATTGTGGGCTGTCTTTTGAAAACAGCTCATTCTCACTCACTCGAAATCACACAGGGAAAAACTCGACAGCCATATCCGCACAGACCAAGCTGTTCCCTGACCCCTGACCCCTGACCCCTGACCCCTGATCCCTGATCCCTGATCCCTGATCCCTATTCCCTATTCCCTCCCTTTCACCCCGCCCTTTCTACATGAAAGTAAAACGGCGGCCCTTGTTCCTTGGCGAGCGCCTTCAATGTGCGCAGAAAGGCTCTCGCCGCGTAAGAGAGCGTAGCCTGCCTGCGGTGCACCAGCCTGAGAACGCGCTTCATCTCCAGTTCGTCCACCGGGACGCGTACCAGGTCGCCCGTCTCCAGCTCGCGCGCAACAGAAAGATGCGGCACCAGCGCGATGCCGTTACCCATGGCCACAAAGCGCTTGATGGCCTCGATGGTCGGCAGCTCGATGGCCATGTTGAGCGGCGTGCGATAGCGCTGGAAGGCCTCAATCACCTTGCGCCGCAGCGGCGAGGCTACATTATGCGCCACGAAAAGCTCGCTGCCCAGGTCGGTGATGGAGACGCGCTTGGAGCGAGCCAGCGGATGCTGCGGGCTCACGATCAGGTCCAGGCTGTCACCATAGACGGCGATGGTGCGAAACTGCTCTGGATCGGGCCGGAACGAGACCACGCCTAATTCAAAAGTCCGCAGGTTCAGCTCATCCGGGATGCGCGAGGCCAGCATGCGATGCACCGTGACACTCACGTGCGGCGCTTCGCGGCGAAAGGCGTCGATGGCCGGTAGCAGATACATGCAGGTATACTCGTTGGCCGCCAGTTGCAGCCGGCCGCGCTCCAGGCTCTTCAACTCGCCCAGCGCGCTTGAAGCCTCGCGGCGCAGCGCCAGCAGCCGCAGCGCGTAGTCGCGCAGCAGCACGCCCGATGCGGTGAGCGAGCCATCGCGCGCCGCGCGGTCAAAGAGCGTCTCGCCCACCGCCTCTTCCAGTTTGCGGATCACCTGGCTTACCGCCGGCTGCGTGCGATGGAGCCGCACCGCGGCGCGGGAAAAACTGCGCTCCTCGGCCACGGCAAGAAAAGTTTCAAGCTGATTCAATTCCATGCGGCATTCCTCCGGAAGGCAGGGAATAGGGAATCGGGAATAGCAAAAACAGGCGCGCGCTCGGCGGCTCTTGTTTTAAAAACAGTTGATTCTCATTCCGGATCGCGTGGGAAAAACCCGACAGTCGCACCAGCACAGACCCCCTGACCCCTATTCCCTGATCCCTAGTTTCTATCTCCTGCATTATAAGCAATTCTAATCACTTCCCTAAAAAGAATAACTTTGCCTTATATGCCCTGATGAGAGACACTCAGAAGGCGGACAGGAAGTGTCTTTCCCGGCAGGCGCATCATATGAGCTCAAATCACGTCGTCTTTTTTGACACCACTCTGCGCGATGGCGAACAGTCGCCCGGCTGCAGCATGACCACGCAGGAAAAGCTCACTATGGCCCACGCCCTTGAGGACCTGGGCGTGGATATCATTGAAGCCGGTTTTGCCATGGCCTCCGAGGGCGACTTTGCAGCCATCTCCACCATCACCCAGGCCATCCGCAAGCCGCGCATCGCCTCGCTGGCCCGTGCCAAGACCGAAGACATCGAGATGGCGGCCCGCGCGCTGCAGTTTGCCGACCGCGCGCGCATCCACGTCTTTCTCGCCGCGAGCGATCTGCACCTCGAATACAAATTGAAGATTGGCCGCGCCGAAGCACTCGACTTGGCCGGCGAGTCCGTGCGCCTGGCGCGCACGCTGGTGGACGATGTGGAGTTTTCCCCCGAGGACTCGACCCGCTCGGACCGCGATTTTCTGGTGGAGATGGTGCGCGTCGCCGTCGAGGCCGGCGCAACAACGGTCAACATGCCGGACACGGTTGGCTACTCCACGCCCGAGGAGTACGGCCGCATGTTTGCCGAGGTGCGTGAGCGCGTGCCGGCCATCGGGGAGAACGGCGTGATCCTTTCCTCGCACTGCCATGACGATCTGGGTCTCGCCGTCGCCAACTCGCTGGCCGCCATCCAGAACGGCGCGCGCCAGGTGGAGTGCACCATCAACGGCATCGGCGAGCGCGCCGGCAATGCGGCTCTCGAAGAGATCGCCGCGGCGCTCTACGTGCGCGGCGACCGCTACGGGGTCTCGACCAGCATCAAGCTGCAGAATCTGTATCCCACCAGCGAGGTGCTGGGACAGATCATTACTTTCAAGCCCTCCCCCAACAAGGCGATTGTGGGCGCGAACGCATTTGCGCACGAGTCCGGCATTCACCAGCACGGCATGCTGGCCAACCCGCTCTGCTACGAGATCATGACGCCCGGCCTGGTGGGCGTGGCGCGCACGCACCTGGTGCTGGGCAAGCACTCCGGCCGCGCGGCGCTGCGCCATCGGCTCGAGCAGCTCGGCTTCACGCTCACGCGCGAAGAGCTGCAGCAGGTCTACTACCGCTTCGTTGCGCTGGCTGACCGCAAGAAGAACATCTACGACCAGGACCTGGTGGGCCTGCTGCCGGACCAGATTCGCGAGAACCGGCGAGTTCCGGTGGCCGAGCTGGACTGAGCCCGGCCTGCAGAGACACAAAAATTCGGTTGCGGCAGACACGCCTTCCATGGCGTTCACTGCGCGTCAACTGCCGACAACTGATCACTGACCACTGACCACTGGAAAAGCGAATGAATCTGAAAATCCTAGTTATGGCCGGCGATGGCATCGGCCCCGAAGTCACGAAGGAAGCCGTTGCGGTGCTCCAGGAGGTTGCTGAGATCGGCGGCCACAAGCTCACGCTCGAAGCCAAGCGCATCGGCGGCGTGGCCATTGTGCAGGACGGCACTCCGCTGCCCGACGATACGCTGAAGGCCGCGCTCGACTCCGACGCCGTCCTGCTCGGCGCGGTGGGCGGCAACGAGTTCAACTCGCTCCCGCCGGACAAGCGTCCCGAGGCCGGCCTGCTCAAGATTCGCGCCGAGCTGGGGGGCTTTGCCAACCTGCGCCCGGCATTCGCGTTCAAGGAGCTTGCGGTGAACAGCCCGCTGCGGCCGGAGATCATTAACGGTGTAGACATCCTCTTCGTGCGCGAGCTGCTCGGCGGCCTCTATTTCGGTCAGCCCCGCGCGTGGGACCGCGAGAAGGGCGAGTCGTGGAACACGATGCGCTATACGCGTGACGAAGTAGCCCGCGTGGCCCACATCGCCTTCGGGCTGGCGAAGAGACGCCGCAAGAAGCTCACCAGCGTAGACAAGGCCAACGTGCTCGAGGTTTCGCAGCTCTGGCGCGCCACGGTGAATGAGGTCGCAGCCGAGTTTCCTGACGTGATGGTCGAGCATCAATATGTGGACGCGATGGCCATGCACCTGATGAACCAGCCGCGCAACTACGACGTGGTGCTGACCGAGAATCTCTTCGGCGACATTCTCTCCGACGAGTCGGCGGTCATTACCGGCTCGCTCGGCATGCTGCCCTCGGCGACCATCGGCGGCAAGGTGAATCTCTATGAGCCGGTTCACGGCTCCGCGCCGGATATTGCCGGCAAGGGGCTGGCGAATCCTCTGGGCGCAATCCTGACCGGCGCGCTGATTCTGCGCCACTCCGGTGGCCTCGAAGCCGAAGCCGCAGCGATTGAAGCCTCGGTCCGCAAGGTTCTGGAGCAGGGCTTCCGCACGCCGGACTTGGCACGCTCCAATCCCCAGGGCTTCACGGTTCTGAAGACGGCAGAGATGGGCGCGAAGGTCCGCGAGACAGTGAAAGAGCAGCTTCTAGCTCCTAGCCGCTAGCTTCCAGCTCGTGGTTCTCGGGCTTGACAGTAAACAAGAGTGGAAGTGAACGAAGTCAGCAGAAGCATCAATCAGCAGGAACCGGGCTAGAGGCTATAGCATTTTCGGAATTGCTGTCGACCGAAAGTACACGCTCAAGTGGCTTTTTTCTCAAGAAAAAGCCGCCTTTCACACATCTCAAAAAGTCTACGTGTATTCCCAAATGCTCTAGAAGCCAGTGGCTGAAAGCTCACACGAGGAAAACAATGAACACCGCACCAAAGACGTTATTTGAAAAGGTCTGGGAGCAGCATGTCGTCGTCGAGCCGAAGGGCGAGCCGACGCTGCTCTACATCGATCTGCAGCTTGTGCACGAGGTCACTTCGCCGCAGGCCTTTGAAGGGCTGCGCCTGGCCGGGCGCAAGGTTCGCCGGCCTGACCGCACCGTGGCCACGGTGGACCACAACGTGCCCACCACGCTTGAGGGCCGGCTGAACATTGTCGATGCCATCTCGGCCAAGCAGATCTCCACGCTGCGCCAGAACTGCAAGGACTTTGGCATCGAGCTCTACGACGTGGACTCGCGCAACCAGGGCATTGTGCACGTGATCGGACCGGAGCTGGGCCTCACCAAGCCGGGCATGGCGATCGTGTGTGGCGACTCGCACACCTCGACGCACGGCGCCTTCGGCGCGCTGGCCTTCGGCATCGGCACCAGCGAAGTGGAGCACGTGCTGGCCACGCAGACGCTGCCCCAATCCAAGCCGCAGACCTTGCGCATCAGCGTGGAGGGCAAACTGCCGCTGGGCGTCACGGCCAAGGACATCATTCTCGCCATCATCGGCAAGATCGGCACCGACGGCGCGACGGGCTGCGTAATCGAGTACGCGGGCTCGGCCATTCGCTCGCTCTCGATGGAAGGCCGTATGACCATCTGCAACATGAGCATCGAAGCGGGAGCGCGCGCCGGCATGATCGCGCCCGACGAGACGACCTTTGCGTATCTCAAGGGCCGCCGCTTTGCGCCGCAGGGCGCGGAGTGGGGCAAGGCCGTCGCGGAGTGGAGCAAGCTGCCGAGCGATCCCGGCGCGAAGTTCGACCGCGAGCTGGTGATCGATGCGGCGACTTTGGTTCCTTACGTAAGCTGGGGTACGAGCCCCGGCATGGTGGCCCCGGTTACGGCCGCTGTGCCCGATCCTGCGCAGGCTGAGAATGAGCTCGACCGCAAGTCATTTGAGCGCGCACTCGAGTACATGGCGCTCAAGGCAGGCACGCCGCTGGATTCGATCGCAGTGGATCGCGTCTTTATCGGCTCGTGCACCAACGGGCGCATCGAGGACCTGCGCGCGGCGGCCAAGATTGCCGCAGGGCACAAGGTGGCGACGACGGTGAACGCGATGGTGGTTCCGGGCTCGCAGCAGGTGAAGGCGCAGGCGGAGGCCGAGGGGCTGGACCGCATCTTCAAGGAAGCGGGTTTTGACTGGCGCGAACCGGGTTGCTCGATGTGCCTGGGCATGAATCCCGATATTCTTTCGCCGGGCGAGCGCTGCGCTTCCACCAGCAACCGCAACTTCGAAGGCCGCCAGGGACGCGGCGGACGTACCCACCTGGTTTCGCCGGAGATGGCCGCGGCAGCCGCAATCGCCGGGCACTTTGTCGATATCCGCACCTGGCCCATTTCCGATTTTATGCGCGAGGAGGTAAAAGCCTGATGCAACCGTTCAAGACACTCACCTCGCTGGCCGCGCCTCTCGACCGCACCAACATCGACACGGACCAGATCATTCCCAAGCAGTTTTTGAAGCGCATCGAGCGCACCGGCTACGGCGAGTTCCTGTTCTTCGACTGGCGCCGCACGGCTGCGGGCGATCCCGATCCGGCCTTTGTTCTGAATGATTCGCGTTACAAAGGCGCGCAGATTCTTATCGCCGGCAAGAACTTCGGCTGCGGGTCGAGCCGCGAGCATGCCGCGTGGGCGCTGAGTGACTTCGGCTTTCGCGTAGTCATTGCGCCCACCTTTGCCGACATCTTCTTCTCAAATGCCGGCAAGAACGGCATCGTGCTCGTTCGCCTGAGCGAAGAGCAGGTGGAAGAGCTGCTCAAGAACGCGAGCACCATCTCCGGCTATCAGCTTACCGTCTCGCTCGAAGAGCAGATTGTGGCTGACGGTCATGAGTTCAAGGCATCGTTCGAGATCGATCCTTTCCGCAAATACTGCCTGCTGGAAGGACTCGACGACATCGGCCTCACGTTGCGCCACGCCGCCGCGCTCGATGCCTACGAAACGCAGCACGACCACGCCGGCTGGCTGAAGGCGAAGTAAAGCGGAGTAAGCGCGGCTCGCGGCGTTAGCGGGGTGAGGCTGCAGACCGGTGATTGAAACTAACCCCGCTAGCTCCACTTTTTGTCGTGCCACAAGAGATTCATAAAGTTTTTGGGGTTTCAGCTTTTGAGGTTTTTTGTTCGTTCAGGCCGTATTTGTGCAACCAGTCGTACGCACTGCGTAGGAGGGACTGGAAAAGGGGTAGCAGCAAACACGCTGAGAGGAGTTAACTTATGGGAATCGACGCTATGACGCATCTCACCACGCCCACGCGCCTCACTGGCGCTGAGATTCTGTGGGCCACGCTGGTAGGCGAAGGCGTGGATACGGTCTTCGGCTATCCCGGCGGCGCGATTCTGCCCGCTTATGACGCGCTGCGCAAGTTTCCCATCCGCCACGTACTGGTGCGCCACGAGCAGGGCGCCGCGCACATGGCCGACGGCTACGCGCGCGCCTCGGGCAAGGTGGGCGTAGCTGTTGCCACCAGCGGCCCGGGCGCAACCAATCTCATCACCGGTATCGCTACGGCCATGCTCGACTCGATTCCGATGGTCTGCGTTACCGGCAACGTGTCGAGCAAGGTGCTGGGCACGGATGCGTTCCAGGAAGTAGATATCACCGGCATCACGCTGCCCGTGACCAAGCACAACTTCCTGGTGAGCCGCGCGGAAGACCTCGCCGCTGCGCTGCGGCATGCCTTTCAGATTGCGCGCTCAGGCCGTCCCGGGCCGGTGCTCGTCGATATTACCAAGGACGCGCAGCAGGCCACGGCCATCTTCGACTTTGAAGCAGCCAAGCCGAAGCTCTATCGTCCGCATCCCATGCTCAAGGTGGAAGACGCGGGGCTGGCGCAGGCGGCCGAGCTCATCCGCAATGCGGAGCGGCCGGTGATCCTGGCCGGCCACGGCGTTTCGGAGGCGGGCGCAATGGAGCAGGTGCGCACGCTGGCTGAACGCGCGCAGATTCCCGTGGGCCTTACGCTGCTGGGCCTGGGCTCGTTCCCGGCCTCACATCCTTTGAATCTGGGAATGATGGGCATGCACGGCGAGGCGTGGGTGAACGACGCCATTCAGGAAGCCGATCTGCTCATTGCCTGCGGCATGCGCTTTGATGACCGCGTGATCGGCACGCCGGCCACCTACGCTACCAAGGCCAAGAAGATTCACATCGAGATCGATCCGGCGGAGATCAATAAGAACGTGAAGGTTGACGTGGCGCTGGTTGGCGATCTGCGCGCGGTGCTGGAAGAACTGTTGCCGCGCATCAGTAGCCGGGGCCAAGGCGGCCGCGACGGCTCCTCGTGGCTCAAGTGGATCGACGGACGCAAGGGCGAGTCCGCGGTGCGCGATATTAAGAATCTGCCTGACATGGGCCATCTCTACGCGGCGCACGTGATGCACGACCTGTGGCGCATCACCGGCGGCAACGCCGTCGTGGTCACCGACGTGGGCCAGCACCAGATGTGGGAGGCGCAGTACTACCACCACGAGCATCCACGCACGCTCATCACATCGGGCGGCCTGGGCACCATGGGCTTTGCTCTGCCCGCGGCCATCGGCGCCAAGTTTGGCTGCCCCGAAAAAGAAGTGTGGGTGGTCGCCGGCGACGGCGGCTTCCAGATGACGGCAGCCGAGCTTTCGACCATCGTGCAGGAGAGGCTGAAGATCAACATCGCCGTCATCAACACCGGCTACCTGGGCATGGTTCGGCAGTGGCAGGAGTTCTTCTACGAGCGCAACTACGAGGCCACGCCGCTGGTCAGTCCGGATTTCGTGAAGCTGGCCGACGCGCACGGTATTCCTGGCCGTGCGGTGCGCACGCGCGGCGAGGTTGCCGCGGCCGTGGAAGAGGCGCGCGCGGCCAACGGCGCATTCCTGCTGAACTTCCTGGTCGAAAAGGAGGATTCGGTTTACCCAATGATCCCCGCCGGCAGCTCTCTGCACGAGATGATCCTGCGCCCCGGCCGCGATCCGCTGGAAGAGAGGGCGGACGACTAACTGCGAAAAGCAGCTTCTAGCCGCTAGCTTTTAGCTCCTAGCCTGTGATTGCCCGAGCGATAGTATCGTCGGCATGCACAGGCTTGGGGCAGGTACGAACGGCTAGAGGCTGGAAGCTAGGAGCTAGAAGCTGATTATGCTGCATACATTCGTTGCATACGTGGAAGATTTGCCGGGCGTGCTTACGCGCGTGGCTTCGCTGTTCCGGCGCTTGAACATCAATATCAGCTCGCTCACCGTGGGCCGCAGCGAGCGGCCTGGGCTGTCGCGGCTCACACTGGTCTGCGAGGCCTCGGCCTCGGCCGGACACCGCATCCGCGCCAGCCTGTTTAAACTGGAGAATGTCGTCGATGTGGACGACATCGCGCAGGCCCCGTCGGTCACCCGCGAGCTGGCGCTCATCAAGGTGGCGGCTTCGCCCAGGAACCGCGCCCAGATCTTCGACCTGGTCGAGGTCTTCCGCGCGCGCATCGTCGATCTCACCTCGGAGTCGCTGCTGATCGAGATGACCGGCGTCGAGAGTAAGATAGAAGGGCTTATCGAGGTGCTGCGCGAGGACGACGGACGCATTCTCGAAATCTGCCGCAGCGGCAAGATGACCATGCGCCGCGGCCATCACACCAGCGGGGTGCTGCGCGCCATGGGTGCCGGCGTTGCCGATGCCGCCGAGCAGGATCGCGCGGCGGCCCAACCCTAAAGCATTTCTCCTATTGCTATAGAGGAGGCCACAACTACCGAGGGGATTTTTCCTCAAGAAAAATCCATCCGCCGCGGCGGACACGCCATCAGACGACTCTACGGAAATAGGAGAAATGCTCTAGTAATCTCCTGCCATCCACGAAATCGAACCCATTTCACACAGCGCAAACAAAGGAAAAGAAGGACAATCATGGCCAAGACTTACTACGATCACGACGCCGACCTTACTCTCATCCAGGCCAAGAAAGTGGCCATCATCGGGTATGGCTCTCAGGGACACGCCCACGCACTCAACCTCAAGGATTCCGGCGTTCAGGTCAAGGTGGGCCTGGCCGCAGGCTCCAAGTCGATTGCCAAGGCGCAGAAGGCGGGCCTCGAAGTGACCACACCGGCGGAAGCCACCGCATGGGCCGATGTGGTGATGATCCTCACGCCCGACCAGACCCAGGCCAAGCTTTACGCCGAAGAGATCGGCCCCAACCTCAAGCCGGGCAAGCTGCTTCTTTTTGCGCACGGCTTCAACATTCACTTCAAAACTATCGTTCCCGATGCGAGTATCGACGTGGGCCTGGCCGCGCCCAAGGCACCCGGCCACCGCGTCCGCGAGGTCTTCATCGAAGGCGGTGGCACGCCGGGGCTGATCGCTGTGCAGCAGGATGCGACCGGCACGGCCCACGCGCTGACTCTGAGTTATTTGAAGGGTATCGGCTGCACCCGCGCCGGAGTGCTCGAGACCACGTTCAAGGAAGAGACCGAGACCGATCTCTTTGGCGAGCAGGCCGTGCTCTGCGGCGGCGTGAGCGCGCTGATCAAGGCGGGCTATGAGACGCTGGTCGAAGCCGGCTACCAGCCCGAGAGCGCCTACTTCGAGGTGCTGCACGAGCTCAAGCTAATTGTGGACTTGATCTATCGTGGCGGTCTGGCCTACATGCGTTACTCGATCAGCGACACCGCCGAGTACGGCGATTACGTTTCAGGCCCGCGCGTGATCGGTCCTGAAAGCCGCAAGGCGATGAAGCAGCTTCTCGCCGAGATTCAGGACGGGTCGTTTGCCAGGAGGTTTCTCGCCGATCAGAACTCGGGGAAGAAGGAGTTTCTGGCCTTCCGCGAAGCCGAAGCCAAGCACCCCATCGAGATCGTCGGCAAGCAGCTCCGCGCCCAGATGCCGTTCCTCGATCCGGTTACAGTGGAAGAAGTGGCCAAGACGCGGTAAACAAAAAACAGCCTCCAGCTACTAGCTATCAGCTTTTAGTTGGGGGCCGAGCACTCCAGGTCTTCCGCCGCGGCGGAAGACCTGGGAAAGCACAAATCCAAGCCCTACCCTGCCTTTCGCAGCTTCCGTTCCGCCGCCAGCCGTTCCGCCAGAAAGACTTTCAGCAGCGATTGATACGGCATGTCGCGCTGGTTGGCCAGAATCTTCAGGTCCTCGATCATGGCAATTGGCAAGCGCACAGAGATCGTTCGCAGCGAAGGCCGCAGGTTGGGAAACTTTGCACACTTCCCCTT
This sequence comes from Acidobacteriaceae bacterium, assembly GCA_030038195.1. Classification (GTDB taxonomy): domain Bacteria; phylum Acidobacteriota; class Terriglobia; order Terriglobales; family Acidobacteriaceae; genus Telmatobacter. The sequence goes on from JASHPJ010000013.1 coordinate 25,913, forward strand.
TGACCAATCCAGGTATTCGGTTGAGTCCGCGCCTTTTCCGGTGGAGGACCAGAACTCGAGCTCTTCTGCCTCGCTTTTGAATTTTGGAATCCTCTTCATGTCGTAGGTATCATCGTAGGTCCGCTTCGGCAGTTTCTCAAGTTCAGCCCTGTAAAATCGACCTGATACCAGCTCCACACCGGCTTGCGGAGGACCCTTGCTTTACTGGCTGCTCTACGAAAAGCTGTTTCCGTTCTTCCATCCGTTCCGGATCTTCCGCTACCTCACCTTTCGCACGGCCTTCGCTTCGCTCACCGCGCTGCTCATCGCGCTGTTCATCGGACCTTACGTGATCCAGAAGCTGCGCGAGTTCCAGATCGGCCAGTTCGTGCGTGAGGACGGGCCGCAGTCGCACCTCAAAAAGACGGGCACACCCACCATGGGTGGCGTGCTCATCTGCATCGCCATTCTGCTGCCCACTGTGCTCTGGTCCGATCCCTCGAATCCGTTTGTGTGGGTCACGGTGGCTTCCACCTTGGCGTTCGCCGCCATTGGATTTACTGACGACTACATCAAGGTGGTGCGGCGGCGCAGCCTGGGCCTCACGGCGCGCGCCAAGCTGGTGCTGCAGGCCGTGGCCGGTGCGCTGGTGGCTGTGGCGCTGGTGGCCCTTGAGCAGTTCAAGATGTTTTCCACCCGCATGTCGGTGCCGTTCATCAAGAGCCTGCGGCCTGACCTGCTGTGGCACGGCTGGCCCAGCACACTGCCGCATCTGGGACTGTTCGTCTTTGCTCCTTTTGTGCTCTGGGTGGTCCTGGTGCTGGTCGGCTCGTCGAATGCGGTGAACCTGACCGACGGGCTCGACGGACTGGCCATCGGCTGCACCATCATCGCCGCCGGCGCGCTGGCCGTGCTCACCTACGTAAGCGGCCACGTGGTCTTTGCCGACTATCTCGAGCTGCAGCGCATGCCACTGGTGGCCGAGCTGACCGTCTTCTGCGGCTCCATGGTGGGCGCATCCATCGGTTTTCTCTGGTACAACGCGCACCCGGCTGAGATCTTCATGGGCGACGTGGGCTCGCTGGCGCTGGGCGGAGCCATCGGGACGGTGGCCATCATCATCCGCCAGGAGCTGCTGCTGCCGTTTATCGGCGGCATCTTCATTCTTGAAGCTGTCTCGGTCATGCTGCAGGTGGGCAGCTACAAGCTGCGCAAGAAGCGCATCTTCAAGATGGCGCCGCTGCACCACCACTTCGAGCAGTTGGGCTGGCACGAATCCAAGGTCATCGCCCGTTTCTGGATCGGCGCACTGGTGTTTGCATTGTTTGCACTCACTACCCTCAAACTGCGCTAGCCGGGCCGCAGGCTGCCTGCCGGCCGGTGCACAATAGATTCAGGGACGGATACCCATGTTAGATCTGAAAGGCAAGAAGGTCCTGGTCGTCGGACTGGGCAAATCCGGTCTGGCCGCAGCGCTTTTTCTGCGCCGCAAAGGCGCACAGGTCACGGTATCCGACGTGCGCAGCGCCGAGGCGCTGGCCAAGGACATTCCCGCGCTGCTGGAAGAGGGCATTATGGTCGAGGCCGGCGGCCACGGTCTGCTGACCTTCCGCCGCCAGGACCTGATCGTGGTCAGTCCTGGCGTTCCTCTCGACACGCCTGAGCTGGCGCAGGCGCGCAATCTCGGGCTGCCCATCATCGGGGAGCTGGAGCTGGCGGCGCGCTTCCTCAAAGGGCGCATCCTGGCCATCACCGGCTCCAACGGCAAAACCACCACCACCACCCTGGCCGGCGAGATTCTGCAGGAAGGCGGCCTGCGCACGCTGGTGGGCGGCAACATCGGCGTGCCGGTGGTAAGCCTGATCGAAGAGAGCACGGACGATACCTGGTCGGTGCTTGAAGTATCGAGTTTCCAGCTTGAGAGCACGCAGGAGTTCCGTCCGGCCATCGCCGTGATCCTGAACATCACGCCTGACCATCTCGACCGCCATGGCAGCTTTGAAAACTACGCGCGGGCCAAAGAGCACATCTTCGCGTGCCAGCAGGCAGGCGACTTCCTGGTGCTGAACGCGGATAACACACGCACAGCCGAAACCGCCGCGCGCGCCGACAGCCAGGTCTACTGGTTTTCCATCGAGCACAAGGTGCGGCAGGGAGCGTGGATCGAAACCGGCTATGTGGTCTTCTGCGCCGCGCCAGGGGCGGAGGCCGAGCAGGTGATGCCGCTGGGCAAGATTCCGCTCAAGGGCGAGCACAACGTGGAAAACGTGCTGGCCGCGGTGTGCGCCGCGCGGCTGGCCGGCGTGTCAGCCGAGGCCATTCGCCGTGCGATCGAGAAGTTCAAGGCCGTCGAGCACCGGCTGGAGTACGTGGCCACGCTGCAGGGCGTGGACTTCTACAACGACTCCAAGGCCACCAACGTGGACGCGACGGCCAAGGCAGTCGCTGCATTCTCTTCGGGGATTCACCTGATTCTCGGCGGAAAGGACAAGGGCTCGGACTACACCGCGCTTTCGCCGTTGCTGCGCGAGCGCGTGCGTGCCGTTTATACCATCGGCTCGGCCGCGGAAAAGATCGAGTCGCAGTTGCGTGGCGTAGTTTCAATGCACTCCTGCGGCACGCTCGACGGCGCGGTAAACGCAGCAGCCGCAGCCGCGCGCCCCGGCGAAGTGGTGTTGCTGGCTCCGGCCTGCTCCAGCTTTGACCAGTTTGAGAACTATGAGCATCGCGGCCGCGTGTTCAAAGAACTCGTGAACCGCCGTGGTGGTGGAGCAGCATGGCCAAGCGAGTAGGCGTGGACAAATGGCTCTTTTTCACCACGCTTCTGCTGGTGGTGGTGGGGCTGGCCATGGTCTTTTCCGCGTCGGCCGTGGTGGCGCAGGCACGCTATCACTCGGAGTTTGAGGATGTAGGCCGCCAGGCGGGATGGGCCGTCGCCGGCGTGCTTGCGCTGGTGATCCTCATGCAGGTGGACTCGAGCCGCTACAACTCACCACGCTTCATCTATCCGGCATTGGCCATCACCACCGTGCTGCTGGTTGCAGTCTTCTTCTTTCCCGGCTCGCACAACACGCATCGCTGGATCCGCTTCGGCGGCCACTTCACCTTTCAGCCGTCGGAGATCGCCAAGCCGGTGCTGGTGCTGTTTCTGGCCTGGTTTCTGCACTCGCGCCTGGATGCCATACGTGACTGGAAACACACGCTGCTGCGCGCGGCCATTATCCCGCTGGTATTTATGGCGCTGGTGGTCAAGCAGCCCGACCTGGGCACGGCGCTGGTGCTGGCTGGCATTACCGCCATGATGCTGGTGCTGGCCGGCATGGAGTGGAAGTATCTCTTCAGCGCAATCTGCGCCACGCTGCCCATTCTGTGTGTGCTCCTGTTCATGGTGGCCTGGCGCCGCCAGCGCATGCTGGTTTTCCTGCACCCCGACACCGATCCGCTGGGCGCCGGCTACCATATCAACCAGTCGCTCATCGCCGTAGGCACCGGCGGGCTTACCGGCCGTGGCTACATGGAGGGCATTCAGAAGCTGTTTTACCTGCCCGAAGCGCCCACCGACTTCATCTTCGCCAACATTGCCGAGGAGCTTGGCTTCATCGGAGCCATCTCGATTCTTACGCTCTTTGTAATCTTTGGTATCCGCGGGCTGCGCGCCGCCTTTCGCTCGCAGGACCCGTTTTCGCGGCTGATCGCCTTCGGCATCACCACCGGCATCCTGCTGCAGGCTTTCTTCAACATGAGCGTGGTGTTATCGCTCGTGCCCAACAAGGGAATTCCGCTGCCGCTCATCTCTTCGGGCGGCACGTCGCTGTTTGTTACGCTGGCCAGCATCGGGATTCTCCTCAACGTTTCCAAAAAGGTCGAGTGACCGGCGCGTGCCGGTTTGCGTTCCATGGCTAAAGGGGAAGGCTTGGCGGAACTCCGGATTCTCATCGCCGGCGGCGGCACAGGTGGCCACATCATTCCCGCACTGGCCGTGGCCCGCGAGCTGGTGAACCGTCACCGGGCAGATGTGCTCTTTGTGGGCACGGCGCGCGGTCTGGAAAACCGCCTGGTTCCGCAGGCTGGATTCAATCTGCGTCTCATCGAAGTGGGGCCGCTCAACAACGTCTCGCTGGCCACGCGCATGCGCACCGTTCTCGAGCTGCCCGGCAGCTTTTTCGAGTGCCGGCGCATTCTGCGCGAGTTCGTGCCTGGCGCAGTGCTGGGCGTGGGTGGCTATGCCTCCGGTCCGGGGATGGCTGCGGCGCTGCTGCTCGGCATTCCGGCCATGGTTCTGGAGCCGAACGCCATGCCCGGCCTGGCCAACCGGCTGGTGGGCAAGCGCGTGCAGGCCGCGGCGGTGAACTTCGCTTCGGCTGCAGCCTGGTTTCGCAACGCTGAGGTTACAGGCATTCCCGTACGGCCGGAGTTCTTCACGCTCGAGCCGCCCGCTGGCAAAGATCCACACCTGCTGGTCTTTGGCGGATCGCAGGGTGCGCGGCTCTTCAATACGCATCTGCCCCAGATCGTTCCGGCGCTGCTCGACGCGGTTCCGGGACTCACCGTGCTGCACCAGAGCGGCGCACGCAACTTTGAGGTCACGCAGTCGACTTACGAGGCCAGCGGCGCCGACCCCTCCCGCTGGCAGGTGAAGGCGTTTCTCGACGACATGCCGGCGCGGTTTGCGCAGGCCCACCTGGTCATGTCACGCAGCGGAGCCTCGACCGTGGCCGAACTGGCCGCCGCAGGCAAGCCGGCTTTGCTGGTGCCTTTTGCCGCCGCGGCCGACGAGCACCAGCGCCGCAACGCCGAGGTGATGCAGGCCGCCGGGGCCGCGGTCATGCTGCAGGAGAAGGATATCGAAACCCCAGGTCTGCTGCTCAAAACTCTCCGTGAGCTGCTTGCCGACTCCGAACGGCTGGCGGTCATGGCCCAGGCCGCCCGGACCCAGGCGCATCCGGCTGCCGCCGAGCATATTGCCGACCGGCTGGCTGCGCTGGCGGCGCACGGCGTGCGCCAGACGGCCTGAGCAACGGGCATTTATCCATTCCAGCATCCATTCCAGGACCAACAAAAAGACCCGCCTGCCGAAGCAAGCGGGTCAATTCAGTTGCAATGCCGATTAGACTTACCGGCGTCCACCGCCGCCATGGAAGCCTCCGCCTCCGCCGCCGTGGAATCCACCGCTAAAGCCGCCACCGCCGTGGAAGCCGCCGCCGCTGGCGTATCCATGGGCCACGCCGCCGGCATAACCGCGTGCTGCGCCGCCGGCATAGCCGCGTGCCACGCCACCCGCATAACCGCGTGCCACGCCGCCCGCGTAACCACGGCCCACATAGCCGCTGCGTCCGCCGTAGGCGTAACCGCCGCGGTATCCATAACCGCCACGATATCCATAGGCGCCGCCGTAGTACCCACCACGATAGCCCCAGCCCCAGTGATACCAGGGGCCCGCGCCGATGAACACGCCGCCCATAAACCAGTCAGGGCCGTAATAGCCATAAGGCGCGCAGGCGTAAGGATAATAGGGGTAATAGCCCCATTCGCAGTCCGGTGGACCGTAATAATAAGGGGCGGCGACGACCGCCGGGCCCACGCCGATTCCCACTGCGACCTGGGAGTGGGCTGTTGCCGCGAACGGCACAGCCAAAAGCATTGCCAGCAAAGCGAAGCGGATATACCGCATAACATCCTCCTTGTGCCGTCAGGCTTCGAATCCTGACCCGGAGTCGACCTCCGCTTTCGGCACCCTCCGGCCTCTCTTTGCTCTCGTTCGGCCGGCTCTGTCTTATAAGACCACAATTCCGAAAATTAGTTGCGTTTTCTTCGCGCGATCTTTTAGCGCGGCGTAACCTGCGTCACCACCCTGTATTTACATGATGGAAAGAGATTTGACGGATTGGCCGGCCTTGCCGGGCGTGCCTGCTGGAGGTTGGGAAAAAGGCATAAAAAAGCGGCCTCCCGGTTCGGAGAGGCCGCGTCACTCAGGCAGCAGAAGGAGAGCTACCTGCGAAAACCGCCGTGGTCGAAGCGATGATCAACGAAGCGATGGTCGTAGTACGGCCCATGCCATCCATAGCCGCCGCGAACAACCACGCCAAAGCGCGGTTCGGGTGCGCGCCAGAATCCCGGCACCCAGTAGCCGTTGGCATAGTAGCCGGCGACCCACGCATACCCCGGTCCAGGGCAGGGCGGCACATAGGCCGGCGCGCCAACGTAAACTCCCAATCCGATTCTTGCCGCGTTTGCCTGGGTTGCGCCCAGACCGAGGGTTCCCGCTGCGAATGCAATCGCCAACATCCACTTCTTCATGCTGCCCATATTTCCTCCGTTCCAGCCGGCTCTCTTTGTGAGCCGCTCCGGCTTCTGTGCGCCTTGAGGTTTGGCTCTTGCCGCCTCCCGGCCTGCCGGTTATGTCTGATTCAACAACGGTTGCGCATGAAGGTTGCGGTGTGCCGCAAAAATAAATGGGCGCAACTTTCGCGTCGACGAAGGGTCAAAAGCGCCCCGGCTGTTGCAGGAATAAAAAGTGGATAAGGTTCAGATGAGACTACAATCTGGTATAAGATGAACTTGAAGGTTGCCGGCTATGACACGGGCCCAATCCATGCGTACACGGCAGAGAACGATCCTCCGGCGAGGAGTGTATCGCTCCTCTGCGAAGAAGCAGCCCGAAGCGGTGGCGAACTCTGTTGCCATGGCTCTGGAGGCAGAAAAAGGCATATCCAAGGACGATGCTTCGCGGCTCTTTCAGCGTGTGGCGGTTACCTCGCCGCTTCCCATCGGCAAACTCAGGGCCGAGCTGATTCCCGACTCGAGCTGGAAGCGCGCCGGCAAGAGACTGGGGCAGCAGGCAAGCCAGACAACGGCCAGGTTGCGTCACGTGCTTGCGCTGGCTGAGCGGGTATGGGGCAACGAAGCCGACGCAACCGAGTGGCTCAACAATCCACATGCGGAGCTGCAGGGAGCGACTCCACTGTCTATGCTGAGGACTGAAGCGGGTGGCCGCGCCGTGGAGGCATTGCTCGGTGCCTTGGAATTCGGGTTTCCCGTTTAGCGTGAGTTCGGATGATCGTCTTCCGGATGCATGGAGTGTCGCGCGACGTCTTCGATTCCACCGGATCGTTTCTGCAGCCGGGGCGATGGCATCCGCGAGGCACGCATGTGATCTACGCGGCGGAGCATGCCAGCCTTGCTGTGCTTGAAACGCTGATCCACGCCGGTGGGCACAAGATTCCGCCTCGCGCTATCACCCGCATCGAAATTCCCGACAACCTCTCGATCGAGTCTGCGGCATGGATGGAAATGCCCGCTTCGCAGGAGTTTGGCGAACGGTGGGTGAAAGAGGCGCGGAGTGCCGTTCTTCGCGTGCCGAGCATCGCCGTGAACCGGATGGAATCGAACTTCGTTCTCAATCCGCGTCATCCTGACTTTGCGCGCATCCAACACGCCGATCCCGAGGAATTTGTCTTCAACCCGCGTTTTCTGCTGTTGTCGCAGTGAGGAGATAGGGAGCAGGGAATAGGGATCAGAAGGCAGAGGGTAGAGAACAAGCCTCAAAGCCATGCCGCTGCTGAGATGCTCAACCTGCAGCTATTGAAAGAGACGAAACTATCAACTGGGTACGGACAAACTATTCCCTATTCCCTGACCCCTATTCCCTGGCCCTGTTACATTGGAATTTCACCCTCCATGTTCGCCACCTCGCAGCACGCGCACTTTGTCGGCATCGGCGGAATCGGCATGAGCGGCATTGCCGAGATTCTGCTCAGCCTGGGAATGAAGGTCTCGGGCTCCGACCTGCGCCGCAGCCCGGTCACCGACCGGCTGGCGCAACTGGGTGCAACCATCTACGAAGGCCACGCCGCGGCAAACGTCTCCGGCGCAACGGTTGTCGTCACCAGCTCCGCTGTCCACGCGGCGAATCCTGAAGTCCTGGAAGCCCATCGGCTCAAGATTCCCGTCATTCCGCGCGCCGAGATGCTGGCCGAGCTCATGCGCCTCAAGTACGGCATTGCCATTGCCGGCATGCATGGCAAAACCACGACCACGTCGATGGTGGCGAGCGTGCTGGCGGCAGGCGGCCTCGATCCCACGGTGGTCGTCGGCGGGCGCGTGGACGCGCTCGGCTCCAATGCGCGGCTTGGCACCACGCAGTACCTCGTGGCCGAAGCCGACGAAAGCGACCGCTCTTTCCTCAAGCTCTCGCCGATTCTCGCCGTGGTGACCAATCTTGACCGCGAGCACATGGACTGCTACAAGGACATGGCCGACGTGGAGCGGGCCTTCGTCGACTTCATGGATCGCGTGCCCTTTTATGGAGCCGTGACCGCGTGCATTGACAATCCGCTGCTCAAGGCCATTCTGCCGCGCGCCAAGCGGCGCGTGTTTACTTACGGCGTACACGCCGAGTCGTGTTACCGGCTGGAGGTTCTTGCAAGTGGGCAGGTGGGATGTTTCTCGCGTTTCCTGGTGCATGCTGCGCCGGGTCCACTTGGCCCGTTCGAGCTGCAGGTGCCCGGCCGGCACAATGTTCTCAACGCAACGGCCGCCGTGGCCATTGCGCATCAGCTTGAAGTTGCGCCGGAGAAGATCGCCGCGGGCCTCAGGAGTTTTCGCGGCGTCGATCGCCGCTTTCAGCAGCGTGGCCAGGCGCACGGCGTCACCGTGGTCGACGACTACGGCCACCACCCCACCGAGATTCGCGCCACGCTAGCCGCGGCCGGCGAGTGCGGCTACAAACGCATCCACGTTATCTTCCAGCCGCACCGGTACTCGCGCACCGCAGATTTGATGGAGCAGTTCGGCGGCGCGTTTACTGACGCCGATACAGTCATCGTGCTGCCCATCTATGCCGCCAGCGAGGGGCCGATTCCCGGCGTGACGGCGGAGCGGCTGGCCGAGCGCATTCAGGGGACGCGCGTCGAGTATGCGCCTGATTTTGACGCCGCGGTGAAAGCGGCTGTGAATACAGCGGGCCAGGGTGACCTGATCCTGACGCTGGGCGCCGGCAGCGTGAGCCAGTTAGCCCCGCAGATTCTTGCCGCGCTCGAAGGTGCTTCAACGCTTGAATCGCCGCCCCCGAGAAACTGACCTCCGATCCCCGATCTTGGGTGAACCCTGACTCCCGACTCCTGATCCCTGTTTTTCCCCGTAACGGCGCGGGTTCCCCTCGTTGGCTCTGCGGAAAATCGGCATCCAGCGCCGGGCTATAGTGAAAGCTGGCGAAACCGCGGCCACAGCACCGGCGTGACAAATCAAGGCAACTACACAAACCGTCCCATGCTCTGGGAGGACGAACCTCCAGCACAGGCGCGTGTCCGCCGGATGCAGACCGGCGCCGCGGATGGCCCGCTGCCCGGCCGCGTACGGCGCAGCGGCCCCGGCATGCCGCTCGAAATGGAAGACATGGACCCCGAGGACGATGAGTCCGGCGGCGCGCGGCGGTTCTCGCAGGCGAGCCCGAACAGCCGCTGGTGGCGTCCGGCCAGCATGACCGGACGCGTGTTTCTGGCGCTCTGCGCGTTTGTGGTTCTAGGCGGGCTCACCGCCGCCGCGCTGGCCTTTCGCACCTCGCTCGAGCGCGATCCGCGCTTCCGCATCACCGGCGCAGCCGACATTCAGGCCACCGGTCTTACCGAGGTGAGCCGCGCTGCGATGCTGCCGGTCTTTGGTGAAGACATCGGCCGCAACATCTTCTTCGTCCCGCTGGATGAGCGCCGCAAAGAGCTGGAAGCGATTCCCTGGATCGAGCGCGCCACGGTCATGCGCGTGCTGCCCGACCAGATTCGCGTCAACGTGGTGGAGCGCCAGCCAGTAGCCTTCACGCGCCAGGGCTCCCAGATCGGGCTAGTCGACGCCAGCGGCGTGCTGCTTACCATGCCCGCGGCGGCCATGGCTGCGCATCACTACTCGTTTCCCGTGCTCACCGGCATCGATGGCGGCGATCCGGCCGCGTCGCGCAAGGCGCGGATGGCCATGTATCTCCGCATGATGAGCGATCTGGACTCGAGCGGCCAGCATTACTCGCAGCAGATCTCGGAGATCGATCTTACCGATCCTGAGGACGCGCGCGTGCTCATGCCCGAGCAGGGTGCCGACATTCTCGCGCACTTCGGCGAGGATCACTTCCTTGAGCGTTACCTGCGCTACAAGGCGCACATTGCCGAGTGGCGGCAGCAGTATCCGCACCTGGCCGCGGTCGATCTGCGCTACGACCAGCAGGTGGTGCTGGAAATGGCCTCGGGCAAGGAGACTGCAGCGGCCGCGCCGGGAGCACAGCCGGATTCCCAGGCGGGAGCTTTGCCGAAGCCTTCGGCGGACGGCAGCACAACCAGCACCACGCCGCAGGGCCCGGCGCCAAAGGCAGAGAGCAGTAGTTCTGCGGCCAGGAAAAAAGCCGCACAGGAAAAGAAGAGACGCGCAGAGGCACGCCGTGAGATTCGACACGCATCCCGCCCGGCAGTGCCCGTGGCTGAAGGGCAGTAAACGCCGATGAACCAGAAACAGGACAATCTGATCGTGGTTCTGGACATCGGCAGCGCGCAGACGTGCGTGGTGGCTGCCGATCTCAATGAAAGCGTGCTGCGCTATCGAGGCCACGGCGTGGTGGAGTCGGCCGGCATGCGCAAGGGACTCATCGCCGAGCTGGCGCCCGCAGCCAAAGCCGTGCGCGCAGCCAACGAAATGGCCGAACGCGTGGCTCGCGTCAACATTGAAGAGTGCGTGGTGGGCGTCGGCGGCCCGCACATCCGCGGACTCAACAGCAACGGCGGATTCGAGCTGGGCAACCGCATGCGCGAGATCACCCGCGACGACGTGCGCACCGCCGTGGAGCGCGCCCGCGCCGTGGAGCGCCCGGCGGATCGCGAGATTCTTCACCTGCTGCCGCGCCAGTTCATCCTCGACAATCAGCCGGGCATCTTCGATCCCGTGGGCATGATCGGCGCGCGTCTGGAAGTAGATCTGCACATCGCCACCTGCTCGGGCTCGGCGCTGCAGAGCACGGTCACCTGCGCCAACCGCGCCGGCCTTGAAGTTTCCGAGGCAGTGCTTGAGTCCATCGCTGCGGCCGAGTGCACGCTCTCCGCCGACGAGCGCGAACTGGGCGTGTGCCTGCTCGACATCGGCGCGCACTCCAGCGATATGGTGGTTTTCTTTGAGGGCGCAGTGGCGCACACGGCGTCCGTTCCCATCGGCGGCACGCATTTCACCAACGATCTCGCCATCGGGCTGCAGATGCCCGTGGTGCAGGCCGAAGAGCTCAAACGCCAGTACGGAAATGCCGTGGTTACCGCGGTTCCGCAGCAGGCCGAGATCGAGATCGCCAATCCGCATCCGCAGCGGCTGGCTCTGCGCATGATCGCCGAGATCCTGGAGCCGCGCGCGCGCGAGCTCATGTATTTCGTAAAAGAAAGTCTGCGCCACGGCGCAGTTCTGGAGGCGCTTGGCGCCGGGTGCGTGCTTACCGGCGGCGGATCGATGCTGCCCGGCATGCTGGATATTACCGAGAGCCAGTTGCGCGTGCCGGCGCGAACCGGAGTGCCGGTGCGTCTGTCGCACATGCCGGGCGAGCTGGCGCATCCGAGTTTTTCGGTGGCCATCGGCATGCTGCTTTACGCGCACCGCACGCGCATGACCAGGGCCGCGGAAGACAACAGCTTGCGCGCGAAACTGCGCGCCATGCTTGCCGCAACGTTTTGATGTCGGTCTCCCACCCTTCCACAAAGAACGTGGAAGGATGGAGCACCCAAGGTGATGAGAGGAGATTTGAGCAGCCATGGAACAGCCGAAGAATGAGCCCGGAGAGATGAGAATTCAATATCACGAAGAAGCCGTGCGCGGCGCGCACATCAAGGTGATCGGCGTGGGCGGCGGCGGCGGCAACGCGGTGAACCGCATGATCCAGGCGCGCATGGAAGGCGTGGAGTTCATCGCAGCGAATACAGACGTGCAGGCGCTCAAGCTCTCGCAGGCCCCGGTCAAGCTGCAGCTCGGCGTGCGGCTCACGGCGGGCCTCGGCGCCGGCGCCAATCCTGACATCGGCCGCCGCGCCGCGCTCGAAGACTCCGAAAAGATCATCGAAGCTCTTGAAGGCGCAGACATGGTCTTCGTCACCGCCGGCCTTGGTGGAGGCACGGGCACAGGCGCGGCGCCGGTGATCGCTTCGCTGGCCAGCGAGATGGGCATTCTCACCGTTGCCGTAATCACGCGTCCTTTCGCCTTTGAAGGTAAGCGCCGCCTGCAGCAGGCCGAGCGCGGGCTGCGCGAGCTGCTTGAAAGCGTGGACACGATGATCGTGATCCCCAACGAGAAATTGCTTGCCGTGGCCAAGGACGCGGGCTTCTTCGAGAGCTTTCGCATTGCCGACGACGTGCTGCGCCAGGGCGTGCAGGGCATCTCGGACATCATTACCATTCCCGGCATCATCAACCGCGATTTTGCCGACGTAAAAACCACCATGGCCGGCATGGGTCACGCGGTGATGGGCACGGCCATCCGCTCGGGCGCAAACCGCGCGGTGGAAGCGGCACAGGCGGCCATGGCGTCGCCGCTGCTTGAAGCCGGCGCGATCGACGGCGCGCGCGGCATCCTGATCAACATCACCGGTTCCAGCTCGCTCAAGCTCTCTGAGGTCAACGAGGCTTCGTCGCTGATTCAGGCTGCCGCACATGAAGACGCCAACATCATCTTTGGCGCGGTGCTCGACGAGAAAATGGGCGAAGAGGTGAAGATCACGGTCATCGCCACCGGATTCCGCGACCAGATGCCGGAGCGGCGCGCGCGCATGCTCAGCGTGGAAGAAACGCCGGTGGTTTCCGTGCCCGTCTCCGTGCCGGTGGTTTCGCCCGACATCTGGATGCGCGAGCCGGCACAGCAGGTTGCCCCCGTGCCCGCATCGGCATCCGCTTCTGCGCCTGAGCCCGAGCCGACGGTTGTGCCGGCCGTTCCTGCGCCGCCGCGTTTTATGAGCGAGGAAGAAGAGGCGGCAGGCGAGCAGGCATTCTTCTTTTCTTCGACGACGCCACCCGTAGCCACCACGGTCACCGTGGCCGCGCCCGCAAGACCGGAGCCGGAGATGGTCGTGGAGCCCATGATGTTTCCCGAGGTGCAGGAAGAGCACATCGTCGTGCCGATAGCGGAACCCGGAATGGAGCAACCGCAGCGTGACTACGCGTCCGATTTTGCGCAAGAGCTGCGCCGGGCATCGGAGCAGCCTGAGCTCACGGCTGCCCCGGCTGCTTCTCTGTCTGCCGAGAGCAACGCAGTGGCCGAGCGGGATCTCGATGTCCCCGCGTTTCTGCGCAGGCTCAGGTTTTAAGGCGCGGCCGGTGGTTTCAAAACAGGCGGGGTCCCGATAGAGTAAACCCAGGATACCAGGAAGTTGTAATCGTTCTGGCACAAGCGTGTGCTCGCCGGCTTCGAATTCGGTTATCGTAGAAGAAAGCAATAGCCTGTCAGGAAGCCATGCAGGCGCGGGCATGCGGCAAGGGTCTTCTGCGCAGTGAATTCCGCGTGGAAGATGCCGGGCGAAGGGGTACGCGGCATTTGCCGATCAACAGAAAAGCGCCCGGCCCGATGCAGCGGGTGCATGGAAGAAAATCAAAGGTTGGAAGGATGCTGGCTGGATGAAGGTTTCCTGCGTTTGGGCAATGGGACTGGCTCTGATAGGAACAGGTGCGTACGCGGCCCGGGCTGCGGCGCTCGATGCTCCACAAAAAGTGCATCACGCCAGGACAACAGAGCCGCATCTAAGTGAAGCCCATCGCACAGTTCATGGGACTACGCGCACCACGGCTCATGGGACGGCTGCACGCAGAACGACATCCAGCACACGCACAGAGCGTACCCGCGCCACGAGTGCCAGAAGCGGAGCGCACATTCGTCGCACTTCGATCCGGAGGCGCCATGTCTCCTATGAGCGCTTCACGGCGAGTTCCATTCTTGCCGGCGCGGTTGGCGCGGGCGACATCACCACGGGCGAAGATCCGGTGGTGCGGCAGGCGGCCATCGATGCGCTGGGGGACGTGAATGGCACGGCGGTGGTCATCGACCCCTCGAACGGCCGCATCCTGGCCATGGTCAACCAGAAGCTGGCGCTCTCGCCGGGCGCAGAACCCTGCTCCACAATCAAGCTCACCGTAGCCCTGGCCGCGCTTTCTGAGGGGCTGGTCACGCGCGACACCATGGTCAAGCTCGACGGCTTCCGCATGAATATGACCCAGGCTATCGCCCACAGCAACAATCTCTACTTCGAAGAGCTGGGCAGGGAACTGGGCTTTGAGCGCGTGCGCCATTACGCCACGGAGTTCGGCCTGGGCGAGTTAGCCGGCTACAACATTCCGGACGAGCAGCTCGGCGAGTACCCCGATGAGCCGATTCCCGCCTCAGAGGGCGGCGTTGGCCGCATGTGCAGCTTCGGGCAGGGCGTTTCGCTCACCCCGCTGCAGCTCGGCGCCCTGGTGGCCGCCATCGCCAACGGCGGCACGCTCTACTATCTGCAGCACCCCACCACGCCGGGAGAGATTGCCGGCTTCCAGCCGCGCATCAAACGGACCCTGAATATCGCCAAGTACATTCCCGAGCTGGAGGACGGCATGGCCGGCGCAGTCGAGTACGGAACGGCGCGGCGGCTGCGCATCAACTTCCAGCAGTTCCCGGTATTTGGCAAAACAGGAACCTGCTCGAACGACGGCACCCGCCTGGGCTGGTTCGCCTCTTTCTCTGACTCGCCACAGGGTAGCCTGGTCACCGTTTTCCTGCTGGAGGGCGGGCGGGCCGTCTTCGGGCCGCGCGCAGCCGAGTTGACGGGCGAGTTCTACAAGAATCTCTGGGACCACGACTACTTCCACGCCCGAAACCAGGAAGCGAATTCCGACACGCCAGGAGCCGCTCCGGTTGGCGCTACACAGTAGCATTCCGCAGAACTTAAGAGGTTTTCATGAGAAGGGCCGCCCATGGACGGCTCTTTTTCATTCTCTGGGGCCTGCGAACCGCCCCGACTTATGCTTCCACGCGGCCGATATGTCGAACACAATCGACGGGAACGGGACCCCTTTGGTGCATTGCCGGCCGCTGTACAAGCGCTTCCTCTGCTCGATCCAATGCAGTAGACATGCTACATGCTCAAGGAGTAGAGTGTCTACGTCATGACGAAACCGCCGGGCTATCGCAACCGGATTGAGCTGCTGCAGGGCACGCTGGACATGCTGATTCTGCAGACGCTCAAGAGGGGCCCCGCCCATGGCTATGGAATTGTGCAGGCGCTGCGCGCGCGGAGCGGCGATGTGCTGCAGGTTGAGACGGGGTCGCTCTATCCGGCGCTGCACCGGCTGGAGCGGCGGGGCTGGGTGAGCTCGGAGTGGAAGCAGTCGGAGAGCAATCAGCGGGCGCGCTATTACCGGATTACCGCGGCCGGCAAAAAGCAGTTGGTCGCAGACGTGAGCCGCTGGGAGCAAATGATCGAGGTGATGGGCGACATTCTCAACGCGGCGGATGGGGGTGCGGCATGAGCTGGCTTCCGAAGTGGTTCGAATGGCGCAAGGATGAACTCGATGAGGAGATCCGCGCGCACATCGCTATGGACATTGCGAACCGGATGGACCGGGGCGAGACGCAGGACCAGGCCGAGGCGGAGGCCAGGCGGGAGTTTGGCAACGTGGCCCTTGTGCGCGATGTGACCGAGGGCGTCTGGCGCTGGAGACGGCTGGAGCGGTTTACCGCGCATGTGCGTTATGCGCTTCGCGTGCTTCGCCGCTCGCCGGGATTTTCCATCACGGTAATTGCCACGCTCGCCGTGGGCGTGGGAGCCGCCTGCGCCATGTTTACGGTGGTGGATCGCGTGCTGCTGCGCCCGGCGCCGTTTGCCGATGCGAGCCGGCTTGTTGAGATCGGCGAGAGCCCCAAAGGGGGCGCGGCATTCCACGAGAGCCCGTTTCTTGACATTCAGCAATGGCAGCAGCGCAGTCGGATTCTCGAAGAGGTTGCCTTCTTCCGCTCCAATAGCAGCAAGGTCTGGTTTCTGGGCGGGAATGACGATGCGATGCACGTGAGCAGCGCGTCAGTGAGCGCCAACCTGTTTCCTATGCTCGGAGTTCACCCAGCGCTGGGGCGCGGCTTTGCTGCGGGCGACAGCGGAGGACCGGTCGCACCAGGCGACGCCCACACGATCCTGCTGAGCGATGCGGCGTGGCGGACGCAGTACGGCACCGATGCCGCAATCGTGGGCAAAACGGTCGAGCTGAATGGAGAGCGCGACACGGTGATCGGAGTCATGCCGGTCGGGTTCACGTTTCCTTATGAGGGGATGAATGCAACCGGGCTGCCGGTCGTCTGGCGGCCCATTGTTCTCACGCCGGCCGATGCTTTGCGCGGCCATCATCAGGCTCCCACGTACCAGTGCCTGGCGCGCCTGCGGGCCGATGCGACGCTGGCATCGGCCATGGCCCAGATGAACACGATTCAGCCATCCGTCACCGCAACCTACACGGAGATTCAAGACCGTGAAAATGCAGCGTCGGTCAATCTGCGGCGCTATACCGATGCCCCGGTCAAAGGAAACCTGCGCATGACTCTGGTGGCGTTGCTGGCTGCGTCGGGGTTGCTTTGGCTCATTGCGTGCCTGAACGTGACCAGCCTGATGCTGGCGCGAGCCACGGCGCGACAGCGCGAGATTGCGGTGCGTGGAGCGTTAGGGGCCAGCCGATGGGAGATTGCGGAACAGTTGCTGATGGAAGGCCTGCTGCTGAGCTCCTGTGCTTCAGTCGGGGCCATGGGGCTGGTAGCTGGGGTGTTGAAGATTTTTCAGCATAGCCTTACGACGCAGTTTCACTTGCATGAAAGCCTCACTCCCAACCTGGCCATGATGGGAGTGCTGTTGCTGCTGACCGTCGTCGGCACGCTTCTCACGTCGGCGTGGCCCGCATTGGGAGCGGCGCGCGCTTCGATCGAGCCGGCGCTGCGGCAGGGCGCTCCGCAGCAGGGAACAGGACGAGCCCAGCGTCGAGCGCGCTCTGCGCTTGTCGTCAGCCAGATTGCGCTGTCGTTAACGCTGCTGGTCGGCTGCGGCCTGCTGCTGCGGACCATCTACGCACTCAGACATGTCGCCCTCGGATTCCGCACCGAGCACATCCTCGTCGCGAACATGACTATCCCTTCCTATCGATACGCCGGAAGCGACATGACCACGGCGCTGTACCAGCCGCTGGTGGACCGCGTAAAGCGGTTGCCCGGTGTGGAAAGCGCGACGCTGCTGACCGAGGTGCCGCTGGGAAAGACCTTCCAGATGATCTTCACATTCGATGCCCAGGGCAACAGCGCGAGCGCCATCCGAAGGCGCGCGCTCGAGGCACAGTTTCGCGCTGTCGGGCCGGAGATGCAAAAGGTGTTCGGATTCCAGATGCTGCGCGGAAGGTTTTTCACCCCTGAAGATACGGCCACATCGCAGCCTGCGATTGTGGTCAATCGCGCCTTCGTGCGCGCCTATTACGGGGACGACGGTGACCCCGGGAAGATCATCGGCCAGAGTCTGTTCGGTTATGGAAAGGGCTGGCCTGCGGTCGTGGTAGGAGTTCTGGCCGACGAGCGCCAAGTCAATGTGGCCGACCCGTCGCAGCCGGAGATCGAGGTATGCCTTCCGCAGATTACGCCGACGAGCATGTTCTACAACGCAGCCGAAGGCAGGGCCATGGATGTCGCGGTGCGCACCGACCGAACTCCCGCGAGCATGATTCCAGAACTGCGCGACATTTTGCGTGCTACCAGCCCCGATCTGGCATCAAGCACCTTCAGTACCATGGACCGGATTGTCGAGGATTCATTTGGAAGCCAGAATCTCGCCGCGGCGCTGCTTGAAATCTTTGGCGGGTCGGCGTTGCTGCTGTGCCTCACAGGAATCTATGGCCTGCTGGCCTACCTGGTCGCGCAAAGACGGCGTGAGATGGGATTACGGATCGCACTGGGCGCGCAGCAATGGAATGTGATGAGCCTGGTGCTGGCGCAGGCTGCGTGGATGCTGATTGCCGGACTGGGCGCCGGACTTGCTATTGCTTGGCTCGCGACCGCCGCGCTGCGGCCCCTGCTCTATGGCGTGAAAACGAACGATCCGTGGTCGATGAGCGCGGCGGCACTGGTGATGTTTTTGGGCGGGCTGGTGGCTGCGCTGGCTCCAGCCCGGCGAGCGGCGCGGGTGGATCCAATCGAGGCTTTACGCGCGGAGTGAAAGATGGGATCGCGCCGCTCTGAGAAGGGATCGTTTTCTTCAACCGTAGAAAACCAGCCGATGGTGCCCAACTGATGGCGCATGGAGCGGTGGAGAGATATCCTGACCAGGAGATGGAAAACATCAACTGGGTTGTAGCCGGGGTGGGCGACATTGCGCGCCGCCGCGTGATTCCAGCCATCCAGGCCGAGCGGCGCAGCACGCTCTATGGCCTGGTGACGCGCAATGTGGCCAAGGCCGCAGAGTATCCCGGCACAAAGACCTGGC
>JASHPJ010000135.1 GCA_030038195.1 Acidobacteriaceae bacterium
CGGCAAGGTCCGCCCGCACCAGACGCAGAATGAAGCGCTGGTCTTCGAGAAGTCGGCTCCCGGCAAGCGGGCCTACAAAATGCCTCCTCTCGATGTACCCGAGGTAGACCCGGCAGCATTGCTCGGCGACGCCTGCCGCGCAACGCCCGGTCTTTTGCCCGAGCTCAGCGAAATCGAGATCATCCGCCACTTCACGCGGCTTTCCACCTGGAACTACGCGATCGATCTCGGCATGTATCCGCTCGGCTCCTGCACCATGAAGTACAACCCGCGGGTGAACGAGGTGGTCGCGCGGATCGCCGGCTTTGCTGAGGCGCATCCTTACCGGCCCAACTCCCACGCCCAGGGCGGCATGGAGATCATCGAGCTGTTGCAGCGCTGCCTGATGGAGATTACCGGCATGGACGCGATCACGCTGCAGCCGGCAGCCGGCGCGCATGGCGAGTTCACGGGGATTCTGCTCACGCGGGCGTGGCACGAGTCGCAGGGCAATCCGCGGCGCAAGATTCTCATTCCCGACTCGGCCCACGGCACCAATCCAGCCACGGCGGCCATCTGTGGCTACCAGGTGGAAAATCTCAAGTCCAGCCCGAACGGCGGCATCGATCTCGAAGCTCTCGCGCGCCAGGTAGACGAAGAGACCGCGGCGCTGATGCTCACCAATCCGTCCACGCTTGGCGTCTTCGAGAACCAGATTCACAAGATCGCTGACATTCTGCACGGCAAGGGCGCGCTGCTTTACATGGACGGCGCCAACATGAACGCGCTGGTGGGCAAAGTGCGCCCCGGCGACTTTGGCGTGGACGTGATGCACCTCAACCTGCACAAGACCTTTTCCACGCCTCACGGCGGCGGCGGACCGGGCTCAGGCCCGGTGGCGTGCAAGGCGTTTCTTGAGCCGTTCCTACCCATCCCCGTACTGGTGCGGAGCCAGGACGGCACGCGCCACTGGAACTATGACCGTCCGCAATCGGTGGGCCGCGTGCGCGCGTTCTACGGCAACACCGGCATGTTTCTCCGCGCGCTGGCGTACATCCTGGCCAACGGGCCCGACGGGCTGCGCCAGACCACGGAAGACGCGGTGCTCAACGCCAATTACATTCGCAAGAAGCTGGAAGACGTGTATGAGCTGCCCTATGACACTCCCTCGATGCACGAGGTGGTCTTCAGCGACAAGCGCCAGGCAGCCAAAGGCGTGAAGACCGGCGACATCGCCAAGCGCCTGATCGACTACGGATTTCATCCTTACACGGTGAGCTTCCCGCTCATCGTGCACGGCGCGCTGATGATCGAACCCACGGAGAGCGAATCGCTCGAAGAGCTCGATCTCTTCATCGAGGCCATGCGTTCCATCGCCCGCGAAGTGGAGGAAAATCCGGAGCTGGTAAAGACCGCACCGCACTCCACGCGCGTCTCGCGGCTCGACGAGGTACAGGCCGCGCGCAAGCCTATCCTGCGCTGGAAGCCGGCTGAAAAGTCGCAAGGTTGAGGACGCAATCAGGCGCATCGCCGGGAAACCCGGCTGCTTCTTACTCTTCGCTTCCATACGGCAGCGTAAAGTAGAACGCTGCGCCGCGGCCTTCCTGGCCTTCAGCCCAGATTTTGCCGCCGTGGCGGGAAACGATGCGCAGCGCCGTGGCCAGGCCAATGCCCGTGCCCGGAAACTCGCTCTGCGAGTGCAGCCGCTGGAACGGACGGAACAGCCGGTCAGAGTAGCGCGGATTGAATCCTGCGCCGTTGTCGCGCACAAAGTACACCATGCCGGCTCCATTTTCGGCAAAGCCGAACTCGATCTCTGCCGCTTCGGTCTTCGACGTGTACTTCCACGCATTACTCAGCAGATTGTCGAGCACAATGTGCATCAGCCCCTCATCGGCAATGGCGTACGCACCCCGCGCCACGGTGCATCGCGTCTGGCGCCCCGCATCTTCGGCCTCCAGCCGTTCCAGAATCGTCTTCGCCATCTGGCTCAGGTCGATAGCCGCGCGCCGCAGCGGCGTGCTGGTGGCGCTCGAAAGGTTCAGCAGGTCGTCAATCAGGGCCGCCATCCCGCCGGTGTTGTCCGCAAGCTTTTCGATCAGCGCGCGGTCCTCAGGGCTGAGTCCGGCGCCGCTCGAGTTCCGCAGAAGGAATGCAATGTTGGTGACCTGCTGCAGCGGCCCGCGCAGATCGTGCGCCACGGAGTAGGAAAACGCCTCAAGCTCTTTATTGGCCTCGGTCAGCTCGGCCGTGCGCTCGCGCACCCGCTGCTCGAGATCGTTGCGTGACGCCTCCAGCGCACGGTCGCGCTCCTGGATCTGCTCCAGCATCTCGTTGAACGACTGCACCAGGAACGCGATCTCGTCGCTGCTTCTGGGCATCGGCGCGCGGATCGAATAGTCCTTTTCCTTGCTCACTACCTGCGCCGTCTCGGCAAGCTCGGTGAGCGGGTTCGTAACCAGATGCCGGATGGTGGAGGTGGCAAAGACCGCAATGCCGTAGCAGAACGCCAGAATCAGCGCCGAGAGCAGCCCAAACTGCCGGGCGCGGTGAGCCAGCTCGCTGGTTTCGGCCAGCAGATACACGGCGCCCAGGTTGTTTCCCTGAAAGTCGATCCGCCTGCCCAGCAGGATGTTGGTTCCTCTGGTCCAGTAAGCGAGCGACTGCCCGCGCGCCAGGGTTGTGTTCGGCCCAGGTACGCCCTGGCCGCCGTGCGGATAACGCGCAAAGGCGCTGCCATCCGGCCGCTCGATGACTGCCCAGCGGATGTGCGGCGAGTGCTCCAGCGCGGAGAGAGTGCTCTCGGCCGCCTGCTGATCGTCGAAAACGAGGGCCGTCACGCTGTTCTCGCCCACGATGCCCGCTTCGGTGGTGAGAGAGCTGATCAGGTCCTTGCGCAGCGTATACAGGTCGTAGGCCAGAAACGCCACGTAAGCCAGCAGCAGCGCCGTCCCGGTCACCCGCAGATTCAACCGCGTAAGCTTGCCGGCGATGGTGCGCCGGTCCCAGAACTTCATGGCTGCTCCTCCGGCGGGGGTTTTCCGGCTACGGATGAGGCCACGCGCAAAAGCTCCGAGCTTAACACCAGGTGCGTACGGTTAACCGCATCAAGATTCACGGCAAAGCGCACGCGGTTGCCTTCCATCACAAACTGGATCATGCCGCCATATTTCAGGAAATCCGGCGCATCGCTCACCGTCAGCACATCGGCCTTGCCAATTGCGTCCAGATCGAGCGGAATGCCATCTCCTTCATCGGGGCTGATGAAAACAATGTCACAGTCCTTTGCCGCATAGGCATCGCCCACCCTCACCACGCGCACTGGGCGGCCATCGATGGATTGATTGGCGACAATGTCATCAAGCAGGTGGCCGATCAGATCGTGTCCGAGGATGCAGATGTCGAACGAGGCGCGCCGCGGCGCCGCGGTGCCGGGGTCCAGCCGCAGGAACTTGCCAAAGTTGAACAGATACGCGGCCTTTACGTCGTAGCCTCCGGGACCGGGCTGGGCAAGAGCTGCGACGGCAGCCAGAAACAACATCACCGCAGCCATCGCGCAGCACGCCGCTGCCCCGACGCATACGCGCAGGCCACGGCGTAATGCAAGCACTGTCTTCGCCGGCTGCATAGCTTTCCGCAGTATATCGGCTTGGCGGGTAAACTGTTTTAGCGTTGGTCCTGCTCGGCAGCGGTGGCCTCTTCGGCGCGAGGTAATAGCCGGGCTACCACCTGCAGCAGCCTTGCCGGCTGTCCCTTGCGCACAAAGTCGGTCACGAAGGGCGCAATATCCTCGGGCAGACTCCACAGGTCGGAGAGCACGACAATCGGCGCGGTGGGATAGAGATCGCGTATCTCGCGCGCAAACTCCGCTGACGTCCGCAGCGACTGCAGCTTGTAGTCCAGCAGCACAAGCCTCACGCCGGCGTCCTGCGGCAGGTCGGCGCCGGCAAACTTCACCTGCGTAGTCAGGGCTTCGTAGCCAGCCCGCTGCAACAGCAGGCCATAAATCTCCAGGTGTGACGGATCATCGTCCACGATCAAGACTTTCGGGTGATCCGGGGTCATCGAACATCCTTCCGGGCACGAATCCTGCGCGCCGATGTGCAGCCGCAGTCTTCTGTGAGACGGTTCATCAACCATCCTGTGAGTCCTAAAGCGTTTTCGGTTCCTATGTTGACAAGCCGACATCGTAGAAGGTGGCTTTTTCTTGAGGAAAAAGCCACTCGGCGACATCAACTCTGTAAAGACTTGAACCGAAAACGCCGTAGCAGCCAGGCGCCGCGTACACGGGCTCCTGCATTCTGCATCCTCATACGCCTCAAAAGATTTCCAGGTTCCCACCTGGAGCCGGGCCGGCTCCAGCAATCGCAGTGGCGTAAAACGCCGGGCGCGTGTGGAGCAAAACGAGACACGTCGGCCTTCCTATGAACTTTTTGCCAGCCGGCGCGCCCTCTTCTTGCCTGTTCTAACCCTGTTTGCGCATTTTCGTCGCGCACTTTGTCTTTTTTCGAGACAATTTTGTGCTCGCCAGCCCAAGTAGGTCCTCACAAAAGTCTGCAGCGAAACCAGAGTTGCTGTATCTCGGAGCCACTGCCCTGCAATGGATGCGACCCGCTGGGAGCGGCAACCTGGCACGTCTCCGCACCGCGCACACCTGCTCTGGTTTCTCTCTAAGTTAGACAATTTTCATTACTTGCAGCTCATAATGTTGCGCCCCATGCCACAAGGGTCTCGAAAGCCGCGCCGATTTGCCTCCTGTGCGAGTTCCTTCTCGTGCAATCCGGAAGCGCCACACGCGCTTCATTCGAGGCTTTCATGCCGGCAACCGATCTACTGTCGTCTGTCCGGCCGGTCTCCTGGTCCAAAACCGGCCTCTCGCGGTCTGCGCTCGTCGCTGCCGTCCTGTTTTTCTTTCTCGCGTTCTGCCTTGGATGCTCGTCCGTACATATCCGTGCCTCCGCCACCACTTTTACAACCAGTTCCGGATCGGGCTCCGGTTCAGGATCGTCTTCTGGATCAGGCACGGGCTCCTCTTCGGACCCAGGCGCGCAGCAGACGCCGCTCGCCGTCTCGCCCGCAAACTCCACCATCCAGGCCTGGCAGACCATCCAGTTCTCGCTCAGCGGCCAAGCCAACGACGCGGCCTGCGCCTGGAGCACCTCGAGCGCGGCCATCCTTGCGCCCATCGGCGAGATGGAGTTCCAGGGTCAGCAGGCGGGCAACGCCACCGTCTCCGTCGCGTGCGGCAGCCAGAGTGTGCAGGCCATCGTCTCCGTGATACCGCAGGCGGCCTCAGGGCCCATCACCATCACCAGCGGCGGAACGTACTCCGGCAACTGGAACAGCGACGATCCCGGCACGCCCGCCGTAACCATCCGCGCCGACGCGCCGGTCACCATCGAGGACTCCACCATCACCGGCCGCGGTACGCTCATCCAGGTGAGCGGCGCGAGCACCGGCGCCCATGTGACCATCGAAAACGTGACCGGAACGGCGCTCGATCCGCAGGTCGCCGGGATGCAGCGCGGATCGTTCGTCTCCGCGGTCCATATCAATTCCCTGATCGTGAAGAACTGCACCATGACCGGCGTCTCCTTCGGCGTGAACGCGGCCGGCTCGAACGTCTCGGCGCTTCAGATCCTGAACAACAAGGCCGTCAACCTCGAGGACCGCCCCAGCGACGGACAGGGCGGCCTGCTTGAAAAAGAGCCCGATCCCGGCCACTTCGTCATCCTCAACAGCATTGTGGCGCCCGCAGGGGCTGAGATCGCATGGAACCAGGTGATGCAGACCGTCGGCCAGAGCTCGACCACCGACGGGATCAACCTCTACCGCAGCCAGGGCAGCGCCGGCCATTCCATCTGGGTCCACGACAACTACATCGAAGGCGATTCCTCGCCCGTGAATCCGGCCGGCTTTTCTGGCGTGGCCATCCTTACCGACGGAGGCAAAACCGCGCCAGTCACTGCGTTTGCCCTTATCGAAAACAATGAGATTGTGCACACGGCGGGAGGAGCAGTCGCAATTGCCAACGGGCACGACGTAACGGCCACGGGCAACCGCGTCGTCTCCTGCGGACGGGATGCAGCCGGCAACTGGTACGCCGCGCCTTCCGCCGTCGGCATCTACCTCTGGGACGTGTACGGCTCAGGCCCGTCTCTTTACTTCAACAACACGCTCACCGCCACGGCGGGCGGGCTGGTGCGCGCCAACGGACAGGGTAACCCCATGGCCTCCGATATGTGGGGAAGCCCGCAGAGCCTGACCTATCCTGGCAACTCGATCGGCGGAAACGACTTTACCAACCCATGCCTGGTGAACGGCCAGCTCAACCTCGCCGCTGAAGATGCGGAGCAAGCCTACTGGGCTGCCAAGGTTGCCAATGCAGAGGAGACGATTGGCGATCAGCATCTGGCCGGACAATAACAAAGCGCCGCTCCGGTAGCCCAGGCGTGCCGGTACAGCCGGTCTGAAGACCGGCGCTACTGGTTGCTGCGTTTGCGGAAAACCACCTTCAACTCGCGTCGCCAGTGCTCGCTGAGCGCAATCAGCTCCCACTCCACCTGCGGCGAAAGATGGCGCAGCACCGTCTCATTGGCCGGATGAATGCGCAGAGCCGGCGCAGCCAGCAGCAGCTTTGGCTCAAGCGGCGAGACCTCAGTACCCGCGAAGTACCCCTGCCGCTCAAAGGCCGAGAGTGCGCGTGTGCTTCCGGCAGGAACCTGCCTGTCCGCGTTCAGCGCGCGCACGCGAATCCAGTAGTCGAGCGCTTGGAGCGGCAGGTGCAGGTCCTCATCCGCTTTCACTTCCAGCACCACCAGACGGCTGCTCGCATCCAGCGTGAGCAGGTCAAGCATGCCGCGCTCGCCGGTCGAAATCGCCGGGACCTGCGAGTAGAGCATATCTCCACGCAAACCCGGCAGCAGCCCGGCAATTCCCCGCCGCAGCTCGGACTCCAGCCAGCGCTCGGGCTGCATGCGAAAGAGCGGGTCTGTGTGCGCACCGTCGGCGCGGCGGCTCGCGAAGAGACGCGTGAAAAGCTCGCGGCATAACTCCTCGGTCTCGTCCTGCAGCGGAGTCTCATTGGCCCCCGCACCGAAGGTGATCTCGTCAAGCCGTGCAAACGAGCTGGCCGCAGCCGTCTGCCGGACCCGCGCAAACTCGAGCCCGTGCAAGTGCAGGCCAACTTCCGCGGGCGAGCTTGCGCGTATCTCGACGCGCTCGCGCGCTGCGGCAGGAACCAGCATCATGAGCCGATCGATGCCGGCGCGGCAGCGCTCAATCGCGGCCGGCGCCGAAAACGCATGCACCAGCCGCGACTCCAGGTTGCCGATGTCGCGAAAGTCCACTGCCGTCAGCTCTTCGCTGCGCTCATCGAGCGTGTAAATCTGAAAATCCGCGGCGGCATGATTGAGCCAGGCCATGCGCCCGGCAGTGGTGCGCCACGAGTCGGCCGGAACGATCACTTTGAGTCCGCCAAAATGCCGCCGGCTCTCGCCTTTCTGCCTGCAGTAATCCAGCCAGAGAATGCCCAGCGTCAGAATGCCATCCATCATCGCGGCAGACTCGGCCGCGCCCACGCCGATCACCGCATCGGCCGCGGCGCCCCGGAGCAGCCGGCCACGCGCATAAGCAGGCCCAAAGCTGTGTTCCAGATCGGTGGCCGAGCGCATCCCGTCCACCTTTGCGCCGGCAAAACTGCGCGTCAGCACCCGCTCCAGCAGCTTCAGGTAGTTGCGCCGCGCCGCGTCGCGCGCCGTGGGCGTACGGCGGTCGCTGGTGGGAACCAGCTCCAGCGTCTGCGGTTTGGCCGCGCCCATGCGGCGGGTCATCAGCAGTAGAGACTGCGCGCGCTGCCGCACTTCGAGCACGGCGCGCACCACGTTGCGCTCATCGCTCCACAGTTGCAGCAGGCAGCGCCTGTGCGACTCGGTAACCGAGTAGCGCGCATGGCGCATGTCGAAGAGCACGCGGCCGTCTTCCAGCAGCGCAGCCCCAGGGTGGTCCTGAAGATAGGCTTCGATGGCCTGCGCAAGCTGCGCAGGAGCTGCGGCGTTCTGGCCCACTTACCAGCCCTCGCGCTCCCGCAGGCTGGTGATGTGCGCCGTGTGGTGAAGCGAGTGCCATGCGTAGATCGCCAGCGCGTGCGCGAGCGTCTGCCGGCCATTTTCGGGATGAACGTAGCCGCGCTCGAAGTCCGCGTCCGTCAAGGATTCGAGCAGCGCCACCCAGCGCGCATGCAGCGCTTCGATGAGCACGAGTGACCCATCGATGGCCAGCGTGCGGCTGTCTGCCAGCCGCGCCCACGCCGCCTCGTCATAGGGCTTGACGGTGGGCCAGTCCTCGGTGAGCGCGAGCTTGAAGCGGATGAAGGAGTTGGCGTGGCTGTCAGCCAGGTGGTGCACCACTTGGCGCACCGTCCAGCCGCCCTCGCGATAGGGAGTATCGAGTTGCGCCCGGCTCAGGCCCGTGACAGCGGCGCGAAGCCGCTCGGGAAGCAGGCGCAGGGTTTCGATCTGTCTGGAGCGCGTGTCGGCCGTATTCACAGCCGGCGGCCGGAATCGGCCGATCGGGTAGCGCCAGTGATCCAGTTCGGTCATGGCAAGAACCTTACCATGTTCAGCGCGAACGGGTCTGCGTGGCGGAGGTAAAGATTCGCTGCTCAGTCGCCTGAAGCGGCCCGGCCCGTCCGGCGTGCTGGATCGAGACCGGAACCGCCTCATGCGTGGTGGTGATGATGGTGATGATGGTGGTGATGGTGCCGGGCGGCGAATGCAGCCGGCGCGGCAGCCATAACGAGGAGCAGTGCTACAGCCAGAATTTTCTTCATGGGCTGAATCCTAGCACGATTCCTCTGCGCCGTGGAGCACCCAAAAGGTGCAGCACCAAGACAGCCAATGGCCCTGCATCGAAAGCCGTTTTCCCTCATCGAAATGAACAGCAGGCGTACACTGAAAATACGATGGGCGCACAGGCAGCTTCCTCAAATTTGAGCCACAAACGCTATTTTTTTGAGAAGTTCGGCATCACCGAGCGGCTGCTGGAGCGCTGCCTGGGCGAAGCGCTTTCCGCCGGCGGTGATTATGCTGACCTTTACTTCGAGTCGGTTGCAGCCACGGCACTGGGCGTGGACGAGCAGATCGTCAAGTCCGCCAGCCAGGGCACCAGCGCCGGATGCGGCATCCGCGTGCTGAGCGGCGAGCGCACCGGCTACGCGTATACCGACAACCTGAGCCCCGAACGGCTGCTGCACGCCGCGCGCACCGCCGCGCTCATTGCCTCCGGCCCGGCCAGGCAGCCTATCCAGGGATTTACCGAAACCCGCTCAGCCGATCTTTATCCGGTTCCACTCGGCGGCTTCGATCTCGACCTTGCCGCGCGCCTTGAGCTGATCCTGCGCGCCGATCGCGCCGCGCGCGCTTACGATCCGCGCATCGTGCAGGTGCGCGCCGGCTACAGCGAAGAGCTGCGCCGCATCCTGGTCGTCGCGTCCGACGGCGCCTTCGCCAGCGACACGCAGCCTCTCTGCCGTCTCAACGTCTTCGTCATCGCCAAAGAAGACGCCATCACCACCCGCGGCTCAGCCGGTGGCGGTGGCCGCGCCGGGCTCGAACAGTTCGTCGGCAGCAAAAGCCCGGAGGGCCTGGCGCAGGAGGCCGCCCGTGGAGCCGTCCTGCAACTCGGCGCTGTGCCTGCGCCGGCCGGCGAGATGCAAGTGGTCCTCGGCCCCGGCTGGCCCGGCATCCTGCTTCACGAAGCCGTAGGCCATGGCCTCGAAGCCGACTTCAACCGCAAGAAGACCTCGGCTTTTACCGGCTTGATCGGGCAGCCGGTAGCGAGCCCCAAGGTCACCGTGGTAGACAACGGCACCATCGCCGGCCGCCGCGGCTCGCTCAATGTGGATGACGAGGGCTCGCCCACCCAGGAGATTGTGCTGATCGAAAACGGCGTGCTCAAGGGCTATCTCTCCGACAAGCTGTCGGCGCGCCTCATGAACATGCCCAACACCGGCTCCGGCCGGCGCGAGAGCTACCAGGCCATCCCCATGCCGCGCATGACCAACACCTACATGCTCTCCGGCGAAGATGACCCGCAGGACATCCTGCGCAGCGTCAAGCGCGGCCTCTACGCCGTGAACTTCGGCGGCGGCCAGGTGGACATCACCAACGGCAAATTCGTCTTCTCGGCGTCAGAGGCGTACCTGATCGAGGACGGCAAGGTCACCGCGCCCGTCCGCGACGCCACGCTCATCGGCAACGGCCCCGAGGCGCTGAAATACGTCTCTATGGTCGGCAACGACCTCAAGCTCGACGAAGGCATCGGCACCTGCGGCAAAGACGGGCAGAGCGTTCCCGTAGGCGTCGGCATGCCGACGATCAAGCTGGACCGGATGACGGTAGGCGGCACGGGCCGATAGCAAGGCTGGCAAATCAGGCCGATCAGTGAAGTATGGGATCGGCAATTTTGCGACCTGGGAAAGCGTCGGTCTCATCCCATATCGCCCACAGCGCGCAAATAAGCCCTGTACACCGCGTCGCCAAAACACGCGAAGATCACCTGCTCGATCTCCGCGTGCGCGTCCAGCGCTGCACGCGTCTCCCGCACCGCAATCTCCACGGCCTGCGGGATCGGATACCCGTAGACTCCGCAACTGATCGCCGGAAAAGCCAGCGTCTTCAGCCCGCGCTCCCACGCAAGGGCAAAGCACGAGCGATAGCAGCTCGCCAGCAGCGCCGGCTCATCGTACGCGCCGCCGTGCCACACCGGCCCCACCGTGTGAATCACAAACCTGGCCGGCAGCCGGTAGCCACGGGTAATCTTTGCCTGCCCGGCAGGGCAGCCGTCCAGCGTGCGGCACTCGGCCACGAGCTCAGGCCCCGCGGCCCGATGAATGGCCCCATCCACGCCTCCGCCGCCCAGCAGCGAGCTGTTGGCCGCGTTCACAATCGCGTCTACGGTAAGAGTCGTAATGTCGGTTTTGAGAACTTCGATTTTGCCTGTCATGGCCTCCGCGCGATAGGCCCCCATTTGTTTGGCAAAGAAAGAGGGAAAAAACAGAGAAGCTACTTCGACCAAAGCTTCCAAAACATAAGCGACGCAAGAAAGACGCGCGCCTCGTCTGTGTTCCGGATCATCTCCCAGTCTGCAAATGACTGAACTGCAAGCGCGACGGCATCTTGCGCTCGTGCTCTCTCGAACCGGGTGGCTAAGTCGTAGTCCGCTTTATGCCGTTCTTCCTGTAAACGGATGAAGTTTTGTGCGATTGCAATCAGTTGCGCAGGCAGCGGATTTGCGATCAATGACCTGATGTGATCAGGCAGGTTGCCTGACTCAAATCGCTTCGCAGCGTCCTTCATCGCGCCATGCTCAACCGCCCGTTGAATCCTCTCGCTTAACCCTGCTGGGGTTGCTGGACTGGCTTGAGCGGCGGCGCTTGCTGCCAGCAAGTGGAAAACTGCGTAATATGCAGTCGAAACCGCTCGGCGCAAACTTGCTTGTTTAGGTTTGCGAGGCTCCCGGAGGACGAGAAACTGCGCCTGCTCCAACAAATCGTTCGGTAAAAACATCTATCTGCTTCTTCGCTTCTCACCAATCCGGACATAAGGGTATCGTTGCAAGCGCAACCCCATCAGACGATCATGGACGAGGCTCGAAAAGATATTCCAACTCGAAACCGTTGCCTTGGAATACTGCCGCTCCGGTGAAACCAGAATCGTTACATAAAGAGCCGGGTCACCAGTGGAGTCCTCTCCAGTCGTTACCTCGTATCCTTTCACAAACGACGGAAGACTTCCCTCTTCTTTCAAGGCCCGCATCAAATCATCCACCAGCATCTTCCAGAATTTGTCCGTGTCTTCCTCACTGAGCGGCCGGACCATGCTCAATCGCGTCGTAAACTCGGGTCCGAATACTCTACCCGCGGCTCTAACACGGAATGTAGCTTCCCATCTTGTCGTATCGACGCGGACCACTTCGAGATTGCCATGATGGCCCTGAACTGCGGCCTGGAGGCCTCTCTCCGAAATCGCTGCTCGATTCGTTGCCATTTGTGTATCCTACTACCCTACCGACAGTTTAGCCCTATTCTCATTTTTAATGCACAAATCGGCGAAACGTGGAATTGGGAAATTTTCCTTCCCTGACGCCCTCCATCTCTGCCATACTTGATTGTGCCCACCAGGTACGTCCAATCACAACATTCCAAATTGAGAGTGCATCCATGTCGGCAAAGTATGTCTTTGTGACGGGCGGAGTCGTGTCCAGTTTAGGCAAGGGTCTGGCGGCGGCTTCCATCGGCTGCCTGCTGGAGAGCCGGGGTCTGCGGGTGAACATGATGAAGTTCGACCCCTACCTTAACGTCGATCCCGGTACCATGTCGCCTTTCCAGCATGGCGAAGTCTTCGTGACCGACGACGGCGCGGAGACCGACCTCGACCTGGGCCACTACGAGCGCTTCACCCACGCGCCGCTCTCGCGCGACAACAACCTCACCACCGGCCGCATCTACGAGCAGATCATTCTGAAAGAGCGCCGCGGGGACTACCTGGGCAAAACGGTCCAGGTCATCCCGCACGTGACCAATGAGATCAAGAACGCCATGCGCAAGGTCTCCTCCAACGGCGCAGACGTGACCATCGTCGAGATCGGCGGCACGGTGGGCGACATCGAATCCCTCCCGTTCCTCGAAGCCATCCGCCAGATGCGCCAGGAGCTGGGCCGCGAAAATACCGTCTTCGTCCATCTCACGCTCATCCCCTGGATCGCCGCCGCGCAGGAGCTCAAGACCAAGCCCACGCAACACTCGGTCAAGGAACTGCTTTCCATCGGCATCCAGGCCGACATCCTGCTCTGCCGCTGCGACCGCAACCTGAGCCGCGAAATGAAGCAGAAGATCGCCGCCTTCTGCAACGTGGAAGAGCGCGCCGTGGTCGCCGCCAAGGACGTGCCGTCGATCTACGAAGTCCCGCTCGGCTTTGCGCAGGAGGGCGTCGACGCGCTCATCCTCAAATATCTTCACAAGGACGCGCCCGAAGCCGACCTGAGCAAGTGGAAAGACCTGGTCGACCGCTGCTACCACCCCAAAGATGAAGTCTCCATCGCCATCGTGGGCAAGTACGTGGAGTACGAGGACAGCTACAAGTCGCTCAAGGAAGCGCTCACCCACGGCGCCATCTCGCAAAACCTGAAATTAAAGATCACCTGGATCGAAGCCGAGGGCCTCGAATCGAAGTCGCCTGGGGACCGCAGCTACGAGTCGCAGCTCGAGGACTTCGACGGCATCCTCGTGCCCGGCGGCTTTGGCAAGCGTGGCATCGAGGGCATGCTCAACGCCATCCGTTACGCCCGCGAAAAGCAGGTGCCTTATTTCGGCATCTGCCTGGGCATGCAGACCGCCTGCATCGAGTTCGCGCGCAACGTCTGTGGCCTCAAGGACGCGAACTCCAGTGAATTCGATCCCGCCACGCAGCACCGCGTCATCTACAAGCTGCGCGAGCTGCTCGGCGTGGAAGAGATGGGTGGCACCATGCGCCTGGGCGCGTGGACCTGCGTGCTGCAGGAAGACTCGCTCGCCAGCCGTGCCTACGGCGGAGCCACCGAGATCAGCGAGCGCCATCGTCATCGCTACGAGTTCAACCGCGAGTATGAAGCGCTGCTCACCGGCGGCGGCCTGCGCCTGAGCGGCACCACTCCCGACGCCACCTACGTCGAGATCGTAGAGATTCCCGGCCATCCTTATTTTCTGGGTTGCC
This sequence comes from Acidobacteriaceae bacterium, assembly GCA_030038195.1. Lineage (GTDB taxonomy): Bacteria > Acidobacteriota > Terriglobia > Terriglobales > Acidobacteriaceae > Telmatobacter. Next base: position 13,731 of record JASHPJ010000135.1, read on the forward strand.
AGTTCCACCCCGAGTTCAAATCCAAGCCGCTTGAGCCGCACCCGCTCTTCCGCGAGTTCATCATCGCGAGCTATAAGAACCGGTTGAACCGTGCAGCGGATATAGTGAAGCTGTCCCCAAAAGCATTGGTTTGAGACAGATCATCAGAACCATCTTTCATTTCTGCGCGAGGCACGTTTACAACGTTTGTGTCATTTGGTGATGGAGTGTTCAATCATAAAGTTAAGTCTGACTAACATGGGCAATACCCTGATGCTGGAAACAGCGATGTCCGAAGGCGGAGAGCCAACAAATTGGTATGATCGCGCCGGTCTCATTTACTTTGTGGTTGCAGGTTCACCTCCAGTAAGTATCAAGATAGGAGTAACCCAGAGAAAGACTCTATTACGGCGCCTGCGAGCCATTCAGAGTTCAAATCACGAGCCGATTCGGCTTTTGCGAATCATAGAATTTAATGATGGCCCTAAGCCGCTACACTCGGCTGAAAAACGTGAAAGGGAAATTCACAAGAAGTTCGCAAATCTGCGCCTCCGTAAAGGAGACGCGGTCGGTCATGAGTGGTTCAAGCCCGCACCGGAATTGTTTAAGTTCATAGAAGCCGAAGGCTCCATGCCAGACTGCTGCCAGAAAACACTTCCGGATCTTCTCGAAATCCAGCGATTGTTTGGCCACGAAGATTCAGACTAGCAAGAAGATGAGGCACCTTAGCTAGTATCCTCTAACTGAAGTTCATAGCATAAGTTGAAGTCCCGAACCGCAGGTCCTTCGACTCCACTTGGCCGGAAAGCCAGCCAAACATCGCTCAGGATGACAGCAGTATTTATGTTGCGAACTTCAGTTACAGGACACTAGCTTAAGCTTAATTGTAAAGTTCACGGCTGAAGCAGTCAGATGAGCAGCATCGCCCCTTTTGCCTTCCCCGCCAGCACCCGGTCAAACGTTGCCAGTGTCAACCCGGCCGCCTCGGCGAACGCAGCCAAGTACGCATCGGCCCATACCTTTGGCACAGCCTGAGTTGCAGAAGTCTGCGCCCGCAGGCTGTAGTCCAGATTGAACGGTTCTTGCGCAAACACCGCCTCGCCAGATGCAAGCCACTGGTCGAAGACGCTCCAGCACTCGCGCTGATTCCGCGCATTTTCTTTCAAAATGGTTTCTGAGCTGAGCAGCCGGAACAGCCCGAGTTGCGTATGCCTGCAAAACGCGAAGACTGTCGAGGAGTCGAGAGACTTGTACCATTGGACTGCCGACACGTTGTGAATGTGTTTTTCGTAATTGAGCGCCAGCCACACGTTCACATCAGGGAAAATCAATGAGCTCATAGATTTTCTCGTTGTCGATGTCGAGAACCTCGCCGCGCGTTGACCGGATCAAAGGCAGATCGAGCTTTTTCCCCACGGGCCTGTTCTTTCGCATCTGGAGCAGAAGCGATAGCCCATCCAGCACCATCTGTCGTACAGTCGTTTCATCCTCAACCGCAATTCGCTTAATGCTCTTGTAGGTCTCATCGGGAATATCGATCGTCGTCCGCATAAAAACATATTAACATATTTATGGAAATATGCAGACTTTCAAATTGTTGTCTTCGATCTCATGCAAGGCTCGTCTAATCTCTCGGCGGCGCGGGTTAGCCACAAACCGTGGGCATGAGAGCGTCCCCCAAAAACCACTCCGCAGCATCCCGTTGAAAACGGGTTGCGGCGATATCTGATTGGTTACCTTTGGGGGCCTCTACTGGGTTATTGACAATGTTTTTGCGCTGGGCCTATCTTGTGAAAGTTTTTCGGGCGGTTCACACAATTCAGGTGGTGTTTCCGGCATCGTATGAGTGGCGCTTCCCACGCAGAGGGCCACACAGTTCGAGAACCGCAGCGGAAAAAGGAAGGGAGTCAAGATCAAGATGGTAGCGTACTTTCAGCTCCAGCCCGAGGAAGCGGAGCTACAGGAGTTGGCAGATCAGTACTGGCAGAAAGCAGACGAAAAGCAGCACGAACTGGAAACGGCTGCCTTTGAAGCCGGACAAGCAATTCGGAACGGCGACTTTACACTGACAAATCTGGAAGCGATTGTGCGCTGGAAGTCGGAGCGCACCGTACAATTTCTGATCGGCAACAGCAGTGAAAAGATCCGGCGGGTGCTGGGCGTGGTTACAGCGCCCGGGTCAACCACAGAACAGGCGGTGAACGCGCTCCAGGAACTGCATGGCGTCGACATCCCGGTGGCCTCGGCGATTCTAGCCGCCATCTACCCTGAGCGCTATACGGTACTCGATTTCCGCGCTCTCGAAGCTCTCGGCCATGCCCGCCACGACGTCCGTTTCTACGAGGAATACGTGGCCTTTTGCAAGCGCCTGGTAGACAGCGACATCGTGAAACCGCAGAGCGATTTGCCGGCACCCACGCCACTGCGCACCCTTGATCGCGCGCTGTGGCAGTGGACCAAGAGCCATACCGGCTGACCGCAGCTTGACCGGATCCGCGGGTTCCAGCAGTTCTCCAATGGATGTAGAGCGAAGCCGCGGATCCTAGAGCAGTTTTCCAGTTCATGTGGCATAGCCAGCGGCGTGCAAGGTGCCTTTTTCTTGAGGAAAAAGGCACCGGAGAGTAGCGGCTTTGCCTTACAGCAACTGGAAAACTGCTGTAGGTGGCTCTTTTCTTAAGAAAGAGCCACCTGGCACATCCGATCAAACTGCACGTGAACTGGAGAACTGCTCTAAAATCAGCGGTGTGAGCAACACGTTTGAAATCGGGCCGGTCCAAGTTGGCGCAGACGGTGCGGGCCGGCTCTTTCTCATCGCCGGTCCCTGCGTCATCGAGAGCGAGCGCCACACCCGCACCATGGCCGACGCCATCCAGCACATCACGGCCGACCTGGGGATTCCCTACATCTTCAAGGCCAGCTACGACAAGGCCAACCGCACCAGCGTGCGCAGCTTTCGCGGCCCCGGACTGCTGGAAGGCACGCGCATCCTGGGCAAACTGGCCCGCGAGACCGGCCTCCCCGTTCTGACCGACGTCCACGAGCCCAGCCACTGCGAAGTTGCCGCCGAAGCCGTCGATGTCCTGCAGATTCCCGCCTTTCTCTGCCGCCAGACCGATCTGCTGGTGGCCGCCGGCAAGACCGGCCGTGCCGTGAACATCAAGAAAGGCCAGTTCGTTGCTCCCTGGGACATGACCCACGGTGTCGAGAAGGTCCGCTCCACCGGCAACGAGCGCGTGTTCCTCACCGAGCGCGGCTCTTCTTTCGGTTACAACAATCTCGTCGTCGATTTCCGCTCCCTGGCCATCCTGCGCAACCTCGCGCCCGTGGTCTTTGACGGTACCCACTCTGTCCAGCAGCCATCGGCGGCCAACGGCGTCAGCGGCGGTCAGCCCGAGTTCATCCCGCTGCTGGCGCGCGCTGCTGTCGCGGCCGGCGTTGACGGTCTCTTCCTCGAAGTCCACGACGACCCAGCCAACGCCAAATCCGACGGCGCCAATGCGCTCGATCTCAAGCTGCTCAAGCCGCTGCTTGAAACGCTGCTGACCATTCGAGCTGCGGCTCAGGGATAGCTTCGCCATCCGCAATCGAAATCCGGAGCAACCGATCTCCCGCCCAGCCTGAAACAGGCGGCGCCGTTCAAATCCGTGCGCAGCGTGCGCACATGCGCGTCTTCCAGCTCTTGCAGCACCTCCTGCCGCGGATGCCCATACCGGTTGTGCAGTCCGCACGAGATCACCGCCCACTGCGGCCCTACGCGCGCCAGAAACTCCGGCCGCGTGGAGGTGATGCTGCCATGGTGGCCCACCTTGAGCAGCGTACTCTCCAGCCCCGTCTCGCTCAGCATCGCCTGCTCGATCGGCGCTTCGGCGTCGCCTTCCAGCAGAATGGAGCTCGTCCCATAGGCTACGTGCAAAACCAGCGAATCGTCATTGGAGGGCTCGGCACCCGGCTGATAGCCGGCAAAGGGCGCCAGCACCTTCACCTGCGTGTTGCCGAATGAAAAACTGTTGCCGGCGCGCAGACTGCGCACCGGCACGTGCAGATTGGCAGCCTCGGCCAGCAGCGCGTTATACGCAGCGACGCGTGGGTTGTTCCCCACCCACAACGCCGATGGATGAAAGTTGCGCAGCACGGCCGGCAGACCGCCCATGTGATCGGAGTGCGCATGCGTCAGCGCCACCGCGTCCAGGTGGCGAATGCCACGCGACCACAGCGCCGGCGACACCACCTCTTCACCGATATCAAAATCCTGTGGGGCCTGGCGCGGACCGCCACCGAAGCCTCCGCCATCGATCAGCAGCGTCTTGCCGTCGGGCGTGATCGCCAATATCGAGTCGCCCTGCCCCACATCGATCGCTTCCACCAGCAGCGCATTGCGCGGATGCTCGACAGGACGCGGCGCCACGGCGGCAAGCGCGGCTAGCAGCAGCGCCACCCACGCCGCAAGCCGCGGCCAGCGCTCGCGCCGCGCCGTCGCCCGATGCGCCAGTACAATCGCCGCAGCGAGCAACGCGCAAAAAGCCGCCGCTTGCCAGAGCAGCGGAGTGCCAATGCGCAGATCGGCGAGCGACAGCGATCCGAATCTACGCACAAGTCCGTCGCCTGCGTGCAGCAGCAGCGCAACCGCAACCGCCGGCGCCACAGCCGCCGCGGGCCACGCCAGCAGGACGAGCAACATCAACAGCGCTGCCGGCAGCAGCACAGTCAGCAGCGGCAGGATGAGCAGGTTCACCGGCAGCGCGAAGAGCGTGATGCGGTGAAAGTAAAGCGCCATCGGCAGAGTCATGGCCAGCTCAACCACGCAGGAGACGACAAGCATCTCCACCGCGCGGATGAGAAATCGTATCGTCCACGGCAACGCCTGCCACGCGACGAATGGATTCGCCACGGCCTGCAGTCGCATCGCGAACATGCGCATGGTCACGCGAAACTGCGCCAGTCGCGGTTCGAGTTTAACGTCGATGGCAACGATGCGCAGGTCGCGGGTCGCAGCCAGATAAGGATGCACCGTGGCCTGAAGCAGCGGAGCGGCAACGCCGGCGATGGCGATGACCGCCAGCAGCGTCATCTGCAGGCCGGCGTCAAACAGGCTGCGCGGGCTGATGGCGAGCAGGCAGAGCGCGGCAAAGCCAATCGTGTTGAGCGGGCTGCGCTCCCGGTACACAAGCTGCGCCAGCAGATAGAGCGTGACCATCCACAGCGACCGCTGCACCGGCGTGGCGAATCCCGTGAACAGCGTGTAGGCGAACGAGCCGGCGATGGTGGCGAACATCGCCGGCACGCGCGCCACGCGCAGCCTGCGCAGGATCCAGAAGAGACATCCCGCCACGATGGCGAGATGCAAGCCCGAAACCACCAGCATGTGAAACGAGCCGGTGCGCTCAAAGCCCACGCGCAGCGCATGTGTAAGGTAGGTGCGGTCGCCCGCGACCATGGCCGCAAGCATGGCGGCATCGTCCGGCGCGAGGCGCAGCGGCGCAGGCAGCCAGCGCATGGCCGCGGGCAGCGCGAGCAGCCGCGCGCTGGCGACATGTTGCCACGCGCCGATGCGGCAGCCCAGCGGCTTCTCGCCTGATGCGCCCAGTTCCTCCACGTGATCGGCGGTTACGCTTGCGCTCGCCGTGATTCCCTGATCGAGCAGATAGTCGGCGCGGCTCCAGACATCGGGATCGTGATAGGTCTCCGGCGGCAACAGACGCGCCACGGCGCGGATGCGCTCTCCGCAGCGCAGCAGCTTCACGGGCGATTGCGCTGCCGGCCAGCGCACGATGAGCCGTACGCGTCCCGCCACCGGCACCTGAGCATCGAAGGTGTCGGTGACCTGCTCGACACTCGCGACCTGCACGTCGATGCGCTGCGCAGGTGCATCCTGGAGGGGCGCATCGACATCCTGCACCGTCTCCGTGCGAACCGGAGCCGTGGCAATCACGGTTCCCTCCACGGTCCGCAGCAGATCGTCAGAAAGCGCGGCCAGTGCCGGAGCCGGGGCGGGCTGCGGCTGCATGAGCGCGCACCACGCGCCAAGCAGAATCCACAACGCGGCCAGGGGAAGCCAGACGATCCGCTGTGCGCGCAGCGCAGCAATGCAACAGAGGATTGCGACCAGGCCAAGCGCAATCAGAATCAGGCTGGGCTGCAGCCAGAGCCAGCGCGCTGCCGCAACTCCCAGCGCAAACAGCCATGCGGCGTGGAAGAGCGGCGCTGTCTGTGCGGAGTGGACCGGCTGGCGGCCGGCGATGGGGCCCTTTTGCATGATGCGCGGAATCGGAAAGGCTTGTTGAGCAAAAGCCTATCAGGAAATCGCGCTTCCGGCACGCGCAGTTCGCGCGAGCGGCGTCAGCGGCGCAGATGGACGACGGTTTCAAGGTGGAAGGTCTGTGGAAAGAGATCGGCGAGCGTTATCTTTTCGATTGCGTAGCCGGCGGCGATGAGCGCGCGCAGATCGCGCGCCAGCGTGGCCGGATCGCAGGAGACGTATGTGAGCGCCGGCGCGGCAAAGCGGGCCAGCAGGGTTGTGGTTTCCGTGCCCAGCCCGGTGCGCGGCGGGTCCACGACGATCAGATCGGGGCGCTCGCCGCGGCGCGCGCGGCGCAGAAAATCCAGCGTATCGGCATGCACCGCGGATGCGCCCGTGCCGCGCAGATTGTGTGCCAGCGCGGTCTCCGCCGCGAGCGCTGACTCCACGGCGACGACGCGGCCGAAGCCGGACGCGAGCCGCCGCGCAAAGAGTCCCACGCCGGCAAACAGGTCCCAGGCAAGCCCGCCGCGCCGCCCCGCAGTCACCTCCTCCACCAGCGCATCCACGAGCCAGCGGTTGACCTGGAAGAACGCGCCGTGGTCTACCCGATAGTCGAATCCGGCGGCGCGATAGGCGAGGAAATCAGCTCCGCAGCGCGCCACCGTGCGCAGCGGCCGGCCGGCGCGGCCTTCGGTCGTGTATTCGGTGCCTTTGCATTCGGGAATCTCCGCAGCCAGCGCGCGGCAGAAATCGCTCAGCGGGAGCTTTGCCGGGCTGGGCGTGTAGATACCAACAAGCAGCGCGCTCTCCTCCGCATTGCAGAAAAGCGAAATTTCGGCCGGTCGCAGGAGCAGATGGGATTCCCGCGCGATCTTCCCGACGGTCAGCGCGGCGCGCGCCAGCAGCGGAGCAGCGATGGGGCATTCTTCCACTGGGACCACAGCGTGCGAGCGACGGCCGCGATAGCCGGGATTGCCCTCCGCGTCCAACGCGAGGCGGATACGGTTGCGATAAGCCCATGGGCCCGCCGAGAGAATGACGATCTGGTTCGGTGCCTGCACGCCTGCGCGCTCCAGGGTTTCACACAAAACAGCCTGCTTGAGCCCGAGCTGCGTTTCGTAGCCTGCGTGCTGATAGTCGCATCCGCCGCACGCGCCAAAATGACGGCACGCGGGCGCGATTCGCTCTGCTGCCGGCGTTACGATCTCTGCCGCTTCCGCCGCCGCATGTGCGCGCTTGTCTTCCACGATGCGCACGCGCGCCTGCTCGCCGGGCAGCGTGAGCGGGACAAAGACGACCTTGCCTTCGGCCCGCGCCAGAAACGCGCCACCGTAGACGGGTTTTTCAATCTGGACAAGCTGCAGTCCGGGCTGCTTCATTGCTGGCTCATGTAAAACAGGCTCAATCGCGGCAGGCTGTAGTGGACCAGCAACTGCTTTTGCACAAACTGTCGCTCCACCTGGCGAATCTGTACCGCGCCCATGCGGCTGCGATAAGGCGCCAGCTCCCGTGCTGCGTGCTCCTTGAGCCCTGCGAGAAGCTCTTCCGGGGCGGCGGCGGTGAGCGCGGCAAAGAGTTTTTCCTCGAGCACGGTGAGCGAGCGTTCCAGAGCTTCCAGATCCGTCTCCGCACCCGCCGACGTGCGCAGCTCCGCGGCCAGCCCGCGCAGCCGGGCAGCCGTTGCGGCGCAGGCCTCCGGCGCGGCCATGGCGGCGTCGAGCGCCGCCGCAGCCGCTTCGAGATGCGCCGCCACGCGCTCACGCTCAAAGCCGGACTCATGCGCCGGAGCCACAGCCGGAGCCGTGCCGGCCGCGGCCTCATTCAGCTCCACGGCGGCCTCCATCACCGCCTGCGCACACCACGCCAGCCCATTGATGCGCCGCATCCGACCGCGCTTCTGGCGCGCCTCGTACTTGTCGAAAGCGGCATCGATCCCGCGCAGAACCGCCTCCAGCGGAATGCCTGCCTCGCGCCAGGTCTCGATCAGCGCCCAGTCCAGCGTGGAAAGCAGCAGGATCGATCCGCGGCGCTGCTGAAACCGCTCTTCAATCTCAGTAAAGTAATTGAAGTAGTTACGCACTTGGAGCGCCTCACGCGCGGCGATGGAATGCAAAGTACCGGTGTGAGCGGCTCACGCCGGCTGCCCTCCCGCCTTGGCCTCAGCCCGCATGCCCGGTCCGCGCTGCGCTTCACCACCGGTTCTCATCTCGTGCGCGCGGCCGCGCGGGCGGACATTGCGGTTCCGCTCGAAGAGAAGACGCAGTCCTTCGAGCGTGAGCATCTCGTCTATCTCCTGGATATACCGCGAGTCGGCGGCGATCATGCGCGCCAATCCGCCGGTAGCCACGATGCGCGGCTGCGTGCCCAGCTCGCCCAGGATGCGCTCGATGATGCCGTCCACTAGGCCGATATAGCCAAAGAAGATACCGCTCTGCAGGTGGCCGATAGTGTTGGTGCCGATCACCTTGGAAGGCCGCTTGATATCCACGCGGGTGAGCCGCGCCGCGTGGGAAAAGAGCGCGTCGGCGCTGATGCCGAGACCCGGCGCAATCGCACCGCCCAGGTACTCGCCGCGCGCAGAAACCACCTCGAACTTTGTCGCCGTGCCAAAGTCCACCACGATGCACGGCCCGCCATAGCGCGTGTACGCGGCTACGGCGTCTGCCAGGCGGTCGGCGCCCAGCTCGGTGGGATTGTCCACCAGCATGGGCATGCCGGTCTTGATGCCCGGCTCCACGAACATCGGCTCCACGTGGAAGTACTTCTCGCACACGCGGCGCAGCGTAGTGTCTACCGGCGGCACCACCGATGCGATGATGATGTGCGTCACCAGGCTGGCAGAGAGGCCGTGCATCTCAAACAGGTGCACGAACAGCACGCCGTACTCGTCCACGGTGCGCGCGCGATGCGTAGTTACGCGCCAGTGCACCGCCAAGCCGGGGTTCATGGCGCTCAGGCCGGTATCGACCGCCGCCGATCCCTCCCGGACGCTGCCATTGCTAAGACCGGTAGCGGTGGGTGCGGGATTTTCGCCCTCCATTCGATAGAGGCCGAGCACCGTATTCGTGTTGCCGACGTCGAGGGCAAGCAGCATAGATTCAGTGTATCTCGGGGGAGCGAACACCGCCCGTCTGCACGGTGACGAGGCCGTCCACCGTTTCAACCAGCAGGAAGCCGTGTTCATCCAGGCCGGCCGTCACGCCAGCGCAGGCCTGCGGCCCGCGGACCTCCACGCGGCGCCCGCGCACCCAGCTAGAAGCGGCCTCAACCCTGGCTGCAACCAATGCCGCTGCAACCGGATCGCAGATTGCCTCGGCCTCGTGTTCGAGCGCGCGGAGCAGCGTCATGAGCAACGCCTGGCGGCTGACCGCGCGTCCGGCGGCCAGATCGAGGGAGGTGGCCGGCGTGGCCAGGCCGGGATCAAAGCTGCGCTGATGCACGTTGATGCCGATGCCGACAACGGCAAAACCCGCTCCGTTGGGTTCGGAGCCGGCCTCAACCAGAATTCCACCCGTTTTCTTTTCATCGATGAGTAGGTCGTTAGGCCAGCGCAGGTCGATGGCCAGCCCGGTGGCGGCCCGGATCGCATCGGCCGCGGCCAGGCCGGCAGCCAGGGGAAGCAGCAGCAGGCGGTCCGCCGTGATGGGCAGGCGCAGAAGCGCGCTTACGTACAGTCCATCGCCGGCCGCCGAGCGCCATGCGTTGCCTCCGCGCCCGCGCCCGGCAAGCTGCTCGTCGGCGAACCACGCCGAGCCGTGTGGCGCTCCGCTGCGCGCCGCAGCCAGGGCATCGTTGTTGGTTGAGTCTGTAACCGGGGCAAAGTGGAGCTTGCCGGCGAAGATGGTCTGTGCAAGCCCGGCTGCGAGCGCGTCGAGATTGAACATCACTTACCGCGTCTCCGCCGCGATGGACATCGAGATGTCGGCGGCCCGGGCGGAGTGCGTGAGCGCGCCCACGCTGATAAAGTCCACGCCCGTCTCGGCGTATTCGCGGATGTTGTCGAGCACAATGCCGCCCGAGGCCTCGGTCGGAATCCAGCGGCTTTCCTGCTTGATACGCTCAATGGACTGCTTTACCTGCGCCGGCGTCATGTTGTCGAGCAGCAGCGCCTCCGCGCCGCCGGCCAGCGCTTCTTCCAGCTCCTGCGGCGTGCGCACTTCCACCTGCACGCGCTGCCCCGGCTTGCGCGATTCGAGCGCCCGCGCCAGCACCTTCCTGAGCCCTCCGCCGAGCGCGATGTGGTTGTTCTTGATCAGAATGCCAGAGGCCAGATCGATGCGGTGATTCGTGCCGCCGCCGCACAGCACCGCGTACTTTTCAAGCGCGCGCATTCCGGGCACGGTCTTACGCGTATCCAGCACCCGCGCATGCATGCCCTGGATCGCATCGGCATAGCGGCGGGTGAGCGTGGCAATGCCGCTCAGGTGCTGCAGCAGGTTCAGGATCACCCGCTCCGTGCTGAGCAGCACGCGCGCATTGTGCCGCACCACGGCCAGCACCTGCCCGGCCTGCACGCGCACGCCGTCGAAGATCTCCGGATGGCTGACGACCTCAAAGCGCGTATGCGCCTGCGGCCGTGCGTCGAGCCGCGCAAAGATCTCCAGAAACTGCGGCACCGCGCCCAGGCCGGCCACCACCAGCTCTTCGCGAGCAAGGATCGAGGCAGAGGCGCGCAGATCGGGGTCGATGGTGAGGTTGGTTGTGGCATCGCCGGCGGCTTTGTCTTCCAGCAGCGCCTGCTCCAGCAATGCGTCGATGCGATGGCTTTTCCATTCCATGATCAGTTCCTATCTAAGGATGCTCCTGCGGTCGCTTTTGCTGAAGAAAGTTATAGATAACCTTCTTTACACCGTCATCGGCCTGGCTGGCAATTGCATAAAAGAGTGTGCCGTCGCGCCGGTAGATTGCGAGTGAATACTTCTGCTCCGTGCCGGAGATCCTTTCGATGAACCGCTGCCACAGCGGCAGCTTTCCCTGCTTGCGCTGGTCCACGAAGCGCAGCTCGCCCAGGTCGCCATACCAGAGCAGCGAGAGAATGCCGTGCGCATCGCGCACATAGATGCCATGCAGCGTAAAGAGAATGTACTGCGAAAGATTGCCCAGCGGCGACCCATGGCGCGAGAGATCGACGATGGCCAGCGCACGGTCCGGCTCGCGCACATGGCTCCAGATGATATCGAGCGCCTGCGGCGGAAAATCCTGCTCCGTATAACAGCCGTGCGCTCCGTGAAAGTCGATGCGCGGCTCATCATCTACGCGGGCAGGTCGCGTAAACAAGTCGCCGGCGACAGGTTCCATCGGCGGCTCGGCCGGATTGTCGAAGTGTTCCAGCAACTCGGTGTATGCCACTTGAACGGCCTTGAATTTTTCTTCGGCTTCAAGCTGCTGCGCCGGATCGTTTTCAAACAAGTCGGGGTGCCACGCCTTGGCCGCCTCGTGATACGCCTTGCGAATCGCCGCCTTCGAATCCGCACCCTCGGTAAGACCGAGGGTGCGGGAGTGTTGAAGACATTGCGCGCAGACGCAAGGCATGCGGAGCCGTCACTCGGGCAGCGAGTCCAGATCGCTGCGAAGCTTATCCAGCAGGCGCTGCGTTTCTTCTCGCTGCTTTTTCAGGCCTTCGACGACGTGCGCCGGAGCCTTGCCGATAAAGCCGGGATTGTTCAGTTGGCGGTCTGCGGACTCAAGTCCTTTTTCAAGCCGAGCGATTTCCTTCTTCAGGCGTTCGCGCTCGGCGGCAGCGTCAATTGTTCGCTCGTAGATAACAGCAATGTCGAATTCGGGCGCAGAGTGTTTCTTGAGTCCCGCAGAGATTGTTTGCACCATGCGGACTTCGCTGACACGCGCAAGGCGCTCAATGATCTCGTGATTCTCTTCAGAGACATGCTTCAGACTCGCATCGATACGAAGCTCAACCGGAACCGTGGCCTTTTCTTCAACGCCATTCTCTTTGCGCAGCCAGCGAATGCCGGTCACGAAATCCTGCAGCAACCGCATATTGGTTAAATCCGCTTCGTCTTGCAAGGTAGGCGATGGCTGCGGATACCGCGTCAGCGCAATAGACTTCGCCGGCGGATTGCCGTCGTACACTGCATGCCACAACTCCTCAGTGAGAAATGGCGTGAAGGGCGAAAGCATGCGCAGAGCCGCTTCAAACACGCTCACCAGCGTGGTCAGTGCAGCATTGGTCTTTGCCTTATCCGCGCTCTCTGAAAAATCCAGCCGCAGCTTGACGATTTCCAAGTACCAGTCGCAGAAGCTGCCCCAGAAGAATTGATAGACAGTATTCGCTGCATCGTCGAAGCGGTAGTTTTCAAGCGCCTGATTCACCTTTGCAGCCGTGGCATGCAGTTCGGCCACAATCCAGCGCGCTTCGAGCGATGCGTTTGTATCCACTGCCGGCATGCCACCCAGTGCTGATGGATTGACTGAGATTCCAGCTTCTGCAGCCTTATCTACGTTCAGGAAGATGAACCGCGCGGCGTTCCAGATCTTGTTGGCGAAGGCGCGATAGCCCTCGGTGCGCGCCACGTTGAACGCGATATCCGTGCCGGGCGAGGCCATGGAGGCCAGCGTGAAGCGCACCGCGTCTGTCCCGTACTGCTTCACGATCTCGATGGGGTCGATGACGTTGCCCTTGGTCTTGGACATCTTTTCGCGGTTGGCGTCGCGCACCAGCGCGTGGATGTACACCTCGCGGAAGGGCACCGAATCGGCTAGAGAACGCGGGCTGCCGTCGGGCATGGGAATGTCGGCCGAGAACCAGCAGCCGAGCATGATCATGCGCGCCACCCAGAAGAACAGGATGTCGAAGCCGGTGACGAGCAGGCTGGTGGGATAAAAGGCGTCGAAGTCCATACGGTTATCGGCCGTAACGTTCGGCCAGCCGAAGACCGAAACCGGCAGCAGCCCCGAAGAGAACCACGTGTCGAGCACGTCGGTCTCCTGGGTGATCTGGTCCGATCCGCAGTGCGCACACGCGGTGGCATCGACGCGCGCCACGGTGATCTTGTGGCAGACAGCGCAGTGCCACGCTGGAATGCGATGGCCCCACCACAACTGCCGCGAGATGCACCAGTCGTAGATGTTCTCCATCCAGTTGAGGTAGGTCTTCCTGTACATCTCCGGCGTGAACCGGATGTGGCCTTCCTTCACCGCGGCAATGGCCTTGTCCGCCAGTGGCTGAATCTTCACGAACCACTGCGTGGAGAGCCGCGGCTCGACCACCGTCTTGCAGCGGTCGCAGTGGCCCACGTTGTGCACGTGATCCTTGATGCCGGCGAGCAGCCTCTCTGCTTCGAGATCATGAACGATTTTCTTGCGGGCTTCATAGCGGTCGAGCCCGGCATACACGCCGCCCTCGGCCCCAGGGGCGATCTTGATGTGCGCGGTCTCGTCCATCACGTTGATGGAAGGCAGATTGTGCCGTTGGCCCAGCGCAAAGTCGTTGGGATCATGGGCTGGCGTCACCTTCACCGCGCCGGTGCCGAACTCCCGGCTCACCCATTCATCCAGAATGATCGGAATCGCGCGATTCACAAGCGGCAGGCGCAGCTTTTTGCCGTGCAGGTGCGTGTAGCGCTCGTCTTCGGGATGGATCGCCACGGCCGTGTCGCCCAGCATGGTCTCGGGCCGGGTGGTGGCAACTGTCAGAAACTCGCCCGTGTCCTTGCCGTCGTCGCCGATCACCGGGTAGCGAATCTCCCACAGGTGTCCCTTGTGCTCGTCGTAGACCACTTCGAGGTCGCTGATGGCCGTCTGGCAGCGCGGGCACCAGTTCACGATGTACGCGTCGCGATAGATGAGCCCCTGCTCGTAGAGCTTGACGAATGCCTCGCGCACGGCCGTCGAGAGGTGCTCGTCCATGGTGAAGTATTCGCGGCTCCAGTCCACGGAGACGCCCAGCCGCTTCATCTGGCCCAGGATGGCGCCGCCATAGTGGCGCTTCCACTCCCACACGCGCTGCACAAAGGCCTCGCGCCCAAGCTGCTGGCGCGTCTTGCCTTCGCTCACCACCTGGCGCTCCACCATCATCTGCGTGGCGATGCCGGCGTGGTCTGTACCCGGCACCCACAGCGCGCGCCGGCCGCTCATGCGCTGCCAGCGGATGAGAATGTCAATCTCCGTCTGGTTGAGCATGTGGCCCATGTGCAGACGGCCGGTGACGTTGGGTGGCGGCAGCAGAACGGTAAAGGACTGACCGTCCAGGTTCCCGTTTTGGTCAGGAGTGGGCTGAGCGAAAAGATTCTCTTTCACCCAGTACTCGGCCCAGTGATCTTCAATCGCGGTGGGGTCGTAGGCTTTTGGCAGCTCGTGAGGCATTTTTCATTGGTGAGCCCCTGAGATTTTCAGGAAGACGCCCGTGCTGCAGGGGGCTTTCAAAGCGAGGGGACCACTCTTCACTTTAACAGATGGAGTGATACTCAGATGCAGCGCTGGCGCGCTTGGGAACAATCGGCTAGAGCATTTTCGGAATACACGTAGACTTTTTGAGAGCCGTAAAAGGTGGCTTTTTCTTAAGGAAAAAGCCACCTGAGCGTGTGCTTTCGGTCTACACCAGTTCCGAAAATGCTATAGCTGTTAGTGTCTTCGCCCCGCTGAGGCTCGCTCATCCCGCACGGTGAACCCAATAGGAACGTCCCACAGATGCGAATCCGGTTCTGCGCGCGAGATATTCGACAGCCGGATCACCTGTTTACCCTCGATTGGATCGTTCCGCGTCACTGCCAGGTTGGTCTTCAACTCGTCGGAGTACCAGAACTCACGCGTATAAACGACAGGCCGCTCGTTGCCGATGGCTCCGGGGCTGATGGTGAACGTTTCCCGCGTGCCC
>JASHPJ010000136.1 GCA_030038195.1 Acidobacteriaceae bacterium
TACATCCGCTTCCTGGTGAGCGACCGGCCGGGGATTGTGGCGGCGATTACAGGATCGCTGGCCAACGAGCAGATCAACATCCGCGCAATTGTACAAAAGCCGGGCTACCCGGCCGATGCGCTGCCCTTCGTGGTGACCGTGGAGCCGTGCAAGTCTTCCGCGCTGAAGCGCGCACTGGAACCGGTGCGGTCCATGAACTGCATGCTGGTTGAGCCGCTCGACCTGCAGATGCTGGAGTAGAGGACAGTGATCGTAGACGGAAAAAACTTATCGACTGCGTGTACTGGGTCATGGAGGCCGGTGAATGATCAACAAGATCTATCGATGTGAAATCTGCGGCGAAGAGAGCCAGAATCCAGTGCGCTGGATTGCGATCCACTGCAGCGATGCGCAACTGACCATCTTCAAGTGGACCCAGGAAGCGGCCGACGCGCCCAACGCGCGGCACTACTGCGGCGAGGCGCACGCGCAGGTCTACATCAGCCGGTGGCTGGAGTCATATTGCAGCTAGCGTATTAGCGAGTTAGCGTGCGCTGCGCACATGTTCGCATTCACTGGGCGCCGCAGCTCAGATGCTGCGTTTGGCGGGGACCGGGCCGGTGGATTCGCGGACAACCAGCTCCGGACTCATCACCACTTCTGCTACAAATTCCTTTTCGCGGTCTGCGATGCGCTCCAGCAGAATCTGCGCGCCGCGCTTGCCCATCTCCATAAGTGGCTGGCGGACCGTGGTGAGCGAGGGCGTGGCGTAGGCGGCCGACAGGATGTCGTCGAAGCCGACGACCGACACATCTTCGGGCACGCGCAGGCCAGCTTCCTTGAGCGCCCGCATGGCGCCGATGGCGGAGATATCGTTGAAACAGAAGACGGCGGTGAAGTCGCGGGTTCTTTCCAGAAGCGACTGGACAGGCTTGTAGCCGATCTCCGGCGCCATGGGGTGATGGCCGGTCTTCATCGACCATCCGGCGGCGTCGATGCGGACGATGAGCGCAGGATCGAGCCGGAGTTCCATCTCGCGGGCTACCTGCTGGCAGCTCTCCCAGCGGAACTCGGAGTCGGGAATGGCGCGCGGGCCGCGGAGAATGGCGATGCGGCGATGGCCCAGCCCGTAAAGATGCGCGATGGCCAGGTGCACGGCAAGGTGATGGTCGAGGATGATGTTGGTGACGTTCTTCGCCTGGCTGTGCGCGGAGATGGCGACCACCGGCACGGGCACATCGATATGCTCGGCGGGCGTGTTGAGCAGCAGAAAGCCGTCGACGGCGCGCTCGATGAACAGGCGCGGGTAGCGTTCCATCAGCTCGCGCTTCCAGTCGTGACAGGCGGTGAAGTAGAAGTAGTGCGCGGCGGTCAGCTCTTCTACCACGCCGCTCATCACCCGGGTGAAGTAGCCTTCGCTGAGGTCGGGCGCAAGCACGCCCACGCTCATGGAGCGGCTCTGGCGCAGCGAGCGCGCAAAGTAGTTGGGCCGGTAGTTGAGCCGCTTGGCCGCTTCAATGACCCGGTTACGCGTCTCCTGCGGAATGGACTTGGCCGACGGCGAATCATTGAGCACAAGGGAGACGGTCGTCTGCGAAAGCTCCAGATGTTCGGCGAGCATTCTCAGGTTCACATGTCCTGGTGGTGTGGAGAGCTTTCCCTTGGCCATGTCTGGAGTTGTAACACGTTACCCGCCGTGCGGGAAACACTGTTTCCCGTTTGCTGGAACGATTTTCTGATGGTTTCTCGCTATTTTGCCTGGATGTGGTTGGCTCCCGGTGCAAGCGGCCATGATTGGCCGGCGAAGACGAAGGTTCCGGTGAGACTGCCGGGCAGAGTGACGGTTCCATCGAGGCCGGAGCCTGTGCGCTTCAGATCGACTTCGATCATGCCCTGCGGATGCGGGTAGGTAGCCTTGAGGCCGGGCAGCGCGCCGAGATGCGGCGCGATGCGCACGGTGGCAAAGCCGGGACTGTCCGGCTCGATGCCTGCAACCAGCGTGAGCAGGTCGTAGATGGGATGCGCGCTCCAGGCATGCGAATCGGAGCGGGTGTCGCCGGGAACCTCGGGCCAGGTGCTGAAGTGCAGCGGCAAAAGCTCACGCCAGGGCCGGATGGAGTCGAGATACTGGTCGGCCATGCCGGCGTGTTCGAGCGCGCGCGCCAGGTAGAAGCGGAAGTAATACGACGCGCTCAAGGTCCCGCCGGGCGTGGTGCCGGGCTCGATGGCCAGCACTTTCTTCAGCACCTCCTGCTGCCGGTCCTGTGGGATCACGTCGTAAAGGACGCCGAGGATATTGGCCTGCTGGCTGAAGCTGGTGCGATCGGGCGTGTCGGCCAGCATTCCGCGCTGCGGATTCCAGCACTGTTCGTACAAACCGCTGCGCACGTGTGCGGCGCGCGCCTTGTCGCGCCCGGCAAAGACCGCGTCGCCGATGTGCTGCTCGAGATCGGCGGCGTCGTTGAGCGCGCCCAGGTATTCGAGCGTGGTCACGCAGGACTCGCCTTTGGCGTCGTAGGTGGGAATCTCGCCCGAAGGCACCCAGTCAATGAAGCTCCACCACGGGAGCTGGCGCAGCAGGCCGTCGGGCTGCTCGTAACCGGCGAACCAGTGGAGCACGGAGCGCTCGCCGGGCAGCGATGCACGTGCGGGCCCGGCGTCGGGCCGGTACATCCACCAGTCGTGGATCATGCCGATCCAGAGCAGCGAAAAGGTGGGGATGGTCTGCGCCAGCGAGCTGGGATAGCGACTGCGCGTGATGCCGTCCGGGAGGCGCGAGTCGTCGAAGGCTTCGAGCGCCTGGCGCGCGAGCCGGCCGTCGTTGGCGACGGCGTACGAGATGAGCGCCTGAATGCGCGTGTCGCCGATGTATTGGAGCTGCTCATAGTAGGGCGTGTCCATGTAGGTTTCGTGCGCGTCGAGCCGTGCCGTGCGCCAACTGATCTCCCAGATCCTGGCTAGGTCGGGATCATTGGATTCGAAGCTGGCCAGCTCCTTGAAGGGATACGCGCTGAATGCGGCAGTCAGCGATTCGAGCGTAAGCGGCTCGCTGCCGGTTTCGATGTCGAGGTCGAGATAGCGCCAGGTGCGCCACCAGAGCGGCTCAAAGACCCGATGCTGCCCGCCGTCGGGCAGGAAGAGATCGCGCAGGCCGCGGGCGGTGCGATTGCCCACATCGTTGCGGTCGCCTTTATGGCCCTCCTTGTCGTAGAGAGCCTCGGAGTAGGTGAGCCAGATCTTTGCGTCCTTGCCGCCGGAGACGATGAGGATGGGATAGGCGGTGGTGAGAGTCTTGCGGTCGAGGAGCAGGTGAACATGAACGCCGGAAGGAATGGTCAGCGGCGAGCCGGGGAACTTGTTCCAGCCGGGTTGTTCGGAGCCTATCATGTCCACGCGCACAACCGCGCCGGCGCTGGTGGGTGTGTACTCCATGTGCGGCAGCGTGTCAGGAATAAGGCCCCAGTTGTTGTCGCCGGTGGTGTCTGCGGAGTGGGCCTTGTTCACGGTGGGGTAGACGCTGTCGCGCATGGGCGAAGCGACAGGAACCCACGCCGTGCTTGTGTCGCCGGGCGAGTTCCACTGCCAGTCGTACTTCGCGGCGTCGATCTGTTCGCCGGGGCCGGCGGCCATGTAGGTTTTGAACGTGACCGAGGCGCGGTCGAGCGGGGTGTGGCCGGGCTCGATCTCGACCTGCCAGCCGTCGGGCGTGCTGATCGAGTCTGCGCCGCCGGCTTCGCTTTCGAGAAGGAACGCGGTGCGGTCGCTCATCTGTGCAATGGGCGCGAAGATGCCCCAGTTCCACACGGTAGCAGTGATGAGGTTTTTGCCGGCGTGCAACAGCGGCGCGAGATCGAAGCGCTCGTAGCGCCAGTGCGCCAGGTCGCCGCGCGCGGGACCGTCGCCGGCGCGCTGGCCGTTCACGTAGAGGATGAAGCGGTTGTCGGCGCTGACGCGAACCACGTAGCTGGCTGGCGCGGCATCCAGGGCGAGCGTACGGCGGAAGTGGAGTACGATGGGCTCGCGCAGCGGTGCGTCAGGATGCGTGACCCACGAGGCGCGCCACTCGCGATGCGGCGGATCGGGCGGAAGATTGCCCTGAGCAAGCGCAGTGGAGGCAACGAAGACGAGCGCGGCAAACGCCAGGACATGGGCCGAAAATACATGGTTTCTCATTCCAGCTAAACAGCTTAACGCGAGAGGTGGATCATGCGCGCAGGATATTCGCCTTTTTTGCGCCATTTTGTGTAAAGAATGGAGCGAAACCAGGGTTGTTATGAGGTTTTCCCGGCCGTATGCGCTTGATTTCGCACGCCTGTAACCTGATATTCATATTCGGCACGTAGCCTGATACGTGTGGACGTCAAAGTGCCCGATATTCGCATCTCTCACGCGCACCTGCAACCAGAACCGGCATCCCACACCGAAATGAGCCTGGCCGAATCGGCCCGAGAAGAGCAATCGGCGGTACGGCGCTTTCTGCTTTCGCGCGGCAATTCGGCCTTTGCCGACCGCACATTCCACGTGTTGATGGTGGTGTGTGCGCTGAGCATCTTTGCCATTGTCGGACTGATTGCGTGGCGGCTGGTGGTGAGCTCGCAGATCACGTGGAGCAAGTTCGGATTTCACTTTTTCTACCAGACATTTACTGACTCGGTGACCGGGCAGCCGATGTACTGGGACCCGGTGAACGGGCTCTTCAGCGCGGTGCCGTTTGTCTATGGAACGCTGGTGTCGTCGTTCCTGGCGCTGCTGATCGCGGTGCCGCTGGCCGTCGGTCTGGCCGTCTTTCTCACCGAGATGTGTCCGCGCTCGCTGCGCGGGCCGCTTGCGTTTCTCACCGAGTTGCTGGCCGCCATTCCCAGCGTGATTTACGGGCTGTGGGCCGTCTTTGTGCTGGTGCCGCTGCTGCGCGAGTATGTGAATCCGCTGCTGGTGAAGACGCTGGGCTGGAGCGGATTCTTCGACGACAGCATGAATCCTACGGGACTGGGCTTCCTGACCGGCGGCGTGATCCTGGCCATCATGATTCTGCCTATCATCTCGTCGCTCACGCGCGAGGTCATGACGGCGGTGCCGCACTCGCAGCGCGAGGCGGTGCTGGCGCTGGGTGCCACGCGCTGGGAGATGATTCGCATGGGCGTGCTGCGCAACGCGCGCATCGGCATTGTGGGCGGCATCATTCTCGGACTTGGCCGCGCCCTGGGTGAGACCATGGCGATCACCATGGTGATCGGCAATACGCCGGAGATTCACAAGTCGCTGCTGGCCAACGGCGGCTCGATGGCCGCGGTGATCGCCAACGAGTTTACCGAGGCGGTGAGCGACATGCACCGCAGCGCACTCATTGAGATTGGACTGGCGCTGTTCATCGTGACCATCATCGTGAATGCGTTTGCGCAGTTGCTGGTGTGGGCGGTGACGCGCGGCGCGCCGTCGCAGGTGCATTGAGGAAGTTTTTCGCATGAGCGCAGACAGCTACAAATTACGGTCGCGGTTGCGTGGGCTGACGGACAGCCTGGTCACGGTGCTGGCCATTCTGGCCACGCTCGTCGTGGTGGCTCCGCTGGCCGCGATCTTTGGATACCTCATCTACAAGGGCGCCAGCTCGCTGAACCTGGCTTTCTTTATGCAGATTCCCAGGCCGGAAGGCGAAGTCGGCGGCGGCATGGCCAATGCCATTGTGGGTAGTGGCGTTCTGCTGGGGCTGGCCAGCCTGATCGGCATTCCGCTGGGCATTGGCGGCGGCATTTTTCTGGCCGAGTTCGGGCGCGGGACTAAACTGGCGAACGCGGTGCGCTTCACGGCCGACGTGCTCAACGGCGTGCCGTCGATCGTGATGGGGCTGGCCATCTACTCGCTGATCGTGAGCGTGCACAGCCCGCTGATCCCGTTTTCCGGGCACTTTTCGGCGTTTTCCGGCGGCGTGGCGCTGGGCATCATGATGATTCCCACTGTGTGCCGCACCACCGAAGAGATGCTGCTGATGGTGCCCAAGGCGGTGCGCGAGGCGGCGCTGGGGCTGGGCGTGCCCAACTGGCGATCGGTAGTTTCCATTACCCTCAAGACGGCGTCGCCGGGCGTCATCACCGGCTGCATGCTGGCCTTTGCGCGCGTGGCGGGCGAGACGGCTCCGCTGCTGTTTACCGCGCTGGGCAACGTGTACATGAGCGCCAATCTCAATGACCCCATCGACGCCCTGCCGCTGCGGATCTATGTGTACGCCATCTCGCCTTACGACGACCAGCACCGCCTGGCGTGGGGCGGCGCGCTGGTGCTGATTGCGCTGATTGTTCTTGCGGTTTCGCTGGTGCGCTATGTCACCAGCCGCGGTGTTCTGAAAGGGGCTAGTTAACGTGGGCGTCGGCATCGAAGTTTCCAGCCTGAATGCGTGGTACGGATCGAATCACACGCTGCAGGACATCAATCTGAATATTCCGGCCAATCATGCCACGGCGCTCATCGGCCCCTCGGGCTGCGGCAAGAGCACCTTTGTGCGCTGCCTGAACCGCATGCATGAGACCAATCCCGTTGCGCGCGTGACCGGCGTGGTGCGCATCGGCGATCTCGATATTTACTCCGACGCCAAGCCGGTGGAGATTCGCCGGCGCGTGGGCATGGTGTTTCAGCGGCCCAATCCGTTTCCGACGATGTCGATCTACGACAACGTGGCCGCGGGGCTCAAGCTGAACGGCTACACCAGCCGGCGCGCGCTGGACGAGATTGTGGAGCGCTCGCTCAAGAACTCCGCGCTGTGGGACGAGGTGAAGGACGACCTGAAGAAGAAATCGGGCGCCAGCCTCTCCGGCGGCCAGCAGCAGCGGCTGTGCATTGCGCGGGCGCTGGCCGTCGATCCCGAGGTGCTGCTGATGGACGAGCCGGCATCGGCGCTCGACCCGGTGAGCACGTCGAAGATCGAGGACCTGATCTTTCAGCTCAAATCGCAGTACACGATCGTGATTGTGACGCATAATATGCAGCAGGCCGCGCGCGTGGCGGAGAAGACCGGCTTCTTTTTGAACGGCCGGATGGTGGAGTTCGACTCGACCCACAAGATTTTCACCAACCCCTCCGACAAGCGCACGGAAGACTACATCACGGGCAGGTTTGGATGACGCGCATACGCTTTCAACAGAGCCTGGAAGATTTGAAGGAGAACCTGCTGGTGATGGCCGGGCTGGCGGAGCAGGCCATCCAGCGGGCGATCGAAGCCTACCGGGTGCGCGATCTGTCGATCTGCGACCTGGTGAACCGCAGCGAGATCGCCATCAACCGCATGGAGCGGGACATCGACCAGGCGGCGCTCGACCTGCTGGCGATGGAGCAGCCCATGGCCATCGATCTGCGCTTCATCCTGTCGGTGATCAAGATCAACGCCGACCTGGAGCGCGTGGGCGACTCCGCCAAGAGCATCAGCGACCGCGTGCGCCACATGGAGCAGATGGCGGTGGCCGACCTGCCGGTGGATATTCCGCGCATGGCTTCGCTGGCCGCGGACATGGTGCGCAAGAGCCTGCAGTCGTTCATCGAGGCCGACGCGGAGCTGGCGCGCGGCGTGCTCACCATGGACGATGCCGTAGACGCGATGAACCGCTCGGCGTACAAGGCGCTGACCAGGGTGATGGAAGAGCAGAGCCACCTGGCTCCGCAGGCGCTGAATGCGCTGATGATCTGCCGCAGCCTGGAGCGCGTGGCCGACCACGCGACCAACATCGCAGAGGACGTGATCTTCTGGGTGCAGGGCGCGGACGTGCGTCATCACAAGAGCATAGCCAAGGCAGAGAAGGCGTCCGCGCCGCCGGTGCAGTAGCCGTCCAAAAGAACTGAGGCCGCGTTCTGTCGAACGCAGCCTCAATTTTCAGCGTAAATTCCCGGCGGATTTCAGCGTGGGTTGATGCGGACGCCCATGCCATTCAGCTTGCTGCGCGCCCGCGCGGCTTCCGGCGTCTGCGGATGACGCTGAATCAGCAGGCGCAGCTCGCGGATGCCGGCCTCACGCTTGTCCGTGGCCAGCAGCGCGTAGCCTTTGTGCAACTGCGCCGCAGGAGCCTTGGCGTTGCCGCTGAAGCCCTCGAGGACGGCGTTGTAGGCGTTGATGGCCGACTGGTAGTCCTGCTTCTGGTAGGCGATTTCGCCAAGATAGAACTGCGAGGTGCCGGCGAGGTCGTCGAGCGGATAGTAGTGGACCACATCCTGAAACTCGCTCTGCGCAAGCTGGTAGCGGGCGGCGTTGTAGTCGCGCAGCGCGGCCTGGAAGGTGTCCTGCAGCGGCGGAGCCTGGGAAGTGGCCGGCGCGGGCGCTGCGCCGAATCCGCCCTGCGGCTGGCCGGGCGCCGGTTGCGAGGCGTCGCCACCCTGCGGCGGCATAGCGCCGGGCGCCGCGGAGCCGGCGGGCTGCGCGCCGGGCGGCGGGCTCTGCAGGGTCTGGAGCTGCGTCTGCAGATCCTGCACCGTCTTGTCGAGCTTGTTGATGCGCGACTTGAGCTCGTCGACCGAATCGTTGAGCGACTGGATCTGGCCCGAGGTTGCGTCGAGCTTGCCGCTGATGTTGTCGTTCTGCGTGTTCAGCTTTTGCTGCAGCGCGGTGACGGCCGTCGACATCTGGCTGGCCTGGTCCGCCGTCTGCTGCGCCAGGTTCTGCAGCACGCCGAAGCGCTGGTCGAGCGTGGACTGCAGGCGCTGCACCATGTCGAGCAACTGCTGCACCTGGGTCTGCAGCTCGATGATCTCCTTGGAGACGGCGTGCGCGGGCAGGCCGGAGGGGAGAAGAACGAGCGCAAACACTGCCGCGGCGAGAAGACGAAAGCGAGCTGTGCGTGGTCTTTGCATGCTGACACCCATGATAACAATCGCGGCAGCGCGTGAGTGACCGCAGCTGCCGCGATTGCCGGAGGAATAATCCAACCGCCGGGCCGCGCAGATGCGGCTCGTGGCCAGGTGGAGCGGCCGCAGGCGCCAAGGCCCGCGGAGGGTTCACAATCCTACTGCTGGTCCAGACTATTGCTGGTCCAGGGTGAAGCCGGCGCGCCGGTTCAACTGCCAGCACTGTTCGTTGGACTCGGTGCAGAAGGGCTTCTCCTTACCGTAGCTGACGACGCGAATGCGATTGGTCGCAACGCCGGCAGTGACCAGCGCATTCTTGGCGGCATCGGCGCGGTTCTGGCCCAGCGCCAGGTTGTACTCGTCGGAGCCGCGCTCGTCGCAATACCCGCCGATGACAATCTTGATGCCCGGATGGCTGACGAGGTAGCTCGCGTCCTTGGCCAGCGTGGCCTGCGCATCGCTGCGGATGTCGTAGGTGTCATAGTCGAAGAAGATGTCCTGCACGTTGGCCTTGAACTCCTCTTCAGCGCTCATGCTGGTGGAGGGCGTTACCACCGCAGGCGGCGAATTAACCGTCACCGTTGCCGAAGCGTCAGCCGTGCCGCCTGAGCCGGTGGCCGTCAGGTGATAGGTAGTGGTCTGGGTCGGGGTTACCGTTTTGACGCCGGAGCTGGGAACCTGGCCGATACCGTCGATCGAAACCGAGCTGGCGTCGGTGGTGCGCCAGGAGAGCTCCACCTGGTCGCCGGCCGAGATTACGGTAGGCGTGGCCGTGAGCGTGGCCGTGGGAGCGGCGGCCGACGCCGGTGGGGCAGTCTCATTGGAGGTGGGTGCGGACTGTTTCTTATGGCAACCCGAAACAGCAATCAAGGCAGCAAGCAGAACAACTGAAGCAAGGACGTGGTGACGTAACTTCAAGGGATTACTCCTTCCGTAAGTTCAAAGAATTTTCCGAACGGTCAGGCCATCCATAAAACCATGTGTGCAGCCGCCGCTCATGGACTGTGCCTGGTAAGCCCAGCCTCATCCAACGGCGAAGTCGAACGCAGCGATTCGGGTCCCTATCCTTCCAGAAAACGGTGTCATTGCAATCCGACCGCGCAGGCCCAACCGGTAGGTTCGTGGGGCAAAACCGTTCAGCGCGGCGAGCCACGCGATTTTGACGCCCTGAAAATGATAGAACATCGATGCCGGGTGCGCAGGGCAGCGCGCTTCTGCGTATCCGGAACGGCAATCACTTCCAGCTCCAGTTCGGCATGGTGTTGTTGCCGGAGAAGGTAAGCTGCCGCTGCTGGGTGCCGTCCGCCAGCATCGTCCAGATCTGGGTGCGGCCGTTGACGGCGCGCTGGAAGACGATGTGCCGTCCGTCGGGCGACCAGGAAGGGCAGTCGTTGTTGCCCGACTCGTGGGTGACCTGCAGCCAGTTCTTGCTGGCGATCTCCATCACGTAAATATCCTGTCCGCCGGGGTCGCCGGGGCCGTACTTGCGGTTCCAACTCAAGGTGAGCAGGCCGCCGCTGGGCGACCAGGACGGCGAAACGGCATAGCCACTGTCGGTCATGCGCTGGATGTTGGAGCCGTCCTGATCCATGATGTAAATCTGCGGCTCGCCGGTCCGTCCGCCGGTGAAGGCGATCTGCGCGTTGGTCTTGGGGTTCCAGGAAGGCGAGACATTGGGACCCTTGAGCGAGGTAATGTGGTGTGCACCGCCGCCGTTGGCATCGCTGACCCAGATCTCGGAGTCGCCGGAGCGCGAGGAGGAAAAGGCGACCTTGGAGCCGTCCGAGGACCAGGCGGGGGTAATGTTGCTGCCGCCGGCGGAGCCGCCCAGGAAGGTGACCAGGCGGCTCAGGTCAAACGAATACATGCGAATGGCCCATCCTTCGCGGCCGAGGGAGGCGAAGGCGATGCGCGAGTTGTCCGGCGAGATACGCGGAGAGAGCGAGATGGTCCCCAGGCGCGTAACGGCATGCTGATTTTGTCCGTCGTAATCCATCACCCAGATTTCTTTGTTGCCGGTGCGGGTGCTGACAAAGTAGATCTTGGTTTCGGCAATGCCGTTGATGCCGCCGCCGAGGCGGGCGATGATGGCGTCGGCAAAGCGATGGGCGATGGTGCGGGCCATGTCCTCGCTGGCGGCCTCGTTATACTGCTGCGCAAGCACCTGCGGATTCGCCGTGTTGGTTACATCGAAGAGCCAGCCGTAAACCACGAGCCGGCCGCTGGTGACGGAGAATGCGCCAAAAGCGACCATGGCCGCGTTGGCCGGATCGGCCGACCACTGGGCCGGCGCCATCTCCTGCGGTGAGCCGGGCGTAGCCTGCGGCGCCAGGCTCTTGGAGACCATCTGGAAGATGCCGGCGTTGTTGAGATCGTTGTAGAGCGTCGAGTCAAAGATGGCTTTGAGAGGGATGGTCTGCGGATCGGCGCCAACCGGCTTGAAGTCGGCGGCTGCGAGCCGTATCGGGTGGCTGGCAAGATTCGAGCCGGTCGTTACCCAATCCTGTGCGCTCAATGGAATGCAGATCAGGCTTGCCAAAAGAAGAAAAGCAAAAGAGAAAAGCCGGGAAGCAACCTTCATGCGGTGCGCAATCCTTCCTCGATCAAGTCTTGCAGATTCTGTGAGTTCTTTAAGGCCGCAGGGTACGCTGCCATGCGTTTCTGCTCGGGCTGGTGAGAGATGTCCATGCCCTGAACCCATCTTAGTTGGATGCGCAGATGCAATCCAGCGCTGTCCTGCCGTTGACAAATTTGAGTCTCCATACTTTCATCCCGCCGATCGTGCGTGGATCGGTCCTAATACTCGCAATAGTAGTAGACCAGCAACGAGCTTCCACGGTATTGACTCGGCAGAGACCCGAAAGTATCCACGCGCTGCGCAGCCCGGATGCAAACGTTGTCCCACGTGGAACTTCCGCTCGAACGATCCAGCCGCACATCGCCATGGGAACCGTCCCGGTAGATGCTGAATTCGATGTAGGCGCGCGCTCCTTTCGGCGTGCTCGGGTCGGCCATCGAGCGGTAGCCGCTCGAATCCATCTTGCGGTCGATCTGCCCTACATACCAGCCAAAAAGGCTGCCGAAATTGGCGTCCGCCACGGAAGTTTCTCCGCTGGTAAAGGTCTGCGCCTGCAGGGCGCGCGGAATGTTCGTGCCGTTCTGCTCGCCATACTCCGCCAGGTTGCGCTGCGGCGGCGGCTGCTGGTGCGGCTGCGTCTTCACCATCGTCTGTTTCTTCGGCTTGACCCGCCTGCCCGGAATCGGAATTGCGGTCTCGTCCACCTTGCGTTCTTCCTTGGGAGATGGAGGCGCAGGCGCCGCGCTTGGTGTTTCCGTGCTCAGCACGTTTTTGTTGAGCGGCTGATCGCTCGGCAGCGGTATCGCATTGCTGACCATGCTTACCTGCACGGCCCCTCCGTTGCCCTCGTTGCCCCATTGGCTGCCATGGAACAGGCCGCTCAGAACGCCGTAAAACACCAGTCCGGCCAGCAACAGCCCATGAAGCGCCAGCGCGCCCGCCGCCGGTCCGGCGATAGGCTCCGGCGTGAGCTCGCGCTCCAGTTGCTGGCTGCCTTCCATGATGTTGCTCATCGGCTTGCCCGGCTTATTCTCCGCCGCTGCCCGCTGTCTCCTTGGTTTCAATCGGCTGGGTAACGACGGAGACGTTGGTGATCCCCGACTGCTTGACGGCATCCATCACCGCGGCGAAGGCGCCGAAGGGCACGGTCTGGTCAGCGCGCAGATAGATGGCCTGGTGAGACGGATCGCTGACGCCCGCGCGTAGCTTGACGGGGAGATCGTGGATGTTGATGGGCTGATCGTTCAGATAGATGCGCTGGTCGTGGTCGATGGTGACCACCATCCGCTGCTCGGTGATCTGCCTGACGGTGCGCGTCTTGGGCACGTTGACTTCAATGCCCGACTGCAGCACCGGCTCGGTGATCATGAAGATCACCAGCAGCACCAGCACCACGTCCACCAGCGGCGTGATGTTGATCTCGGCGAGCGAAGAACGCGTCTGACCGTTGGCGGTGGTGAAGGCCATGCTACGCCTCCCGCGTAAATTCGCCGGAGCGCTGCGCGCGTGCGGGCATCTCCTCGAGCGAGTTGAGCAGCTCGCGGCAGAAATCGTCGATGGCCGAAGCGAAGATGCGAATGCGCGCAGTGAACTGGTTGTACGCCACCACGGCGGGCACGGCGACGAAAAGGCCGGCGGCGGTGGTGATGAGTGCTTCGGCGATGCCCGGCGCCACCGCGTGCAGCGTGGCTGAACCGGAGTTGCCCAGGCCGAGAAACGCGTCGATAATGCCCATGACGGTGCCGAACAAGCCGACGAACGGGCTGATGGAGGCGATGGTTGCCAGCCAAGTGAGCCGCCGCTCCAGGCTGGTGACGGCTTCGCTGGCCGCGGTCTGCGCCGAACGCTCGATGACGGTGATGTTGCGTGGCGGGCCGGAGCCGCCAGTCTGGCGTTTGTAGGTCTCATAGACGTCTTCAAAGACCTGCGCCAGCGGGCTGACCGCACAGTCGGCGGTGAGCGTCGCGATCTCCTGCAGGCGCGAGGCCTTGCGGAAGGCGCGGATGAAACGCCGGCTGTCGTTGGTGGCCTTGCGGAAGGTTCCCCACTTGCCCAGGATGACGGTCCAGGAGTAGAGACTGGCGAGAAGCAGAAGCACAAGCACAAAGACGGCGATCGGTCCGATGTTGCCGATCATCTCAGTCAGCCCGCGGAAACTTCGAATGCCGGATGGAGCCGCAAGGGGGGCGGTGCCATTATCAGCCTGCAAAATCAGAGCAAAGGCAACAGTAAGAATCGCAGTTCACCTCAATATCCACGGTATCAGACGCGGTGCGGCTGCCCAAGTTATCGATTGGGTGCCCCCGGGGAGATTTCTCCGTCCGTTCGCTCGCACGCCGGCTGCGCCATTCATGCTATGCTGCGCTCGGATTCTCTCCCTATGCTCATCGAGCTGCGCGCTGAAAATTACGCCGTCATCGATCACGCCATCGCCTCGTTTGGTCCGGGGCTCAACCTGCTCACCGGCGAAACCGGGGCGGGGAAGTCGATCCTTGTGGATACCCTGGCGCTGCTGATGGGTGGCAAATCCTCGGCCGAGGTGGTGCGCCACGGCGCTGAAAAGGCAGTGGTTTCCTGTGTTTTTGAGGCGACGGCCGGAGCCGAGGCGATCCTGGAGGAAAACGGCATCGACACCGAGGGCAGCGAGATCATTCTGCGGCGCGAGATTCTGGCCTCGGGAAAAGGGCGGGTGTTTGTGAACAACCAGCCGGCCACGGTGACCGTGCTCAAGCAGCTTGCCCCGGAGCTGGCGCTGGTGCACGCGCAGACTGAAACGCTGACCAGTTTTGACCAGGAGCAGCAGCGCATCCTGCTCGACCGCTTTGGCGGCATCGCAACCGGCGCGGTGGAAGAAACGCACGCGCGCTGGCGCGCCGCCGCAGACAAGCTCAACGACCTGCTTCAAGGCGAGCAGGACCGGCTGCGGATGGTGGACCTGTGGAGCTATCAGCACAAGGAGATCGAGGCGGCGCGGCTCGAAGCCGGCGAAGACGAGTCATTGGAGACGGAGAAGCGCGTGCTGGCCAATGCCGAGAAGCTCTACGCGGCGGCGATGGGCGCGTTCGAGCAGCTTTACGAGGGCGGCGCGTCGGCGGAGTCCGCGCTGCGCGCGGCGCTGAAGAATGTAGAAGAGCTGGCGCGCTACGATGCGCGCTTCAACGAGGCCGCGCAGCAGCTTGCCGCGGCCCGCGCCACCGTGGACGACGTGAGCGACACGCTGCGCGATTATGCCGAGGGCATCAACGCATCGCCCGAGCGGCTGGCGGAGATCGAGGACCGGCTGGCGCTGCTCGACCGGCTGAAGCGCAAGTACGGCAAGACGGTTGCGGAAGTGATGGCGCTTGGCGAAGACGTTGCGCAGAAGCTGGCCGCAGTGGAAGACCGCGACGGGATTCTGAAGGCGATGCGCGCCGATCTCGAAGCGGCGGCGAAGGAGTATCGGCAGGCTGCCGGCGCGCTCTCCGAGGAGCGCAAGGCAGCCGCAGCGCGGCTGGCCAGGCTGGCCGAGGCGCAGATCAGCTCGCTGGCCATGAAAGCGCGGTTCAAGGTTGAGGTTGCGATAAACGAACAGGAATCGGCGTGGGCCGCGCACGGCTGGGATGCGGTGGAATATCGCATTGCCACCAACGCCGGCGAACCGCTCAGGCCGCTGGCTGAAATCGCATCCGGCGGCGAGATGAGCCGCGTGATGCTGGCGCTTAAAGTTGCGGTTGAAGAAAGCTCGTCCAAGGCCAGGAAAAAGCCGGCGCCGCGCACGCTGGTCTTCGACGAGATCGATATCGGTATCGGCGGGCGCGCGGCCGAGGCCGTGGGCCACAAGCTCAAGGTGCTGGCGCGCGGCCAGCAGGTGCTGTGCGTGACCCACCTGCCGCAGATCGCCGCCTTTGCCGACCAGCATCTGGTGGTGGAGAAGCACGAAGCGCAGGGCCGCACCAAGACGCAGATTCGCGTCCTCGACGACTGCGCGCGCAATCACGAAGTGGCGCGCATGCTCAGCGGTGCCAAGGTGACCGAGACCAGCCTGCAGCACGCCGCGCAGATGATTGCCGCGAGCCGGTAGCTACAGAGGTTCCGCTTCAAGTGTGTACAGAACCGAGACTGCCGGATGGCTTTTTCCCCAAGAAAAAGCCATCCACCGTGGCGGACACGCTCTTCAGAGGTCAAGATGTGAAGCGAAACCGCTCTACAGCTACCTAAAATCTCAATAAGTAGAATCAGACAGGAACTACGAGACGCAGGTATAACTGAATCTGTTGTTTGCCCTGATCTCGACGGTCTTGGACGTGAATTGAAACAGCAATGGGAGTCAGAAAGGTAGAACCCGATCATCAACCGAAGAGTTCGCTATGCGAGCCAAGCCTTGCAAGGCGTAGCGTATCTGCGTCGGGCTTTCGATAGATGAGCAGCAGGTCGAGCTTGATGTGGTACTCGCGGTAGCCGCTCCAGTCGCCGCTTAACTCATGATCACGATGGTGCTGTTCCAAAGGCTGGTCGTCGGCAAGCACCGTCAGCGCGGACGCGAGATCGTCGTCCAGTGTTGCCCGATGGTGCCCCCTGGACTCCCGCTTGTAATCCCGCTTGAAGGCTGACGAGCGCTCAATCGCTCGCATGGAGATCGGCCATCAGTGCTTTCACGCTGCGAAACCGCTTGCCCTTTCCCGACTCGAGTTCGGCGATTGCCTTACGCGTGGTTGGGCTCGGAGCCTTGACCTCGAAGGGAAGGCGGCGCTCGTAGGCGACGCGCAGCATCAGCAGGCGGATGGCGTCGGAGATGGAAAGTCCCATCGCTTCGAGCGCATCGGCTGCGCGTTCCTTGGTCGCATTGTCGATACGTGCGCGAACGTAAGAATCAGCAGTTGCCAACATGCACTCCAATCCCAAGCTACACAATCAGTGTAGTCACAACCGGACTACACTGCAACCAGTCTACCAACTATAGCGGTTCTCCAATTGGTGTAGAGCGAAGCCATGACCCTCCAGTGGCGTTTTCCTTAAGAAATGCCATCGGCCGTGGCGAACACGTTTGCTGAGATTGCACAGGAATTGGAGGACCGCTCTTAATGCACAGACCTTTGGTTAGCGAGCAACCGTACCCATGCTTACGCCATGTTCTTCAGGTTGTCTTAAGGAAGCACGAAGTACACTTTCCTCGCTCAGCCTGAGGCTCCCATGAAATCGAAGGTGGTTCGGCTATCTGCGGCGGTTGGGGCGGCGTGGCTTTGCTGCGCGTCTTCGTGCTTCTTGCGCGCGCAGGCTGCGCCGTCCCAGCAGGGTTCGCAGCAGACTCAATCGCCGTCTTCGAGCCAGTTGCCGAGTGCTCCGGCTCCGTCGCAGCCCGGCGCTTCTGCACCGCAGGAACCTTCGCTCTCGGATCTCGGCTTCAGCCAGCAGCAGATGCGGGCCGATCCGAAGCTGCAGGCCATGCTCAACAAGCGCACGGAGATGCTGAAGATGCATCAGCGGCTGGGGTTGATTACGGTTGCGCCCCTGGTTGCCGACCTGATTACCGGCCCCATGGCCAAGGCCAAAGGCAAAAACAGCCAGACGATCCAAGAGCCCACGCAGACCAATCTCGATCTGCACGCCGCACTGGGCAGCACCACGGCGGCGCTCTATTTCACGACAGCGTCGTTTGCCATCTTTGCGCCCAAGGTGCCGGGGACGCACAAGCACGGGGCGATCCGGCTGCACGAGGCCCTGGCCTTTGTGCACGGGCCGGGGATGATTCTCACACCGGTTCTTGGCGCCGTGGCCTTTTCGCAGGAGCAGAACGGCGAAAAGGTGCACGGCATCGCATCGGCGCATGGCGCGGTTGCGATTGCCACGGCCTGCGCATACGGAGCGTCGATCATCGCCGTATCGTGGCCCATCCGCCTGAAGTTCCGGGAGAAATGATGACCGGTAAAATTCTGCTCGCTCTCGTGCTGATTCCGCCGCCGGCGTTTGCGCAGGCAGGCTCGCAATGGGTCGCCGATCAGTCCACGCTCACGTATCACATGTCCCATCCCATGCATGAAGTGGATGGTACGAGCCACGCTGCGCGCGGCAAGGGCGTATGTCATGCAGGTACGTGCGACTTTCTCATCGCCGTGCCGGTCAAGACGTTCGACTCCGGCGATACCAATCGCGACCTGCACATGATCGAGGCTACGCGCGGCGCGCAGTTTCCCATGATCGTGGTGCGCGCGCACTTCGCACAGGGGGAGACAGCATCGCAGTGGATTCACGCCGATCTCGAAGTGCAGTTCGCCGGCCAGACGGCGCATTACTCCCAGGTGCCTTTCGAGCGCAGCGCACAAGGCAGTGAGGTTCGCATCACGGGAACGATTCCGCTCACCTGCTCCGACTTCAAGATCGAGCGGCCCTCGTTCCTTACCGTGCCTATCAAGAACGAGATTCCGGTGAAGGTGGATATGACCTGGCATGCGCAGTGATCGCGCGGCGGCGGCCCCACTCAAGGAGCGTCTGCCGCAGTCACCGCGGACTCATCTTACGGTTTTGTAGAGGGCGCGGCGGTAGATCCGCGCAGCACCAGGCTGGTGGAAACAAGAAATTCGCGCTGAATCTTCGGATTCGCCGGGTCTTCGGCATGGGAGCGCAGCGCCTCAAACGCGGCGCGGGCAAGATCGACGCGCGAGAGCCGGATGGTGGTGAGCGGCGGCAGGGTGAACTCGGCAAAGTCGATGTCGTCGAGGCCGACAACTGAGAGATCCTGGGGCACGCGCAGGCCCTCCATGTAAGCGGCGCGCAGCACGCCGATGGCGGTCATGTCGTTGGAGCAGACGATGGCCGTGGGCCGGGTGGCCAGCTTTTGCAACTGGGCGAATCCGGACATGCCGCCCTTGAGCGTGTGATCGCACTCGATGACCCACTTCTTCTGCACGGTGAGTCCGGCGGCCTGCATGGCGGCGCGGAAGTCATTTTCGCGGGTGATGGCCGAGTGGAGCGTGTGCGGTCCGGCCAGAAAGGCGATGGAGCGGTGGCCAAGCTCGAAGAGATGGCGGACGGCGGAATGGATGCCGGATGAGTAGTCGAGCAGGATGGTGCTGGCCTTGGGATCTTCGAGCCGGAACTCGGCCAGCACGATGGGTACGTTGCGGTGCACGAGCTGGTCGAGAACGGTCTCTTCTTCGCCGAAGGTCATGACGGCCACGCCGTCCACCTTGCGCTCGAGCATGCGGCGCACGCAGGTGGTAAGCACGGCGGGGTCGCTGTTCGACGAGCTGACCAGGATCTCGTAGCCGTGACGGACGGCGATCTCTTCAAAGCTCTGCACCAGCTCAGGGAAGAAGGGATTGGTGATGTTTTCGACGATAATGCCCAGCAGGCGGCTGCGGCCTGAAACCAGCGTGCGCGCATGGGTATTGGGAAAGTAGTTGAGCTGCTTGATGGCCTGCCAGACGCGCTTGGACAGCCGCTCGCTCACCAGCGGCGAGCCGTTGATGGTGCGGGAAACGGTGGCGATCGACACCTTTGCCAGGGCGGCAACGGAGCGGATATCGGGCATTTTGCCGGCTGTCTTGTGGGTCGCTTTACGAGGCACGAACCAATCCTAATCCAGACGGCAGGCATGGGGAAGCGGAATTGCAGGCAAAAATGGCAGACGCGTGGCCGGACCTGCTGCAAAATTACAGCCGGCGCTGTTTTTTGAAGCGGCGCTTCAGCCCTGGTCGGCTATCAGCAGCCGCAAGTCGCGGAGGTTCTGGCCGGTGGGGCCGGTGACTACGGAGTCGCCCAGCGCGGTGAACAGCGGACAGGCGTTGAACGTGGCCAGTGACTGCTCGGGATCGAAGCCGAAGGCGCGGGTGCGCGCCACGGTGGTGGGGTCGGCGATGGCGCCGGCGGCCTTGGTGTTGCCGTCAATGCCGTCAGAGCCGGCACTGAACACGGTGAGGTGCGCTCCGGGATAGTTCTGCAATTCAAGGGCGCAGGCCAGCGCGAACTGCTGGTTGCGTCCGCCGGCGCCGGGCGTGCGATTGAGCGTAACCGTGACTTCGCCCACTGAGATAAGGCAGACGCGCTGGTTGGCGCGGCGCAGCGCATGGAAGCGCTCGAGCAGGTAGCGGGCGGCTTCGGCGTAGTCCCAGTCGTCGCAACTGTTGTCAACGACGGCAGAGTAGCCGGCTTTCTGCGCCAGGGCGCGCGCGTTCTCCACCAGGTCGTGGCTGGAAAGCAGGATTTCGAAGACCGATTCGCGGAACGCTTCGTCTTCGTCGTGCATGGAGGCAGCGGTGGTTACGCGGTGGGCGAGCACCGCATCGGTCCATGGCAGCCTGGGGAGAAAACCTGTCCGGTGGCCCTTGTTGCCGGGAGACTCGGGCAGGTCTTGGCGCTCGAAGAAAGCGCGCACCGAGGAGGAAAACCGGTCGGCGAGGTTGTAGCGGGCGATGAGCTCGCACACGTCAGCCACAGTGGAGTGGTCAGGCGAAGTAGGTCCGGAAGAGAGCGCGTCGAGGGTGCGCAGCGGCACGTCGGGCAGCAGCAGGCTTACCTTTGCGGCCTCGGGCGCGGCCATGGCCAGGCGGCCGCCTTTCACGGCGGAGAAGTGCTTGCGCAGGGTGTTGATCTCGCTGATAGGCGCGCCGGAGCCGAGCAGTGCCTGATGAAAGGCGATGGTCTCGTCCAGGGTGATGGCCGGGTCGATCGGTAGATCGAACATGGCCGAGCCGCCGCCGGAGATGAGGAAGAAGACAAGCGTGTCTTTGCGGGCCTTGCGCAGCAGGGCCAGGGCCGCACGGGCGGCGTTGAAGGAGTCTTCGTTGGGCAGCGGATGACCGCCTTCAAAGTAGCGGAAGCGCCAGTTGCGCTTTTTGGGGATGCTGGGCGCGCAGCAGATGCCGCGCAGGCCCTGGCGGCGTTTCATGCGGTCGAGCAGGACTTCGAGCATGGGATTGGCGGCTTTGCCGAGAGCAATAACGAAGATGCGCTTGTAGGCGTTCAGATCGATGGCGGCGGCTCCGCTGCCGTCCGGGATGAGGCGGTGAAGCGTGTGACCTTCAAAGCGCAGCCGGCGGTCGAAGGCCGACTCGATGCTGCAGGCGGCGAGTGCGCCGGCAAAAATCTCGGTTGCGGTAGAGTGCAGGGTTTCCAGCGCGGAGTCGCTGACCGGGGTCATGGCAATTGCTCCTTCAACCAGTTGGAGAGCGCGCGCTGCATGGGCTCCAGGTGGCTGGTAAAAAAGTGGTCGGCACCGTGAATGAAAAATAAAGACTTCGGATCGGCGGCGGAGTCGGCGATCCGTTTGAGCCGTGCGGCGGGCGCAAACCGGTCGTGATCGCCACTGATAAAAAGTTTGGGAAGAGCCGTGTCTTTCAGGAAAGAATAATCGTAAGTGCGCCCCTCGGCTTCAACTGGCAGGCCAAGCGCAACCAGCGCGCAGACGCTGCGCGGTGGGTTGCCGGTGCAACAGGCCCACAGCGCCGTGGCCGCGCCAAAGCTGAAACCGGCGGCAACGACGGGTCGGTTGAACTCGTTTTCGAGCCAGGCAAGCGCGGCCAGCACATCGCCGGTCTCGTCGTCGCCATGATGCTCGCCCTCGCTCAGCCCGGTTCCGCGAAAGTTGAAGCGCAGCACAGGAAGACCGAGCCCCCACGCAGGATCGTTCATGGCCTTCATCGCGTGGTAGACCACCTTGTTGTGCATGGTGCCGCCGCCAAGCGGATGCGGATGGCAAAGCAGCGCAGCATAGGGCGCGCCGGGCGCGCCGTCGTTGACCAGTGCCTCAAGCCGGCCGGCGGGGCCGCGCAGCTCAACGCTGCGCACAGTGCGCGACGAGGCGCCGGCAGCGTTGCATGAAGGGAACTTTTCAGAAGAGCCGGCCCGCCCGTCGGGAGGATTTATGCCTGCAGAATGGGTTGCACTTTGG
Organism: Acidobacteriaceae bacterium; assembly: GCA_030038195.1. Lineage (GTDB taxonomy): Bacteria > Acidobacteriota > Terriglobia > Terriglobales > Acidobacteriaceae > Telmatobacter. The sequence goes on from JASHPJ010000136.1 coordinate 21,243, forward strand.
GCCGATACGATGGCGACGTTCATTCCACCCACCATTCTACGCTGAACTGGCTTCCGATTCACCTGTGTCCTCGGGACTGGATGGCGCGCCGGCCGCAAACGGTGGAAAACAGGGGAGAAGCAAGCCGGCTGCGATATGCTGGCAGCATATGAGCCATCCTGTTCCTGTTGCAACGATTGACCCAATCGGGCTTACCCGCCAGTTATGCGAGATCGAATCGGTCACCTACCACGAGGGCGCGGTGGGCGATTTTCTGGCCGAATTTCTCGCCGGACAGGGCTGGGAGGTGGAGAAGATGCCCGTTCCACAGCCTGCGGAGAGCGCTACGGCCGGCACCCGCTGGAATGTCTACGCGGGCGTTCCGGGCCAGACGTCTGAGCTCGTGCTCTCCACGCACATGGACACCGTTCCGCCATACATTCCGTACAGCGAAGACGCGGATTTCCTGTACGGGCGCGGAGTCTCCGACGCGAAGGGCATCATCGCGGCGCAGATTGCGGCGGCGCACGCTCTGCGCGCGGAGGGTTTCCGCGTAGGCGTGCTGTTTGTGAGCGGAGAAGAGCGCGACTCTGCTGGCGCGAAGGTAGCCAATCTTTCGCCCAGGGGCAGCCGGTTCCTGATCAACGGCGAACCCACGGACAACCGGCTGGCGCTGGCGTCGAAGGGCGCGCTGCGCGCGGTGTTCAAGGCTTCGGGCAAGATGGCGCACTCGGCGTATCCGGAGCTGGGCGAGTCAGCGGTACATAAGTTGGTGGAGGCGCTGGGCAAGGTGCTGGCCATTCCGCTGCCCAGCCTCGAAGACGTGGGGCCGAGCACGCTCAACATCGGGCAGGTTCATGGCGGGTACGCGCCCAACGTGATTGCCGACAAGGCCGAGGCGCAGGTGCTGGTGCGGCTGGTGGGCGACTCGGCGCCGGTGCGCGCCGCGCTGATGGAAGCCGCGCAGGGGCTGGCGGAAGTGGACTTCACGCTGGAGATTCCCTTCGTGCGGCTGCGCGCGGTGGAGGGACTGCCCACCATGATCGCCAAGTTCACCACCGACATTCCGCAGTTGAGCAACTGGGGCGAGCCGCTGCTGCTGGGCCCGGGCTCGATTCACGTGGCACACACGCCCTATGAAAGGCTCGCGAAGAAAGAGCTGCTCGAAGCGGTTGAGCTGTACATCCAGGTAGCGCGGCGGCTGCTGAGCTAGTGCCGCGCGTGGTAGAGAATTTTAGTGGTAGAGAATTTTAAAGGAGAGATTCATCATGCCTGCTTCCATCTACGATATCCCCGTTGAGAAAATCTCCGGCGAGCCCGCGTCGCTGGGCGACTTCAGGGGCAGCGTGCTGCTGATTGTGAACGTAGCGTCCAAGTGCGGACTGACGCCGCAGTACGAGGCCCTCGAAAAAATCTACAAGCGCTTCAAGGACAAGGGGTTGGTGATTGCCGGATTTCCGGCCAACGATTTCAAGCAGCAGGAGCCAGGCTCGAACGAGGAGATTCAATCGTTCTGCACGCTGAACTACGGCGTCAGCTTTCCGCTGTTCAGCAAGATCACGGTTGTCGGGCCTGGCAAGCATCCGCTTTACGCCGCGCTGATTGCGGCGCAGCCCAGGGCCGCAGGCTCCGCCGAGGTGCCTTTCCGCGAAAAGCTCAAGGGCTATGGCATCGATACGCTGCCCGAGCCGGAGATTCTGTGGAACTTCGAAAAGTTCCTGGTGAGCCGGGATGGCGAGGCGGTGCGGCGGTTCTCGCCGGATACGGCGCCGGATGCTCCGGAGCTGGTGGCGGCCATCGAGGCGGAGCTGGCGAAAGCATAAGAACGGTTTGCTGCGTTTTGTGGTTTCCCCATCCTTTCCGCATCCGCCGCGGTGGACGTGGAAAGGATGGAGCATCCGGCGCCCGGTCCACTCCTGTATACTTCGTGGGGTTCCCGTCTCCCTCAAAAAGTTCACTCCACGAGGTCAATCATGACGACTGCAACCTCTGCTTCGGTTACGCCTGATCGCATCTTTCAATTTGCGTGGGGCTATGCGCCGCCGCTCATTCTTGAAGCAGCTATTCATCACCGCGTGTTCGACGTTCTCGACAACGGCCCGATGCCGCTCAAAGAGATTGCCGCGGCCACCGGTGCATCGGAGCGGGGGCTGGCCGCGATTCTCAATGCGCTGGTGGGCTTGGATTTTCTGAGCAAGGACACGAACGGCAACTATGGGCTGACCCCGGAAAGCTCTGCCTTTCTGGTCAGCACCAAGCCGGGCTTTTATGGCGGGTTGGTCCGCCACACCAGCGAGCATCTGATTCCGCAATGGCTCTGTCTGAATGAGACAGTTGCCACCGGCAGAAGTGTGAAGCCAGTCAACCAGCAAGGGACAGGCGCCCAGTTCTTTGAAAAATTCGTCAACGATCTTTTTCCCATGAACTATCCGTCTGCCCGCGCGCTTGCGGCCCATCTGGATCTCGGCGCCCAGGCAGATGCCGCCAGCGTGCTCGACCTGGCTGCGGGTTCGGGCGTGTGGGGAATTACCCTGGCGCAGAGCGCGCCGCAGCTTCGCGTTACGGCGGTGGACTGGCCCGGTGTGCTGGCGTTGACCCGCAAGAATGCCGCGCACTTTGGCCTTGCCGACCGCTTCACTTTTGTAGAAGGTGACTTGCTCGAAGCCGATTTCGGCCGCGAACATCATGCCGCGACGCTGGGCCATATCCTGCACAGCGAAGGTGTGGAGCGCAGTAAAGCGCTGCTCGGCAAAACGCATTCGGCGCTCGCCACCGGCGGGACCGTCGCCATTGCGGAGTTCCTGGTCAATCCTGAAAGAACCGGACCTCTGGGCGGCCTGCTCTTTGCCGTCAACATGCTGGTTCACACAGACGCCGGAGACACCTACTGTTTCGAGGAGATAAGCGAGTGGCTGCTCGAGGCCGGCTTTGTGAATCCGCGCATAGTCGAGGTGCCCGGCCCTTCGCCTCTCATCCTTGCCACCAAGTCCTGATCCGGGTCCTGCGCCGCGCATTCGCCACACGCGGCGCAGGACGTTTATCCTCACACTATGAGTGAGGCTGCTTCCCCAACCCACGCGCACAACCAGCTTGAACATGCGGCTTCGTCGTATCTGCGCTCGGCCATGCGCCAGCCGGTGCAGTGGCACGCGTGGGGCGAGGCGGCCTTTGCCCGCGCCCAGGCTGAGAACAAGCCGGTGCTCCTGGACATTGGCGCAGTGTGGTGCCACTGGTGCCACGTGATGGATCGCGAATCCTACGAAGATCCCGAGATTGCGGCGCTGATCAATCAGCATTTCGTCGCGGTGAAGGTGGATCGCGACGAACGTCCCGACGTGGATGCGCGCTACCAGGCCGCGGTTTCGGCCATCAGCGGGCAGGGCGGATGGCCGCTGACCGCGTTTCTCACGCCCGACGGGCGGCCTTACTTTGGCGGCACGTATTTTCCGCGGCAGGACCGCTACGGCCGGCCGGGGTTTGGGCGCATTCTGCTCACCATGGCGCAGGTGTGGCGCGAGCGGCGCGAGGAGGCGCTGGAAACCGCGTCGAGCGTGATGGCGGCCATCGAGCACAACGAGAGCTTCTCGGGCCGTAGCGCGGAGCGGTCGCCGGTGCTGGTGGAAAAGATTGCTGCTTCGGCGCTCAAGAGCTTCGATCCGCGCAACGGCGGATTCGGCTCGCAGCCCAAGTTTCCGCATCCGGCGGCGCTCGATCTGCTGCTGCACCTGGGCGTGAACCGCGGCCATGCACAGGCGCTCGAAGCCTTCACCATCACGCTGGACAAGATGGCGCGCGGCGGCGTGTATGACCAGCTCGCCGGCGGCTTCCATCGCTACAGCGTGGACGAGCGCTGGGGCGTGCCGCACTTCGAGAAGATGCTCTACGACAACACGGAGCTGCTGCGCAACTACGTGCACGGCTATCAAAGTTTAGTGAGAGAGGATTTTCTGGCAACGGCGCATGCGATCATCGCCTGGCTCGACGGCACGATGACCGACCGCGAGCAGGGCGGGTTTTATGCCTCGCAGGACGCGGATGTGGGCCTGGACGATGATGGCGACTACTTTACCTGGACGCTGGACGAAGCCCGCGCCGTGCTTGCGCCCGGCGAATTCGAGTTTGCGCGCAAATATTGGAACATGCGCGAGCTGGGCGATATGCACCACAATCCGGCGAAGAATGTGCTCCATGTGCCGGCGACGCTGGCCGAGGTCGCGGCGCAGACGGGTGAGAGCGCGGAAGTGCTGCGCGCCTTGTTCGAGACGGCGCGGAGCAAGCTGCTGGCCGCGCGCGCGCTGCGCCCCATGCCGTTCATCGACCGCACGCTGTACACCGGCTGGAATGCGATGGCGGTGACCGCGTATCTTGAGGCGGCGCGCGTGCTGCGCGAGAATAAGCCGCGCGATTTTGCGCTCAAAACGCTAGAACGGCTGCTGGATGCCGCATGGGACGGCGCGTCGGCGCTACGGCATGTGATTGCGTATCCAGAGAACGTTGCGCCGGCCGGGCAGGCTCCGGGAACGCTGGACGATTATGCGTTTACCATTCACGCCTGCATCGATGGCTGGTTTGCCACGGGCGAGATGAAGTATTACCGCGCGGCCGTGCAGCTTGCGGATGCGATGATCGCGCGTTTTTACGATGGCGCGGCAGGCGCGTTTTACGATGCGGCTACGGGGGATGGCGCAGCGCCGCTGGGCGCGCTGGCGGCACGGCGCAAGCCGCTGCAGGACTCGCCCACGCCGGCCGGCAATCCGACGGCTGGCGCGGCGCTGGCGCGGCTTGAAGCCTTGAGCGGCAATCCGCAGTACCGCGAGATTGCCGAAGACACGCTCGACTGTTTTGCAGGCATCGTGGAGCACTTCGGGCTTTACGCGGGCAGCTACGGGCTGGCGCTTGAAAGGCTGCTGGCTGATCCGGTACAGGTGGTGGTTGTGGGCTCGGAGCCTGATGCCGAGCGGCTTGAAGCGACGGCTGTTGCCGGCTACGCGGTAAACAAATCGGTGATTCGCATCGATCCGGTGCGGCTGGTGGCCGGCGGAGTTCCTAACGCGCTGGCGGAGACGGTGCTGCGGGCGCCTGCTCCGGCTGGTCGGCCGGCGTGGGCACTGGTGTGCAAGGGGCGCATGTGCCTGCCACCGGTGACGGATGCCGATGCGCTGCTCAAGGCGCTTTCGCATGGGATGGGATGATGCAGAGGCTCCTGATCGGTGGAGTGATGCAACATCCCTTCACGCCTTTCGAAAAGTGTTCTCGTGCAACCGGTTCGAGTCACGCCCGTTCATTCGCCTGAAAACGGATTGGTCTCCTCCGGCTTGAGGGTAGTCGGGTCGGGTGCAGGCGCCCCCGGTTGCGGCTCGGCTTCAGCGGTGCGCAGCGGCGTCTGCGCGGCGTCCGCTCCCGAAAATGTGCCGTAGACGCGCAGCGGATCGCCGGGCAGCATGTGGTTCTGCTCCAGCGCAAGGCGCACGCGGCGCTGGAACTCGCGCATCGGCCCGTATTGCTTGGTCGGCAGCGTCTTGAACTGCACGGGAAAGATGAGCTGCGAGCCCTTGAGCGCGTCCACGCCCAGAATCTGCGGGTCGGCGACGAAGAGGTTCTTGAACTCGTCGCTGTTGCGCACGTCCATGGCGATCTGCGTCAGCAGCTTCATCACCGCGTCCGGGTTGGCTGAGAAATCGACGCTGATATTCATGGTGGCCACGGAGTAGTCCATGCTGAGGTTGGCGACGGTGGTGATCTGGGAGTTGGGGATCACGTAGAGCGTGCCGTCGCTGTCGCGGACGGTGGTTTTACGCAGCGTCATGGCCTCCACGGTGCCGGCCACGCCGGCCAGCCGCACCTGGTCGCCCACGTTGAACTGGCCTTCCACCAGGATGAGGATGCCGTTGAACATGTCCTTGACGATATTCTGCGCGGCCAAGCCGATGGCCACGCCGGCCACGCCGGCTGAGGCGAGCAGCGGAGCGAGATCGACCCCCAGCGCGTCAAGAAACTGCATGCCGACGATGGCGCCGATGACCGCCAGGCCGGTGGCGCGGATCACGCTGGCCAGTGTTTTAACCTCAGACACGCGGCCGGACGCGCCGGCGTGGAGCTCGGCCACGCGCACCATGCGGTTGGTGATGAGGCGCAGCAACTTGTTCAGGAAGAAGCCGATCGCGGCGATGACGATAAGGTGCGGCAGCTTGGTGTGGAGAAATTCCTGGGTGTCGTTGATCCATTCGTCCAGCACGCGGCCCAGGAAGCGGCCTTCCCGGAAGATGCTCCAGCGAAAGCCCAGGAAAAATTCCGGCTCAAACCTTAAAGGAAGCATGCAAAAACTCCTGCTACTAGACTAGACTGTGCGCAGGAGCAGCCGGAATGGGTGGCTGCGGTTCCGGCACGGTTGAGCTTGTGACAGCCCGGCGCATCGGCGGAGCGAAGTTTCGAGGCCATTTGCGGCTCGAGCCGGCGTGGCTGTGCGTGGTTGCGCTGCTCGCGACTTTGTGCGCGGCCGGACTCGGCCTGCGCTACGCGTATGCACAGGCTACGCAATCAACGCAGCCAGCGCAGGCTCCATCCAGCCAGAAAACCGGCTCGCAGCCGGCTGCAAAGGCCGACGCGACGAGTGCCCGGCAGTCCGATGTGGACGACGCGCAATCCAATAGCGGTCCGGATTCTGCAGACGATCTGCTGAAGGAGTTCCCGGCAGATTCCCAGGCGAAGGCGGACAACGATCCGCGCGACGGGCACTTCACTTCAGAGCCGGCTGCCAAGCCGCTGCCACCCGAGGAGCTGAATCCGCAGCAGCCTGTGACCGGGAAATCCGCGCAGTCTGCAGTTGCCAGCTCCGTACAAACCGCAAAGCCGGCTTTGGCTCGGCCTGCCACTACTGAGCCGGCCCAGACTGCTGCAGCGCCTCCGCCGCCGGTGAAGCTGCCGACCGATCCCAGGCAGCGGAAGGTGGCGATCGAGTGCTCCGATCTGCTGAAGATGGCGACCGATTTGAAGGCGGCAGTGGACAAATCGACTAAGGACGAGCTTTCAGTCGACGTGGTGCGCAAGGCGGGCGAGCTGGAGCAGTACGCGCGCAAGCTGCGCACCGGGACCAGCCTGACGGCGGGCAAGGAATGAGGCGAAGCGCGATGAAAACGGTAAGTCGGCTTGCGGCGAGGGGAACGATTGCGCGGCTGCGCGCCGTGCGCCTGGCGCTGTGGCTGGCGGTTGCGCTGGCGCTGCCGGCCTGTAGCGGCGTCGCGCAGCAGACGGGCTCGGGCAGTCCGTTTACGATACCGCCGCGCGGGTTTCCGCAGCAGGGGTCCGCAACCTTCGGCTCCGACGATCCATCGAACCCGCTGAACTCAGAAAAGCGCGTGCACATGATGAACGTGGAGCGGCAGAAGGCGCTGGTTGCGGATACCAACCGACTGTTTGCCCTGGCTACCGAGCTGAACAACGAGATTGCCAAGTCGCATCCAGGCGAGCTCTCTCCCGAGCAGCTCAGGAAGGTGGCGGAGATCGAGAAGCTGGCGCACAGCGTGAGAGACAAGATGGTCATGTCGGTCCGCAGCCCGGCGATGAACATGGATACTCCCGTGCCGTTCATGCCGCCGCTGCACTGAGCGCGGGCCGGTCTGTGACCTGGGCCACAGCGCGGCCGAAATTGTTACAATCTGATGGGAAGCGGTGATTGTGGAGACGACGGGAATGGAAGCTGCACTTTCCAGCGTTCGGTCGCCGGAAGAGGCTGCCGCCTTGGATGGCCTGTACGCGCAGAAGCTAGTCGAAATCTACCGGCTGATGTATCTTTCCCGCGCAATCGATGACCGTGAAATCCTGCTCAAACGCCAGCAAAAGATCTTCTTCCAGATTTCAGCCGCGGGCCACGAGGCGCTGCAGGTGGCTGCCGCGCTGGCGCTGAAGCCGGGCTACGACTGGTTCTTCCCTTACTATCGCGACCGTGCCCTGTGCTTGGCGCTGGGCGTCACACCCGGCGAGATGATGCTGCAGGCGGTGGGTGCAGCGGCGGACCCGGCCAGCGGCGGCCGGCAGATGCCGACGCACTGGAGCAGCCGCGCGCTGCACATTGTGAGCACCTCGTCTTCCACGGCCACGCAACTGCTGCACGCGGTGGGCTGCGCTGAGGCGGGCCGGTATCTGAGCCGGCATCCGGAAGCGGCGGCGCAGGTCGAGGGCGATTACCGCGCCTTCCACGACGTGGAGTTTCACAGCGACGAGGTGGTGCTGGTGTGCGTGGGCGAAGGGGCCACGTCGCAGGGCGAGTTCTGGGAGGCGATGAATACCGCCTCCAACCAGAGGCTGCCGGTCATCTTTCTGGTCGAGGACAACGGATACGCCATCAGCGTTCCCGTCGAGGTGAACACGCCGGGTGGAAACATCTCGCGGATCGTGGCCAACTTTCCCAACTTCCACTTTGCCGAGGTGGACGGGACCGATCCCACGGCGTGCCTGGGCGCACTGCAGGCCGCCGTGGCGTACTGCCGCGCGGGTCGCGGTCCAGCCTTTGTGCACGGGCACTGCGTGCGGCTGTATTCACACTCGTTTTCTGACGATGACAAGAACTATCGCAGCACGGCCGAGCGCGAGAGCGATGGGCTGCGCGACCCCGTGGCGCGGCTACGCGTGCGCCTGCTCGAAGAGGGTATCCTTGGCGGCCCGGAGCTCGAGGAACTCGAGCTTGGGCTTGACCGGGAAGCCGCCGCCGCCGCCGACCGCGCACTCGAGGCTCCGCTGCCGGCTGTTGCCAGCATTCGCGACCACGTTTATTCCGCCGGCCTCGATCCCACCCGAGCCGCCTTTGCCACCGAGCAGATCCAATCCACCGAAAAACGGAATGGCCACAAGTCCTCGACGCCGCGCACCATGGCCGAGCTGATCAATGCGTGCCTGCACGACGAGATGCGCCGCGATCCGCGCATTGTGGTCTACGGCGAAGACGTGGCGGACGCCAGCCGCGTGCAGGCGCTCAAGGAAGTGAAGGGCAAGGGCGGTGTCTTCAAGCTCACGGCGGGGCTGCAGACGGAGTTCGGGCCCGATCGCGTGTTCAACTCCGTGCTGGCCGAGGCGAATATTGTGGGCCGCGCGATCGGCTACGCGGTGCGTGGCATGAAGCCGGTGGTCGAAATCCAGTTCTTCGACTACATCTGGCCGGCCATGCACCAGATTCGCAATGAGCTGAGCCTGATGCGCTGGCGGTCGAATGGAACCTGGGGCGCGCCGGTCGTGATTCGCGTGCCGATTGGCGGCTACCTGACGGGCGGGTCAATCTATCACTCGCAGTCGGGCGAGAGCGTGTTTACCCATATTCCCGGACTGCGCGTGGTGATGCCGTCGAATGCGCTGGATGCGAACGGGCTGCTGCGCACCGCCATCCGCTCGGACGATCCAGTGCTGTTCCTCGAGCACAAGCGGCTCTATCGCGAGCCGTATGGCCGCGCGCCCTATCCGGGGCCGGATTTTGCGATTCCCTTCGGCAAGGCAAAGATCGTGCGGCACGGCGCGCACATCACGCTGGTGACCTACGGTGCGCTGGTGCCGCGCGCGCTGCAGGCCGCGCACCAGGCTGAGCGCCGGCATGGAATCGATGTGGAGATTATCGATCTGCGCACGCTCAGCCCCTACGACTGGGAGGCGATTGCAACCTCGGTGCGCAAGACCAGCCGCGTGATTGTGGCCTACGAAGACATGCTGAGTTGGGGCTACGGCGCGGAGATTGCGGCCCGCATCGCCGGCGAGTTGTTTGACGATCTGGATGCGCCGGTGAAACGGATCGGCGCAATGGATACGTTTGTGGCGTATCAGCCGATCCTGGAAGACGCAATCCTGCCCCAGCCGGAGGATGTGCTGAAAGCGATTGTGGAGCTGAAGGCGTACTAGTGTGGGGTTCCAGAAGTTCGTATCATAAATTGATATCCCAAGCCGCAGGTACCGCCACGGCGGATCTTCGACCTTCGACTCTCCGCCGCGGCGGACCGCGGCGACCCTCGCTCAGGATGACAGCGATATTTATGTCATGAACTTCAGAGACAGGACACGTACTACAGTTGTCATTCCTTCCATTCCTCGAAAAGTGGTAAAGACCCGGGCCTGAAGGCCCCACAAATCTGCCCTTTTGCAGGGGCTGA